>JAPKFY010000027.1 GCA_026646335.1 Aequorivita sp. | reverse complement strand
ATTGCGGTGAGTGTTGCCGGCTATGTCAAAGTGGAAGAAACCGGCATCGTCGAGATCAGCTCGGGTTCTTTGGAGTTTGGAGTGATTTAAAACTATTTGAATTCGGAAAAACCTATCACAATTTTCTTAGTGGAAGATCAGAGACCAAACATCTTTCCCTGTTAATTACCGGATTAAAAGTTGAAGGAAACTGGGCAATACCAGATACAAAGAGCAATTTTTTCTTCGGAAAAGGAACCGTTGCAGTGTTAATGGAACGCTTGGGTCTTGACAACTATTCTGAAGAAAACACCGAAAGTGATGTTTTTTCTGAAGGAATCGCTTTTAAAAGAAACAAAGTAACAATTGTTGAATTTGGAATTGTAAACAAAAAGATCACTAAAGAACTAGATGTTGATGCCGAAGTATTTTACGCAGACTTCAACTGGGATGCAGTACTGAAACAAATTTCGACCAAAAACTTCAAGATGAAACCGATTGCAAAATTCCAAGCAGCACAACGGGATTTTGCCCTACTTTTAGACAATTCAGTAAAGTTTGGTGATTTGCGCCAAGCCGCACTTCAAACGGAAAAGACCCTTTTAAAATCTGTAACACTTTTTGATGTTTACAAAGGCAAAAACCTTCCCGAAGGTAAAAAAAGTTATGCGCTAAGCTTCACAATCCAAGACGAAGAAAAAACCTTGACCGACAAACAGATTGATAAAATAATGAGCAAACTGCAACAAAAATTCGAAACCGAATTTGGAGCAATACTTCGATAGAGACATAAATACCAATAAAAAAACAGCGACCTTTTGAGTCGCTGTTTTCATTTCATATAATTATGTTATTGACAATATTATTTTGGCAAAACTACACTATCAATAACGTGGATTACTCCATTTGATTGGTTAACATCTGCTATGGTCACAGTGGCTATTCCTCCATTTTCATCCATTAGCATTACTTTTTTACCTTTCATCATTGCGGTCAAAGTTCCTCCACTTACAGTTTTGTAAGTTGCTTTTCCATTTCCTTTTTTGATTTCCTTCATAATATCTGCCGAACTGTGCTTTCCGGAAAGCACGTGATATGTAAGAATTGTTTGCAACGTCATTTTGTTTTCAGGCTTTAGCAAGGTTTCAACAGTTCCTTTTGGAAGTTTTTCAAAAGCTTCGTTTGTTGGCGCAAAAACCGTAAAGGGACCATCGCTTTGAAGCGTCTCTACCAAATCTGCAGCTTTTACCGCAGCAACGAGTATTGTGTGGTCTTTGGAGTTAACTGCGTTTTCAATGATGTTTTTGCTAGGGTACATTTCGGCACCGCCAACCATTACTGTTTTTTCGTCATTCATCATTTTGCTTTGTGCAAAAATTGAAGAAGTTCCAGCCACAAGGGCGATTGAAAATAATGCTGCTGTAATAAGTTTTGATTTCATAATAATGTGTTTTTAGTTTTATGTTTATGTGCATATAAACGAAAGTCTGGAAACTGCGGTTTTGCAATTTCCAGACTTTAGGGTTTATTTAACTTTTATAAAACTATTCTTCCGAAGCTGGAAAAACCAAGCCACTCACTATATGAAAGAAACCATTTTTATGGTAGAAGTCTGAAGCAATAATTGTAGCAGTCCTGTTTTCGGAATCAAACAACTGCAATACGCCGTTGCTTTCCTTGACGCCAAGGGTTTGGCCCTCCAGCGTTTTCATAGAGGTCTTTCCTCCGTTTTTTTTCACTTCTTCTTTCAAACTATTGCTATCAACTCTGCCGGGAATGGTTAGATACTTCACCATGGAATTCATCAATTTGGTATTCCCGAGAATTGAATCCCTGCTTTTCTTTGGCAATTCCATAAAAGCAGCATCGGTCATTGCAAAAATGGTTACCATTTCCTTATTTTCAAGGCTTTCCCGAAGTGGTTCGTTTTTTAATAATTTTGTCCAAACAGTAAACTGCGGAGCCTCAGCTATGTTCTCAGCAAATGTTTTGGCAGAGGTAAAATTGGTTCCTTCCCATTCTTTTGAAACTTCCGCTTTTCCTGCAGAAATGTATTTTTGGGCGGAAACCGTGGTTCCCACGCAAATTATAAAAAGTAGTAGAATTGTATTTTTGAAGCGCATAAAATTATTTTTTAAGACTGTAAATATAACAAATACGAAGCCATTTATCATCCAAACGAAAAAGCCATGGCATTATTAGAAATTTTTCACCAAAGTGTGTTAAATAGTTGCTTTGCTTAAATGTACTGTGTAAATTTAGTAATCGAAAGAATACCGCTATGTTTTCCCGAACTAATATTGAAAAACAATTGCTTAAATACCGCTCTAAACGTATTGACGAGCAGTCTGTTATGGAAGAAGTGCAGCGCCTATTTTCAGAAAACGTAAAACAGCGCGATGAAATTGTTTCCAGTTTAAGCAAAAAATCCAGCGAGATTGAAAACCATTTCAATTTTGATTTGCTTGAAACCAAACATATCTTTCATATTGAAGACATTGAAAATCTTTGTGTAATTTATCGTTTGCGTTTTTTGGATTCGCATTATTTTAAAGGAAATTTCCCAGAAGAGGCCATTTCCAAAGTGCGGAGTCTTGAAAAGAAACATCAAGTTACTTTGAAAAACTTCAAAATTGTAGCTCCCGCAAAACTCTTAAAACTTGAAAATGCGGATGATCCTTTGCTTTTCGCTCCAATGGGGAATGATTATTTTTATCTAATTCACAAATGGGGAAAGGATCTGCACCCATTTCGAAAATTATTGATGTGGCCTTATAGAAGTTTTGATAACTTGGTATTTACTGTTGTGGTTTTGAGCGTACTGCTTACATCCATAATCCCAATGCAATGGCTCACTCCCAACCCTGGAATTGGGGAATATTTATTTTTGGCCTTCTTTATTTTTACGGGCATGGGAGGAATGGTGATTCTTTACGGTTTTTCAAAAGGGAAAAACTTCAACCGCGTTATTTGGAACAGTAAATATTATAATGCCTGAATTCAGTGTTCAGTAATTTGCAAAATAACTATAACTTTATAACTCATTAACTTAATAACACAAAAAAATGTCAGATAACACAGAAGAAACAGTTCGTATATATACCGGTTCCGATATTATGGCCGAAGCACTTGTTGGAAGATTAGAGGAAGTGAATATTACACCAATACTTCGAGATGATGAACAAAGCGGGGTTATGTTTGGCTCCGGAAGCAAGTATGACGATCAAGTTCGCGTATTTGTGCGCAAAGACGAACTCGCCATTGCCCAGCCCATAGTAGATGCTTATTTGAATGAAATAGGAGAAGAAGAATAGCATGTCTGAAACCACAAGAATTTACACAGGTCCAACTTTAATTGCGAAGGGGCTTGTGGCACGATTGAATGAAATTGGCATTAGCCCAATAGAAAGAAACGATCACGACAGCAGTTTAAGAGCTGGTTTCACAATGAGCATAGCAAACCAAACGATGGTCTTCATCAGAAAAGACGAGATGGAAAAAGCCAAAAGTACTATTGATGAATTTTTAAATGAAATAGGCGACAATTAATTGTCGCCTATCATTTTTAAGCTTCTACTGCATACATTTTATCGCGCAGTTCCTTTATTTTCTTATCGCCCATATACTCATCAAAAGTCATATAACGATCTATCGCTCCGCTTGGAGTTAGCTCGATAATACGGCTTGCAACTGTTTGCGCAAATTCGTGGTCATGGGTTGTTAACAAAACTGTTCCTTTAAAGTTTTTCAATGAATTGTTGAAAGCAGTAATCGATTCCAAGTCCAAGTGGTTCGTTGGCTCATCGAGCATCAGCACGTTTGCACGCTGCATCATCATGCGGCTGAGCATACAGCGCACTTTTTCACCTCCCGAAAGGACGTTGCTTTTCTTTAAAGCCTCTTCGCCACTGAAAAGCATTTTTCCAAGGAAACCACGCAAGAAAACTTCTTCGCGCTCTTCCTCAGTTTTGGCGTATTGGCGCAACCAATCAACCAACGACAGATTGTTTTTGAAAAACTCCTCATTGTCAAGCGGTAAATAACTTTGGTTAGTGGTAATTCCCCATTGAAAGGAGCCACTATCTTGTTTTGCGTGGCCATTCAATATTTCATAAAAAGCAGTGGCCGCACGCGAATCTTTGGAATAGATAACCACTTTATCGCCCTTCGCCAAATTGATATCCACATTTTTGAAAATAACTTCACCATCAATAGAGGCAGAAAGGTTTTCAATGTTCAAAATTTGGTCGCCAGCCTCGCGTTCGCGTTCAAAAATAATAGCTGGATAGCGACGGCTTGATGGTTGTATTTCTTCCACATTAAGTTTTTCAAGCATCTTTTTGCGTGAAGTTGCTTGCTTGCTCTTTGCAACGTTCGCGCTGAAACGCATAATGAACTCTTGAAGTTCCTTTCGCTTTTCATCTGCCTTTTTGTTTTGCTGTGCGCGTTGGCGTGCCGCCAATTGACTGCTTTCATACCAAAAAGTATAGTTGCCACTGTAATGGTTTATTTTTCCAAAATCTATATCACTAATATGTGTACATACCGAATCCAAAAAGTGACGGTCGTGAGAAACCACAATCACACAGTTTTCATAATTAGCCAAAAAGTTCTCCAACCAGTTGATGGTTTCATAATCAAGATCGTTGGTAGGCTCATCCATTATCAGCACGTCAGGATTCCCGAAAAGTGCTTGTGCCAAAAGAACACGAACTTTTTGTTTTCCGTCCAAATCCTTCATTAACGTAAAATGCAGACTTTCGTCAATGCCAAGGTTTGAGAGCATTGCAGCGGCATCACTATCTGCGTTCCAACCGTTCATTTCTTCAAAAGTAACTTGAAGCTCGCCAATCTTTTCGGCGTTATCGTCGGTATAGTTTTCGTAAAGCTTATCTATCTGGCTTTTTATGGCGAACAGTTCCTTGTTGCCACGCACCACAGTTTCAAGTACCATGAAATCATCGTATTCATTGTGGTTTTGTTCAAGAACGGACATCCGCTTTCCTTTTTCCAGATGTACGTGTCCAGACGTAGGGTCCTGTTTCCCCGAAATAATTTTTAAAAGAGTGGATTTTCCAGCGCCATTGGCCCCGATGATACCATATATATTGCCTGTGTGAAACTGTGTGCTCACCTCGTCGAACAACACGCGTTTTCCAAACTGAACCGAAAGATTTGAAATTGAAAGCATAAATTTTTAAATTTTGCGCAAAAGTAGCCAATTAAGCGATATGCCGAAAACATTAACGTTTTAAAAACCCTTTTAACCATGATTTAACAAAATGCTGCAATTGACTCGGTTACATTTGTCTGTTAATTTAAATGATAGTGCAATTGATTAAAAAAATACTTCCTCTTTTATTTTTTGCCACTATATTTTCTTGTAATAACAAGGATGAAAAAGCCGTTCAAACAACTTGGATAAGTGGCCAAATAGTAAACCCAACGCTTGACTACATAATTTTTTCAAAAGGAAACCAAATATTGGATACGGTAAAACTTGATGGGGACAACTTTTTTTATTACAAAACCGAAAAAATAAAATCTGGGCTTTATTTCCTAAAGCACGGAGAATCGCAAGTTTTCTTCATTGAACCTGGCGATAGTTTGCTGATACACATAAATACTATTGATTTTGACGAATCTCTGGCCTATTCGGGAATAGGTGGTGAAAAAAACAATCTGTTGATAGATCTCTATTTACAGAATGAAACCGAGAACCAGAATTTGCCGAAATGGTATGCATTATCATCCACTGATTTTGATCATAAAATCGATTCTCTAAAAACATTAAAAATCTATAAATACGAAGAGTACATCAATAAAAACGAGGTCGCTGAAGGATTTAAAAATGTTGCGTTGGCAAATATCAATTATGATTACTATTCAAAAAAAGAGATGTATGCCGCAGCTAATAGGAGTAATCCTGAAAAATTCGACAAACATTTTTTTGACTACAGAAAGAAAATAGATTTCGAACAAAACGAACTTAAATATTATTACCCATACTACCGTTTTATGAACCGGTATTTTGAAAATTTGGTCTGTTCAAAATACGCAAGTAAAACACCGATTAACCGTAACTCATTTGAATATAACTACCGGAAAATTGAATTGATCGATAGTATTGTTACGTCAGATTCCCTCAAGAACAGTTTACTGCGCTATAACGCCATGTGGTATTTGCTGAATGCCAAAAATGCCGAGGAAGAAACGAAGTTTTTTGAGGCTTATTCAAAAATGAATACAGATAAAAAGAATCTTGAAGAAGTGCGAAAAGTTTTTGACGCCTCAGTAAAACTAACTGCTGGCAATACAATTCCAGATATAGCATTGGTCAATACGGACAATGTTGTAAAAGACATACAGAGTGTTATCAAAGCGCCAACTGTAGTTTATTTTTGGTCAGGGCAGTCCGTGTCCTTATATAAAAACATTCACAACCGAGCAGCGGAACTAAAATCAAAATATCCAGAATATGATTTTTTTGCCGTAAATACCGATACCCATTTTAAAAAATGGCGTGAAACCGTAAAGAGAGCAAACTACAATCCCGATACAGAATTTCAGCTCGAAAATCTGGCCGATGCAGAGAAAAAACTTGTCTTAAATGCTATGAACAAGGTAATAATTGTTGATAAAAATGGAGTTATCCTTGAAGGAAAAACCAATATGTTCAACACTGATTTTGAAGATCTGCTGCTTGGGTTCCTGAATAGATAATCACATTTAGGCCTTGTCTGTTCGAGCGCAGTTGAGGGCTATTGGACTCTCTACTGCGCTCGTGGAGACATTAAACTTAATTTCCTTTTTTGTAATCCTCCAAAAATTGTTTCAAACCACTATCTGTCAATGGATGTTTCAGCAAACCTTCAATGGATGAAAGCGGGCCAGTCATTACATCAGCACCTATTTTTGCACAGTTAATAACGTGCATCGTGTGGCGAACGGAGGCTGCAAGGATTTTTGTTTCGAAACCGTAGTTGTCATATATCAAGCGAATATCTGCAATCAGTTCAAGGCCGTCTGTTGAAATATCGTCCAATCTTCCTATAAATGGTGAAACATAGGTTGCTCCCGCCTTTGCTGCAAGCAATGCTTGTCCGGCTGAAAAAACCAAAGTACAGTTGGTACGGATGCCGTGATCTGTAAAGTATTTAATAGCCTTGATACCTTCTTTTATCATTGGTACTTTAACCACAATTTGCGGGTGAAGCTCTGCCAGCTCCTCGCCTTCTTTAATCATTCCTTTAAAATCGGTTGCAATAACTTCTGCAGAAACGTCACCGTCTACAATATTGCAGATGTCAACGTAGTGTTTCAAAATATTGTTGCGGCCAGTGATGCCTTCCTTTGCCATCAGGGATGGATTGGTGGTTACGCCATCAAGCACGCCTAAATCTTGGGCTTCGCGAATTTGGTCTAGGTTTGCGGTATCGATAAAGAATTTCATAGTTGTAGTTTCAGATTAAGTATTGCAAAAATAGCGAAGAATGGGGTGACTGCATTGCGTTGTTTATAAAGATTGATAAGTTGGGGGCTCGGTAGTCGGTAGTCGGTTGTGGGTCATTAGTTGCGGAAGAGAAATCTTAGTGGTTGGGTATGGAGTTTTCTCACTCGATTGCGGAGATTTCTCTCTCTGATACAATTGTATTATTTTATTTCACCTTAAGGGAGACCACAGGTAATATTATAGGTGGCAATAATAATATTCAAATCATTAATTAGGTGAAGGTTACCACTTTCAATTTTATCAATAATTTCGGGACAATCATTTATAAAAGAATATAGGATTGGTTTCTTTTTCTTATTTCTAAAATTATGATGCCCTAAAAGAGTTAATTTATCCTGACCCTTTTTACGAATATAGTATTCCGAATAAGATATATTATATCCATTAATTATCTGTTGATATAATTCGAGCTTACCAGTAAGCAATTGTTCCACAACCTGAATTTTCTTTTCACCTAAAACAGGTAGAAATCGAAGTGTTGTAATAGTACCAGATTCTTCAACTAAAGTCACAGAATTAAGCAATTGAACATCAATTTTATTGAACCTATCCCCAACTTTTTTGTAATATTTAAAATCCTCGGTGCCATAGGTTCCTCTCATACCTGAAATTACTTCACCTGATTTTAAGTAAATGGTGCAAGGTCTTGTAATTTGAGAAAAAGTTATAAAACTTATAAAAAAAGCTATCAGTGTGAGGTAACCATTTTTAACCATATTATAATTCTTCAGATTTTTACCATATGCTATTTCACTTCAACCCATAATGCTTCAAAAGCATTCGTTCATAAACTTTATCTGGCAAAATACGTTTCAACACAATGGAAAATTTCTGTATTGAAGAACCTACTTTATAGTGAATTCGCGGGTTTTCGGTTTCAATAATTTTGTGCACCACCTTCGCCATTTCCAAAGGATCACCTCCATTGTCCACGTGTTCGTCCATCATTTTTAGGGTGTTGCCGTAGTCTTTTTTATAGGGAGAGTTTTCCAAAACTGGTGCATGATAACGGCCTGCGGCGATATTTGTGGCAAAATCACCTGGAGCCACGTTGGTCATTTTTACGCCAAATTGCAGCGTTTCCATCCGCATGGCTTCTATTGTAATTTCAAGAGCGGCTTTGCTGGCAGAGTAAATTCCGCGGTACGGAAGGCCCATATAGCCTGCAATGGAGGTTATGTTCAAAATATGCCCAAAACCTTGTTTGCGCATTTGTGGCAAAACGGCCTTTATAACATTTATAGGGCCGTGAAAGTTGGTTTGGAAGGCATTTTTTATTTCGGTTTCGGGAGTTTCCTCTATTGGGCCCGTAATGCCGACGCCTGCATTGTTTATTACAACGTCAATTTTTTCTACTTTGCCAAGCATTTCAGCAATAACAGCTTCGATGGACTCGGTTTGGTTCACGTCCATTTTCAGAAGTGGAAATACGGAATGTTTATAATTTTCGGGATTTCGGCTGGTTCCAAAGACTTGATAGCCTTTTTCGGTAAGGTATTCGCCTATGGCTTTACCAATTCCCGAGGAACCGCCCGTAATGAGTACAGTTTTTGGCATAAAAGTTTGTTGAAAAGCAAAGGTGCGCTTATGGAGTCAGTTTTCCAAATAGTTTGTTGAAAAAGAGAAAAGAATAAAGAAGAAAGAGAAAAGACTTATAGTGTGTGGCTAGAAAGAATTCACAACGGAAACGAAGAAGTCTTTATTCTTGTCATTTCAGCGTCCGCGTGCCGCCGCAGCTTTAGCGGAGGAGCAGGCGGTCTTTGTTCTTTTTAAAACGAAAGTTTATCGCACAAAAAATGGCAAGCTACCTACATCACACCGCTCAACCATTTACCTTTGCTGCGTTCCCGCCCTGGAGGATTCAACAGGAGCTGGTTGTGTAGGACTTGCCGCTGCAAAGATAAGGCTTTTTGAAGTTTTTGCAAGTATTTTCACATTTCAATTTTAATAAATACCTTGCGGAAAAATAATTTGAGTCATGAAATTTTATAACGTTTTAGTCCCTACACTTTTACTGCTTTTTTTGGGCGGCTGCGGAAATGATTCTAAAGAAAAAAAAGATAATTTTTCATTGGAAATCAAGAATCAGAAGAAGACTTACACCACAGAAGATGTGCTCTCTGTTTCCTTGGACAATAAAAAAAATATTGAAACTGATTCAATAGTTTACTTTTTGAACAAAGACCGAATAAAAATTTCTGGCGATGAAATTTCCCTTTCGGGCAAGAAACTTGGCGAGAAAACACTAATGGCAAAAATTTACAGTGATGGTGAGGAATATGAAGCCTCAAAAAACATCACTATTCTTTCTTCCATAAAACCGAAACTTTATACCTATAAAATCCTGGAAACCTATCCGCACGATATAGAAGCCTACACGCAAGGATTGGAGTTTGAAAATGATACATTATATGAAAGCACTGGACAGTATAAAGAATCATCGCTTCGCAAAACAGATTACAAAACTGGGAAAGTATTACAGAAAGTAGCTTTGGCCGATCAATATTTTGCCGAAGGGCTAACCATTCTTAACAACAAGATTTATCAACTTACTTGGCGTGAAAACACGGGCTTCATTTATAACCTGAAAACCATGGAACAAACCGGAACCTTTGTTTACGGACAAAGTAAAGAAGGTTGGGGCCTTTGCCACGATGCTGAAAACAATATTTACAAAAGCGATGGCACGGACAGAATTTGGACCCTAAGTTCAAACACACTTGCAGAAAAAGATTATATCGAGATTTTTACAAACACCAGTAGAATCAATAGCGTGAACGAGCTGGAATGGGTTGAAGGAAAGATTTACGCCAACGTGTATCAACAAGGTTCCATAGCAATCATTGATCCTTCAAACGGTGCTGTGGAAGGGGTGATTGATTTAACTGACTTAAAAGATAAAGTAACACAACACCCAAAGCTGGATGTTCTAAACGGAATAGCCTATAATGGTGAACCAAACATACTTTATATTACCGGAAAGAACTGGGATAAACTTTTTAAGGTTGAAATAAGCCCCCTAACACCTTAAGGGGGAACAGCTGCAAACTGCAACTGCTTGCTGAAAACTTATTTCGCCTTCACAATAATATCCTTCATAAAAAGTTATATTTTTACCAAAATTTTACATTAATGAGGTATTTATACGGATTGGCGATATTGAGTTGTCTAGTATTATGGAGTTCTTGCCGTAACGATTTTGAAACCGTTGCCAGTACTGGAAATCTTGAGTTTTCAAAAGACACGGTTTATTTGGACACGATTTTTTCAAACATTGGTTCCAGCACCTATAATTTAAAAGTTTACAACCGAAGTAATGAGGACATCAACATTCCCTCCGTTCGGTTGGCGCAGGGCGAAGCCTCCAATTATCGTTTAAACGTAGATGGAGTGCCCGGAAAAGTATTTGAAAACGTACAGATTCTTGCAAAGGATAGTATCTTTATTTTTATTGAAACCACTTTCAATGTTAATAACCTTCCCACAAACCCCAAAGAATTTCTTTACACAGATCAACTTCTTTTCGATGGTGGCGGCAATGAACAAAAAGTAGAATTGGTAACACTCGTGAAAGATGCCGTCTTCCTTTTCCCTGAACAATATGCAGATGGAACTACCGAAACACTAAACCTTGGCGACGACGACAATCCTATTTTAGTAAAAGGATTTTTTCTTGAAGACGACGAGCTCACATTCACAAATGAAAAACCCTATGTAATTTATGGTTACGCAGCCGTGCCGAGCAATAAAACACTTTCGGTTGAAGCTGGCGCCCGCGTGCATTTTCACAACGGAAGTGGAATTTTAGTAGCGGCAAATGCAACAATGAAATCTATTGGAGCTCCAAGTTTGGACCGAGAGGCAATGGAGAACGAAATTATTTTTGAAGGTGATCGTCTGGAACCCGGATTTTCTGATATTCCCGGACAATGGCTAACCATTTGGCTTATGCAAGGCAGTGTTGGCAATGAGTTTGTACATACTACAATAAAAAATAGCACCGTTGGCCTTTTGGTAGACAATAGTCCTGTAATCCTTAGTAACGTTCAGATTTACAACAGTGCAAACATCGGTTTGCTTGCGCGGAATAGTGCTATCATTGGTGAAAACATGGTGATAAACAACAACGGTCAATCATCTTTGGCAATCCAATTGGGCGGAAGCTATGAATTTAGACATTGTACTTTTGCCAATTATTGGACTGGTAGTTTCCGATCATTTCCTACGGTTTCAATTGAAAACACTTTGGAAACAGAAACTGAAATCTTAGTAGCAGACTTGATTCAGGCTAATTTCACAAACTGCATTATCTATGGAAATGAACGTCGTGAGTTTTCACTATTTAAAAACGACCAAGGAGCTTTTAACTTTAAATTTGAGAATTGTTTGATGCGCTTTGAGGATCCTACAGGCGAATTTGCGAATGATCCATTGTATGATTTTAACAATCCAACTTTATATCCTTTAACCAAGTTTAATCTGGATCCAGTTTTTCAAGAAACTGAAATGAACAATTTCAATATTGAATCAGGAGCTTCAGGTGCAGACGGTATTGGAAAACCGGGAGTACTTCCTTTAAAAGATTTAAACGGAATTGATAGAACAAATCCACGAGATGCCGGAGCATACGAGAGCATCATATTTTAGATTTCAAAAAAGTTGAATTGAAAACCCCGTCCAAAGCGACGGGTTTTTTATTGTGAAAATTTAAAGGACGTTATTCCGCCTTTAACCATTTAAGTTTTAATTTGGAATTTTTACGTTCCACAGGTTGCATCACCAAAGTATCGCCACTGAAATAAAATCTTCTTTCGGCTGTCAATCCAAATTCAGAAGGATTTGAGTGGGAAAGTTTGAAATGCGAAACAATGCTATCTTTTTCAGAAACTTTGTAATTTCCCATATAATAGTATGATTTCGTGATATGTTTCAAGGCTTCCAAGGGAATGGAATCGTTGAAATTGGAGAACTCAATTCCAGATTTCTCATACCCTTTTTCGTATAAATGAAGCGCCACATGGCCGTTTCCATCGTAAAGCAAATAGCCGTCCATTCCCCCTTTGTAATCGCTCCAAGTGTTCGTGGCGGTATCGCGCACTTTCATGCTTTCCAGTTTCCAAAGACCTGTAACTGTTGGATAGGTTGGTTTATCGTTGCTACAGGAAAAAGCAAATACTAAAATCCCAATGGAAACAATATTTTTTAAATTTTTCTTGATTTTCAAATTTTCAAATTTAGTAATCAACCCTTCCCTCCTTTACTTCCCACTTTTTAAAAACTTTTCGGCCTTCTTCCCTATCCAGGTTGATGAACTTGACGTTTCTATTTTCAATTTTCTTATCGATTTCCTCATAAATAAAATGGTCATCGAAACCTATTTCTGCCGCATCTTCTTTTGTGCAGGCGTAGTAAATCGCTTTTGGTCGCGCCCAATAAATGGCGCCCAAACACATCGGGCAAGGTTCGCAGGAAGTGTAAATTATACAATCGTCCAACTGAAAAGAGTTCAGTTTTTCGCAAGCTATGCGGATGGCAACGACCTCAGCGTGGGCCGTTGGGTCATTGCTTGAGGTTACTTGGTTGAAGCCTTCGGCAATTATCTCTCCGTTTTTTACGACCACTGCTCCAAAAGGTCCACCAGCGTTATTTTCCATTCCTTTTTCGGAAAGCTCAATAGCGCGTTTCATAAATTGCTTGTCTTTTTCTGTAATCATCTTTTTAATTTAATTTGAAAATAGTAATAGTTCTTCTCCATCTTCATAAGTAAAAGTTCCCACTTCTGAAAGACCTAGTTTTTTTAAAAGTTTTATGGAAGAAAGATTTGATTCAAGGGTAATCCCTACTATGGTTTTAATTCCTAATGTTGTTGCAGCAAACTCCATAACCGCGCTTGCAGCTTCAAAAGCATATCCTTTATTGGCAAATTCAGGCAAAAAAGCGAAACCCACATCCGGATGCTCTAAACTGTCGCGTTTGTATAAACCAGCAGAGCCAAGAGGCGTTCCATCTTCTTTCAACGAAACCAGATAAGGCCCAAAACCGTGCTTTTCATAACTGCTCAAATAGTTTTTCAGCATATAGGCTTCAGCATCTTCGACGGTTTTGATGTTTCTGTCGCCTATGTTTTTTATCCAACCTTCGCTGTTCATCAGTTTGTAGATGAAGGGAACGTCGTTTAAAGTGTATTGTCTTAATAGAAGTCGATTAGTTTCTATTTTCATTTTTCTATTGAAATGAAGAAATTATTCTATGCTCCCAAAGGTAAATATTTGAAGTATTTTTTTCTATCTCAAATAAAAAAACCTTCAGCAGTCAGCTGAAGGTTTTAATAGCGTATTAGAATATTTTAAAAATCTTTTATAATTCCTTCAAAAAAACCATTAAGATCCGGCACTACAAAACGCTTCCGCTCAATTTGGTACGTTAATATATCGTTGTACGTGTTTAATGCACTATACCTTGTTACTGTAGCATCCCGGAGTGTTACTGTTTCAAATTGCGACAAATCAGGGTATTCTGCTTGAACATTCAACCGCAAATTTTCTTTCGAAAAGGAAACCTCGGGAGCCACTGCGCCATAAATAAAATGGCCAACAAATATAGAACCGGAAGCATTTTCGTTCACAAAAGAAACATTATAAAGGATGCCATCGCCAACAAGGTTCATATTAAAACTTTGCGGAGAAGGATTGTTTACGGTAAGATCCAGTGGAGGTATAGTTACCTGAGTGGGAATGGCAGAAGTTCGCAGTTGATTGAAATTGGTAGTGCTCCCATCTCGGTAAGTTAACTCCAACAAATATTGGTCAAAAACGTTTTGGGGCACAGCGTTTGTGAAAGAGGCAATCCCATTCGAAAAATTGTCGTAACCAATCGAATGACTTATTTTATTTGCATCGTTTTCCACTAATCCAAATAATTGAAAATACGCATAGTCATTGGCTGGTACCGCTGTAGTAACTAAATTCTGGATTTCGGGAAGCGTGGTATAGTCTATATTAAAACTAGAGCCTTCTGCCACATCTTCCAACCACACATAGCGATTAAATTGATCGTTAGGGCTTTTGAAAGCCGCATAATAATCACTAGTGGGCGAACCCACCAAATTTGCCTGCCAATTTAAATATCCTCCGTTTTCAGGACCGAATGTTCCATAGCCTGCTGATGTAGCAACAGCCTCGCAAGGATAACCAGTGTTAGAAAGGTGGATATAAATTTCATCATTGGTATCTTCCATTATCTTTTTTGGTCCCAAATTGTATGTTCCCTGTTGCACATTTGAAAAAGTTTCTATGCTGTAAACCTTTTCATTTACTACTCCATAGTATTTGTAGATTACATACGTCAAATCAAAAATTGAGGTAGGATCCGCATTTGTAGTCAAAGTGGTTGTTTGTCCTGGTTGGAGATCTTCACTTGCAACTATTTCCCCATCTTGGTCACTTAAAAAGGCGCGAGCACTTTCCGCAAAGGTCCCAAAAGAATGGTTTGGATCTATATTTAGTGTAACAGTAAATTCTTGAAATTGCTGATCGGAATCGTCAGCATCCTTAGAACAACCAAAGAATAAGCCAACAAAGAATAATAGAAGTATTGATTTTTTCATAACCTAAATTTTAAAAATGAAATTAGAACCGAAGCCACCTTTTATCTAATAGTCTCAATAACAGAAAAAGGTTGCTTTCAAGAAACAGCAAAAATTACGCCATTCAACTTAGGATTATTTTTTATTTTTTAAATAAAGGCAAGCCCTTCATCATTTCATTTACTTTTTCAGCAATGCTTTCCAGTTTAGCCTCGTCTTCTCGGTTCATAATTACATCATCAATTAAATCGACGATTTTTTTCATGTCCTTTTCAACTAAACCGCGTGTAGTTACGGCAGCAGTACCTATACGGATTCCGCTGGTTACGAAAGGCGATTTGTCGTCAAAAGGCACCATGTTTTTGTTTACTGTAATATCAGCTTTGCCCAAGGCTTCCTCTGCTTCTTTTCCTGAAATATTCTTGCTGCGAAGGTCGATAAGCATCATATGATTATCGGTTCCTCCAGAAATAATATTGTATCCCTTTTCAACAAAATGTTGCGCCATTACTGCAGCGTTTTTCTTCACTTGCACCATATAATGAAGAAAATCGTCCGTCAAAGCTTCGCCAAAGGCAATGGCTTTTGCAGCAATAATATGCTCCAACGGCCCGCCCTGGTTTCCAGGGAAAATAGCACTGTCTAAAAGACTGCTCATTTTCTTAAGATTTCCATTTTTCAGTTTTTGACCGAAGGGATTGTCAAAATCTTTCCCCATCAAAATCATTCCACCACGGGGTCCACGAAGGGTTTTGTGGGTTGTAGTTGTTACAACATGGCAATGCGGTAGCGGATCGCCCATAATTCCCTTGGCAATCAGACCAGCTGGATGTGCAATATCTGCAAAAAGGAGCGCGCCAACTTTATCGGCAATTTCGCGGAAACGTTTGTAGTCAAATTCTCGTGAATATGCTGAGGCGCCAGCAATAATCATTTTTGGTTTTTCTTTGATGGCTATTTCCTCCACTTTGTCGTAATCAATCCTTCCTGTTTCACGATCAACACCATAAAATACAGGGTTGTAAAGTTTTCCTGAAAAATTCACGGGCGAGCCATGGGTTAAATGTCCCCCGTGCGAAAGGTCAAATCCTAAATATTTATCCCCGGGGTTTAAACAAGCCGCAAATACAGCTGTGTTTGCTTGTGAACCACTATGGGGCTGTACGTTTGCATATTCAGCTCCAAAAAGTGCTTTCGCGCGGTCAATGGCTATTTGTTCTACCTCGTCCACCACTTCGCAACCGCCGTAATAGCGCTTGCCGGGATAGCCTTCGGCATACTTATTAGTTAATACCGAACCGGCAGCTTCCATAACCTGGTCGCTTACAAAATTCTCTGAAGCAATCAGCTCCAGTCCGTTGAGTTGTCGTTGTTTTTCAGCTTCTATTAGTTCAAAAATTTGTTCGTCGCGTTGCATAGAAAATGTTTATTGTTTGGAGTTTATCTTTTAAAAATTGTAGAAATTGCAGTTTCAGAACTATAAACCCGAAACCACAAATTCCTTCGAAAGTTAATTAAATCCAAAAATACTAATTACATTCGGTAACTATCATGAAATATATATATTTGATGAAGAATTTTACTAACAAAACGCTAGTTGAAAACAAAATACATTAAGCAATTAATTCTTTGATTTTAAAGAATTTAAATTTTTATTACTTAGTTTTATTTTCAACAATAAAATACTTTTTAACATGCCCATAACTGCAAACGACCCCAAACGCAAAACCTGGCTCGATACCGCGCCAGACACAGATTTCCCTATTCAAAACATACCTTTCGGCGTTTTCTTGACGCGCGATGATATTATTACCATTGGAACCCGCATTGGTGATTATGCCATTGATCTTGGCGCCCTTCACCAATTGGGCTATTTTAAGGGAATAGACCTTACTGATGATATTTTTCTTCAGGATACATTAAACGATTTTATTAGCGATGGAAGAAAAACGTGGCGACTTGTGAGAAACCGAATCGCTGATATTTTCGACAAGGAAAACCCAAAACTTCGCGATAATAAAGACCACAGAAAGCATATCCTTTTCACACTCGACGAAGTGGAAATGCAGCTTCCCGTGCAAGTGGGAGATTATACCGATTTCTATTCCAGCAAGGAACACGCCACGAATGTGGGAACCATGTTTCGCGGAAAGGAGAACGCTTTGATGCCGAACTGGCTTCACATTCCGGTGGGTTACCACGGCAGAAGTTCTTCTATAATCCCCAGCGGAATCAATGCGAGAAGACCTTGGGGACAAACGATGCCCGATGGTGCCACAGAACCTATTTTTGGCCCTTCAAAATTGGTTGATTTTGAGCTTGAAATGGCTTTTATCACTACGGATGCAAACGTTTTGGGCGACCCCATTCCTGTAAACGAAGCTGAAGAACATATTTTCGGATTGGTTCTTTTTAATGATTGGAGCGCCCGCGATATTCAAAAGTGGGAATATGTGCCCCTCGGCCCGTTCTTGGCGAAAAACTTTGCCTCTTCCATTTCACCTTGGATTGTGACTTTGGATGCTTTGCAGCCTTTTAAAGTTGAAGGCCCAAAGCCCGAAATGGAACAACTGCCCTATCTTCAGTATAAAGGAAAGAAAAGCTACGATATAAATCTTGAAGTATATATTGCTCCCGAAAATGGAACCGAAACAAAAGTTTCTTCTTCAAACTTTAAATACATGTACTGGAATATGAGCCAACAATTGGCGCATCATACAATCAATGGCTGTAATGTGAATAGTGGCGATATGATGGGAAGCGGAACTATTTCAGGGCCAACACCAGATTCGTACGGTTCTATGCTTGAGCTTACTTGGCGTGGTGAAAAACCGATAAAACTTTTGGATGGGTCTGAGCGTAAATTCATAAACGACAACGATACCGTTATTTTAAAAGGGTATTGTAAAAACGAAAATGTGAGAATTGGTTTCGGGGAATGCCGCACAAAACTTTTACCCGCCAATAAAATTTAATATTGGCACTACTATTGTAATTTAGCCTTCATAACCAAATCAATTTCGGTATGAAGGCTTTTTACTTACTACTATTCACAGCGCTTTTCAGTATTTCTTGCAATAGCGTGAAGCGCACCCAAAAGTTCGTTTCACAAGGAAATTATAACGAAGCCATAGAACTTGCCACCAAAAAACTTCAAAAAGATAAGGGTGCCAAGGAATATGACGCGCACATTCGGCTTTTGGAAGAAGCTTTTTTGAAAGCCAAAGACCAGGACACCCGCCACATCGCTTTCCTGAAAAAGGAAAACAGTCCTGCCGGCGCCAAAGAAATTTACTATACCTATCTCGACCTTCAGTGGCGTCAAGATTTAATCCGTCCATTGCTTCCACTTTATAGCAGTGAAATGGACCGAAATGCAAACTTCGTTTTTTCAGATTATTCCAATGATTTGTTGGCTGCGAAAGACGCCTATGTAAAGTCATTATATCAAGAAGCCGTTGTTTATATGCAACGCAACACAAAGCGGGA
Organism: Aequorivita sp.; assembly: GCA_026646335.1. GTDB lineage: Bacteria > Bacteroidota > Bacteroidia > Flavobacteriales > Flavobacteriaceae > Aequorivita. The sequence goes on along the minus strand of JAPKFY010000027.1, from coordinate 9,483 downwards.
TTACAGGAGCGCCTTTAATGTTTTATGTGAATTGGATGAAGTGCAGCCAAATTATCGCGATGTAAATCAACTTAGGGAAGATGCACATTTCCGTGGGACAGATTTCGTTTTTGTAATGTTGAACAATCACACAGGACAGTTCATCCCTTTCAGGCTTGAGCAGGATTTGTTGAATTTCAGCACCTATGGATTAGATGATTTCTGGACCGAGTATCACGGGCAACGAGAGAGTGGAATCAATTATGATTTGGGGATTGATTTAAATTTTCAAACCATTCAAATTTCACCGGAACGAATTTCGGATAGGCAATACACAAGAACACAAAGCATTAAAGATGGCTATGATTACAGACGCGACCGTGCCGGAAATATTGTGCGCGACAGTCTTGGCAACCCAATTAAAATTGACAGATTTATTGATGTTTCGGGAGTCATTACAATTACAACCCAACAAAAAAGTGTGTTTGTAGGCGGCACCGTGGTTTATAAAGATTTGAACAAAAGAAGACAACTAAACAGCTTTCCACTTTCTTCGGAATTTATTTTTGAAAATGCCTTTGCCAAATATCGCGGCGATGAGCGCGCCCTAACTGCTGAAGACCGAAGACTTTTGGGTAATTATTTTATACCGTTCCCAAACAACGAACAAATGGTTTTTGACGCTGGGCAGGATATTAAAGAAAGGTTTAAAGTGATTTTGCGGGATAATTCCCTCTAAATTTTAAACGAAACGTTCCAAATTTGAAGCTTCAATTGAATGATGCGAATCGTGATGAACCACTACCCCATTCTTAATAACAATCATTTGAGGACTTTCGTGATGCACTTTAAATCGGGCTGCAATTTCATTTGAAATATCACGGTTTTGTAGCAGGTCGAGATAGTATAGTTTCAATTGGTCATCTGTAAGACTGTAATTTCTCTCCAGTAATTTCAATGCTCCTTTGCTAATTCCGCAGCGGGTGGAATGTTTAAAAATGGCCACTGGTTTTGTTTTGGATTGCTCCACAATTTCATCCAATTGCTCCATTTTTCCTAAAACGTGCCACGGCACTTCCACAATTTCTTCTTTTGCTCTGTCGCTTGTTGTCTTAAATATATCGAATAATCCCATGGTTTACTTTTTTTTTTGCAAAGCTACAAGTTATAATAGCGGGATTTTCTAAAAGAAATTATAAAAGTAGAAATCTTAACACAGTCATAATGTCTGTTAAACCAAGGGGTTTAGCGGACAATTTGTCTTAATTTTAATATGGCTTTGTATTTGAAACCAACAAACCACAAACACTAAACAACAAACTTTTATATATGAACTTTAACAACTTTACAATCAAAAGCCAAGAGGCCATACAGCAAGCGCAACAAATTGCGCAGGGCTTCGGTAATCAGCAGATTGAAAACGAACACATCCTCAAAGCAATTTTTGAGGTGGATGAAAACGTAATTCCTTTCATCCTAAAGAAACTTAACGTAAACCTCGTTACCCTAAAACAAATTCTGGACAAGCAATTGGAAAGCTTCCCAAAGGTTACTGGTGGCGATATCATGCTTTCGCGTGAAGCCAACAAAACCGTCCTGGAAGCCAGCAATATTGCCAAAAAGATGGGTGACGAATACGTTTCCATAGAACATCTTCTTTTGGCGATTCTGAATTCCAAAAGTGCAATTGCACAGAGTTTAAAAGACCAAGGCGTAACCGAAAAAGGAATGAAAGCCGCAATTCAAGAATTGCGCGGTGGTGAAAACGTAACTTCCCAAAGTGCCGAGGAAACTTATAATTCCTTAAATAAATACGCCAAAAACCTCAACCAATTAGCCCGTGATGGCAAATTGGACCCCGTAATTGGTCGTGATGAGGAAATTAGAAGAATTCTTCAAATCCTTACGCGAAGAACCAAAAACAACCCAATGCTAGTTGGGGAACCTGGAACCGGTAAAACCGCAATCGCTGAAGGTCTCGCCCACAGAATTGTTGATGGCGATGTCCCTGAAAACTTACGTACCAAAGAAATCTATTCCTTGGATATGGGCGCACTGATAGCAGGAGCAAAATACAAAGGAGAATTTGAAGAACGTCTAAAAGCCGTAATAAAGGAAGTTACTTCCAGTGAAGGGGATATCGTGCTTTTCATTGACGAAATCCATACCCTTGTTGGCGCCGGTGGCGGACAAGGCGCAATGGATGCGGCAAACATCCTAAAACCTGCGCTTGCCCGTGGGGAACTGCGTGCCATTGGTGCGACTACTTTGGATGAATACCAAAAATATTTCGAGAAAGATAAAGCGCTGGAGCGCCGTTTCCAAAGGGTGGTCGTGGACGAACCCGATACCGAGAGTGCTATTTCAATCCTTCGTGGTATTAAGGAAAAATATGAAACCCACCATAAAGTTCGAATCAAAGACGAAGCGATTATTGCTGCCGTAGAACTTTCGGAAAGATATATTACAAACCGATTCCTTCCGGATAAGGCAATTGACTTGATGGATGAGGCTGCTTCAAAACTCAGGATGGAAATCAATTCCAAGCCAGAGGAACTGGACGTTTTGGACAGAAAGATTATGCAACTCGAAATTGAGATTGAAGCCATAAAACGTGAAAAAGACGAAACCAAGCTGAAAGCGCTTAACGCAGATCTTGCCAATTTAAAAGAAGAGCGCAACGAGCTGAACGCAAGATGGCAAAGCGAAAAAGAGGTTGTGGACAATGTGCAAAATCTAAAAACCCAGATTGAGGAATACAAACTGGAAGCCGAACGCGCCGAACGCGAGGGCGATTTTGGAAAAGTTGCAGAACTTCGTTACGGAAAAATTAAAGATGCGCAAGCTGCCTTAAGCGAATTGGAAACCCAACTGGCCGAAAACGATGAAGGTACTTCTATGATTAAAGAAGAGGTAACCCGCGAGGACATTGCCGAAGTGGTTGCAAAATGGACTGGTATTCCCGTTACAAAAATGCTTCAGAGCGACCGTGAAAAACTTTTGAAGCTAGAAGACCAACTTCACAAACGTGTAGTGGGGCAATATGAAGCCATTACCGCAGTGAGTGATGCCATTCGCCGTAGCCGTGCGGGCTTGCAGGACGAGAAAAAACCGATTGGTAGCTTCCTTTTTCTTGGAACAACCGGTGTGGGTAAAACCGAGCTCGCAAAAGCGCTGGCGGAATACTTGTTTGATGATGAAGGCGCAATGACGCGGATAGATATGAGCGAATACCAGGAACGCCACAGCGTGAGCCGTTTGGTGGGCGCGCCTCCGGGATATGTGGGCTATGAGGAAGGTGGCCAACTAACGGAAGCTGTTCGCCGCAAACCATACAGCGTGGTCTTGCTGGACGAAATTGAAAAAGCACACCCAGATACCTTCAACATTCTGTTGCAGGTTTTGGATGAAGGTCGATTGACGGATAACAAAGGGCGATTGGCAGATTTCAAAAATACGGTTATTATTATGACCAGCAATATGGGCAGCGATATCATCCAGGAGCGTTTTGACACCGTAAAAGATCCCGAAATTGCAATGGAAGGCGCCAAAGTGGAAGTCCTCGCATTATTGAGACAAACCGTGCGCCCTGAGTTTTTGAACCGTATAGACGACATTATTATGTTTACACCGCTTTCAAAAGCAGATATTCACAAAATTGTGGAGCTGCAACTGAAAGGTGTTTCCAAAATGTTGTTGAAACAGAACATTGTGCTGGACGCCACGCCAGAGGCCATTGCCTACCTAGCCCAAAAAGGCTACGACCCACAATACGGTGCAAGGCCCGTGAAAAGGGTGATACAGCGCGAAGTGCTAAACGAGCTTTCAAAAGAAATACTCGCCGGAAAAATAACTACTGATAGTATTATTCTGTTGGATAGCTTTAATGATACGTTGGTTTTTAGGAACCAGGAGGATTTAGTGGAGTAACTGTAGGCTTTAGGCTTTAGGCTGTAAGCTTTAAGCCGTAAGTTTAAAGATAAAAACCCCTAAGCGTTTGCTTGGGGGTTTAGTATTTTTATGTAGGTGGGCAGACGTTGCAAATGCGCGGTAGCAGGGGGTTATTTCTGCCTTCTATGCATTTTACTTATTTTCTTTCTTAAAATTATGTAGCCTAAAATACTCAATAGAATTCCAATTCCAAAAATTTTGGTTTTGTCGGTTATTCTTAATCTTGCAGATTGCCATTCCAAAGTTTCTGTTGTGATTTTTTGGAATTCTATTCCACTGTAAACTGTCAAAAAAATCAAAAGCAGAATTAAAATAACGAATATTAATGTCAGTTTTCTTTTAGTCATTATTTTAATTCCAGTTTTATATAATGGCAATAAAAAATTCATTTAGGGTATTAAATTATTTTCCATTTAATTTAAATATTCTTAATGGTTTCGCGATTTTTTTTAATGTAACACAACATGCGGATAAATGCATCAGTTGCATTTATTACCCTAAATATGGTAATATTGTTTAATCTCAAATATAACACAAATCCCACCTCACTTCCCCATCACCCCCTTCAACAACTCCAACTGCCCAAATAGAATCTGTTTTATTTAAAAAAAAACTGAAACAAAGCCCATATTTGCTTTGTTTCAGGTTTTTCAATTAACCGTTTGTAAATTGTCTTACTTACTCAATAATAATCCTTTTGGCAACTGAATTATTATCAGCCCTAACCTTCACCATATAAACGCCAGGCGCAAGTTGAAGGTTTAAGTTTATGTTTTTATCTGAATAGGTGTTCTTAAAAACCTGTTGCCCAAGAGTGTTGAATATCAATACGGAAGATTCCATGCTGCTTGGCAGGTTTATGTTTACGCTTCCTTTTGAAACAGTTGGATAGATGCTGAAATCAAACGCTGTTGCGTCTGCAATACCTACAGTACATTGTATTACAGGTGGTTCAAAACCTTGTGGAAATGTAGCTTCAAAGGTTTCGATTCCGCTTAGTGGCCAGATATCTCTATTTATCATTTTGTTGTCTGGGCCTATCAAACAATAGGTTGGAAATGCATTTACTCCAAAATTAGTAGTTACTGGACCCGCTCCCCCATCACCGCTAGCTGCTGGTGCATGATTGAAGGGACCGCCAAATTGCTGCTCATACCATTCAACATAAGCATCGTCATCATTTCCTAGATTGATAGAGAGTGCGTAAACGTCTCCAGCATTACAGCCATACTTGTCGTAAAATTCATTGAATATTGGAGCCGTCGTACGGCAGGGTACACAATCCACAAAAAAGAAATCGAGCCAAACGTATTTGCCTTGCGCGGTTATGGAATATAGATTATGCTCTACTCCGTCTGTATCTGTAACGGTAAAATCATCTACCACATCGCCGTTTTGATAGTTACCTGTTTGGGCCGTTGCGAAAATGGTAAAGAACAATAGAATTAATGTAATTTTTTTCATAATAGTTTAGGTTTTAAGGTTTAGATTAAACAAAGTTATGCGTTTATCATACAAAAAGATTGTTATCCTTGAGGAAATTTTAAATTTTTAATAAAAAAAGGCCCCTCAAAATTTCAGTAATTGAAATCTTGAGGGGCCCGGCTTCAAATAAAGCGGTATTATAGTTTAGGTGAAAACTACCACTTGTCAATTTGTTCCTTCAATTGTTCTTTGGTTTTACCCGTTTTTTCCTGAAGGCGCCCAAGTAATTCGTCAGATTTTCCTTCGGCGTACTTTAGGTCATCATCGGTAAGGTCTGCGTATTTTTGCTTCAACTTACCCTTTACTTGGTTCCATTTTCCTTTAAACTGATCTTCGTTCATAGCTTTTTGTTTTAAGTTAAATTAATTTTTCTTTTTTGTTTTATAAAATTACAAAGGCAATCCCTCCATTAATAATAATGAAATACTAAAGGTTGAGCAGATTTAGTTATAACTTTGCTAAGGAATCTTAAAAACTGTTATTTAAAAAGCAACCCAATGAAGCAATTAATCATATTACTAACACTATTGCCACTTTTCACCTTCTGTGGGCAACAAAAAGAAAAGAAGGAAGAAAACAATACAGCCGAAATGGGAAATGAAATATCTACGGCCAATTATAGTGCTACCTATTACCTACTCCGCCATGCCGAAAAGGTGCGCTCAGACCCAAATGACCAAGACCCAAGTCTCAGCATTGAAGGCATGATGCGTGCCAAACGCTGGGCTGCTTATTTTGAACCAATTAAGATTGATGAAATCTACATAACCAAATACATTCGCACCAAGCAGACGGTATCATTTATTGCGCAACAAAAACTGGTTTCGCCCAAACGTTACGACCCTAATACCATTTATTCTGAAGAATTTTTAAGGGAAACCAACGGCAAAACAGTACTTATCGCGGGCCACAGCAACACGACGCCGCAATTGGTCAACAAATTGATAGGCGAAGAAAAGTATAAGGAAATGGACGATAGTGATAATTCCACCCTCTTTAAAGTAACCATAAACGGCAACGATAAAAAAGTAGAGACCATCACGGTTGAGTAGTGAGTAGTGAGTAGTGAGTGAAAAAATATTCTTTATTCTTTATTCTTTATTCTTTATTCTTTATTCATTATTCATTACTAATTCGTCATTCTCCATTATTCGTTCTATTTTTGCACCTATGGCAATCCAGAAAAACGTAAAAATAAAGAATCGCAAAGCAAAGTTTGAGTACGAAATCCTCGATACTTTCACTGCTGGCATTGTGCTTCGCGGCACCGAGATAAAAGCTATCCGCGAAGGGAAGGCCTCTATTGCCGAAAGTTTTTGCGAGTTTAGCAATGGGGAACTTTTTGTGATAAACATGACCGTGCAGGAATACAGCCACGCCACCCACTTTAGCCACGCTCCCAAAAGCGAACGCAAACTTCTCCTGAACCGCAGCGAGCTTAAAAAGCTTGAAAAAGAGGTGAAAAACAGCGGCCTTACTATTATTCCTTTAGTGCTCTTCACCAATAGCAAAGGGCTCGCAAAAATAGATATCGCTCTTGCTCGTGGAAAAAAGGAATACGACAAGCGCGAAGTCATCAAGGAGCGCGACTCTAAGAAGCAACTTAGCAGGATTAAGAAGGCTTTTAATAATTAATTCATAAAAATTTTATTGCCACACAAGCTTTTGGTAATTTGGTTCGTAAATAACCAAAGTAGCCATTGTTCTCTTTTATGAAAAAAATACTCTTCGTTTTTCTGTTTCTTTCAACGTATTTACTTCAAGCCCAAATAGTAGGAAAAGTAACCAATACCAATGGCCAGCCCCTGCCATACGTAAATATCTACCTTCAAAATAGCTACATAGGCACCACCACAAACGACGATGGAAATTATTCCTTGAATGTTTCTGAAAAAGGGGAATACAAAATCATTTACCAGTTTCTTGGCTACAAAACAACTAGCAAAACCGTCACGGTAAGTTCGTTTCCCTTTATTTTAAACGTTTCCCTTGAAGAAGAAACCACCAGTCTGGATGAAGTGGTTTTAAACACTTCTGAAGACCCTGCCTATCGCATCATCCGCAAAACCATTGCGCAGCGCAAGGAAAATCTAGAGAAGTTGAGTGAATACACCGCAGATTTCTACTCCCGCGGACTTTGGAAAGTAAAAAACGTACCCGAAAAAATAATGGGGCAGGAAGTGGGCGATTTTGATGGAATGCTTGATTCTACACGTACGGGTATTATTTATCTTTCAGAAACAATTTCAGAAATCGCTTACCAAAAGCCCGATAAATTCACTGAAAAAATCATTGCCAGCAAGGTGAGCGGGAACGATAATGGGTTCAGCTTTAACAGTGCCCAGAGCGCCAACATTTCGTTTTACGAAAACACTATTGAGCTAAACGCCGCACTGGTTTCGCCCATTGCGAATAATGCATTGAGTTATTACAACTATAAACTGGACGGTGTTTTTTATGAAGGCCCAAAACTCATCAATAAAATAAAAGTCATCCCAAAACGCCCTAACGACAGGGTTTGGAACGGCTACCTCTATATTGTTGAAGACGATTGGCAGCTTTATGGCGCAGAGCTTTCAACAACGGGCGCTGCCATCCAGGTTCCATTTGTGAGCAATTTAATGGTGAAACAGAATTATAAATATGACTCCAATAATGATTTCTGGGTGAAAATTTCACAGTCTGTAGATTTCGGTTTTGGCTTTTTGGGGATGGAGGGCGATGGCCGTTTTATAGCTGTTTACAGCAATTATGATTTTAAGCCAACCTTTTCAAAAAAAACATTTACCAATGAAGTGGTTTCATTTAAACCTGAAGCCAACAAAAAGGACAGCCTCTATTGGAAAGGCAGCCGCCCCGTGCCGCTTACCGATGAAGAATTGAAGGATTACATAAAAAAAGACAGTCTTCAGGTTTTGAGACGCTCAAAACCATACTTAGATTCCCTTGATGCAAAATCCAACAAACCTGGAATCTTGAGCATTTTAGCAGGTTACACCTATAAAAATTCCTTTGAAAAATGGTCTGTGGGGTATGAAGGGCCGCTGCGAAGCATAAACTTCAACACCGTGCAGGGCTGGAATAGCAAGGCTGGACTGACGTTCAATAAATGGTATGACGACAACAAAACCAACACCCTTTCGGCTGCTGTTCGGGCTGATTACGGTATTTCAGAAGACAGGCTTCGGTTTACTACAGAAATCCTTAGGAATTTCAATTGGACAGATAAATTGCAATTCTCCCTTTCCGGAGGAAGCACAGTGGCCCAGTTTAACGATACGGAGCCCATTTCTCCGCTTATAAATACGTTCGCTACGCTTTTCTTCGAAAGGAATCTGGTGAGCACGACGGGTGGCGACACGAACTACGACGCCTGCCAGTACGCAGGCGACGGGGTCGTGGGTTTCGGCGACGCCACGGCCGGCTCCCTCTTGACTGTGAGCACGTGGTCCGACAATCGGCAGGCAGGTCAGGATCCTGAGCAAACTATCGCGCTGCACGGTTCTCCACGTATCGCCCAATCAGTCCCATCCGAAAGGGCGGGGGAAGCCGACGGCACCGGACCAGCGCATGCCAGCCGAGCGGCTCCTCATCACAGCGTTTGACGTATAACGATAAACGTTATACGATACGCCCATGATACAGAGCTTCCGGTGCAAGGATACGCAGAGCATCTTTGAGACCGGCAAGTCGAAGCGCTTCGTCGGTGTCGCGAAGGTGGCCACGCGCAAGCTCGCCCAGCTCGATGCCGCCGAGACGCTGGACTTTCTGCGGGCGCCTCCGGGCAATCAGCTGGAAGCCCTGAAAGGTGATCGCGCCGGCCAATACAGCATCCGCATCAATGACCAGTGGCGGCTGTGCTTTCGCTGGACGGCGCGCGGCCCGGAAGCCGTGGAAATCGTTGACTATCACTGAAACGGAGACGATTCATGAGCATCAGAAACGGCATGCGCCCGGTGCATCCGGGTGAGGTCCTGCGGGAGGACTACCTGAAGCCATTGGGGCTGAGCGCCAGTGCGCTCGCCAGGGCGCTGGCGGTGCCCGCACCGCGCGTCAACGACATTGTGC
>JAPKFY010000026.1 GCA_026646335.1 Aequorivita sp. | reverse complement strand
CGTTGCGCGAAGCGCTGGCACCGCTGTCCGACCGCATCCATGCCGCGTTCCTGTACGGTTCGATCGCCAAGGCGCCTGTACAAGCACCTCGGCGGCAACGTCGAGGCCCTGCCGCAGTCCTTCGTCACCGCGCTCGAGATCTCCGCGCAGGCGCACAAGGACATGGTCTTACAAAGGCAATACGATAACGCACCAGACGGGCACTTTTTTACTTGTGAAATGATTTTTTTAGTACTTGCTCCATCCATATCTATCCAAGGGCTAACTGAAGTTTTAAATACATTGGAAAGTCCCTTTGCACAAGCTTCGGCATGTACACAACGTTGTGGCTCATAAGAGACTATGACATCGCCATTGGTGAAGATATTTTTATAGGTTTCCATAGGTTTACAATTTGGGTCTGTAAATACTGTATTTATTTTCTCGATAAAACTACATATTTTATCGATATAATGCATATAACTAAGAATAATCGTACGTAAATTAACAAACTTTAAGAAATGGCATCTTTGTAAATTCGCAAACATCTTTCACGTCCTTCTTTGTGCTCAACAATTTTTTCGGGATAGTTTTCGGTTCCAAATTCTGGCACATATTTTTTTATGTATTTGTAATCCTTGTCAAACTTTTCAATTTGTGTAGCTGGGTTAAAAATCCTGAAATACGGAGCGGCGTCAACGCCACTTCCGGCTGCCCACTGCCAGTTGCCTACGTTGCTTGACAATTCATAATCCAATAATTTTTCGGCGAAATAAGCTTCGCCCCATCGCCAATCTATTAAAAGATGTTTGCACAAAAAACTTGCAGCCACCATTCGCACCCGGTTATGCATATAACCAGTTTTATTTAACTGGCGCATTCCGGCGTCCACTAGCGGATAACCAGTTTTTCCTTCTTTCCATTTTTTGAATTCAGTTTCATCGTTGCGCCACTCAATGCGGTCATACTTCTTTTTAAAGGCATTATCAACCGTTTCGGGGAAGTGCCACAATATTTGCATAAAAAATTCACGCCAAATTAGCTCATGCCAAAAGACTTCGTTCTTTTCAGCAGTTGCTTTTTTCATCATTTTTCGGATGCTCACAGTGCCAAAACGCAAATGGGGACCTAAACGTGAAGTTGCATCTTCGGAAGGAAAGTTTCTTCGCTGTTCATATTCTTGAATAGTAGTTGGAGTAACGTCGTAGCTGGGGATTTCAATTTTCGATTTTTTGAAACCAATATCGCTTAATGAAAGATTTGGCAGCTGGGGATTTTGATAGCCATACTTTAGAAATTCACTCGTGTAAAAAATCTTTTCACCGTATTCCTTTTTGAATTTCTCCTTCCACTTTTTCATATAAGGAGTGTAAACTATATATGGGGCACCATCGTTTTTTACAACTTCGTCTTTTTCAAAAATTACTTGGTCCTTAAAAGTATAGAAACCGATGTTTTCTTTGGAAAGTAACTTTGCTATTCGCTCATCGCGTTTTTTTGCATAAGGCTCATAATCGCGATTTGTCATTACGTTTTGAATTTCGAATTCTGAAATTATTTTTTTGAAAACTTCTTCGGGCTTGCCGTGATAAATTGCGAGGCTACTTCCGTTTTGCTGCAATTCACTCCGCATTTTTTGAAGCGTTTCAAAAATAAAAGTGACCCGTGCATCATCTTCTGGAAGTTCACTAAGTATTTCTGAATCGAATATAAATATTGGAAGAACCGGAAATTTTCCGTGAAGTGCTTCGTAAAAACCCACGTTGTCATCCAATCGCAGATCTCTTCGGAACCAAAATATATTTACTTTTTTTGCCAAGGGAAGTGTTTTTTAGAATTTACCGAAGAGTTCAACCAGTTTGTTTTTTCGGTATTCAAAAATTTCGTCAAGCTTCGGTTTTACTAAAAAGGGATGCGCCAATTGACCCAAAAAGCCAAAAGGAAGTTTGTAGTGCAACAAATCTTCCATTTCCACACCACCGTCAATCTCCTTTATAAAGTGTTTGTGATGCCAAAGCGCATACGGCCCAAAACGTTGCTCGTCCACAAAATATTCTTTATCCACAACGTGGGTGATTTCGGTGACCCATTTCGTTTTGACGCCCAAAATAGGGGTGACAATGTACTCTATAATCTGACCTGAAAACATAGGACGCTCTGCGCCCGACTGAATATGGAAACCCATATAATCTGGCGTAATTACTTTTAAATTTTTAGGATTTGATAAAAAATTCCAGGCCTCGTCTATTGAAATGGGTAAATTTTGTTTCGAATGGAGCGTGTTTATTTTCATTCAGTCTTCATTTCGATTGATTGATAATTTCCGGTTCATACGCAATAATCTATAGGTATCTGCCTTAACATCACCCCTGCGGACACGGGGTCTGAATATTTTTTTAAATAACTTCAACATTTTTTCAAATTTTCTTTAAAAATAGTTTGTTTCACCATATTTAAAAAAGTTTAAACAAATAATTAACAATTCTTCCGTATTTAAGCAATAGCTTGAAATAAGAGAATTCTTTTATTAATGGTATTTTACTTTTTTAGGTTTTTCTTAACTATAAAAAAAAATCCAAATGGTAACTTCGTGAAAAATATAAACACCTTAAAACCATTACGATGAAAAAGATTATTTTACTTTTTTCCGCTTTAATGTTAACAGTTGGCATTCAGGCACAAATTGAAACCCCGCAACCAAGTCCATTTCAAAAAATTGAACAAAAAGTAGGGCTTACAGACGTTACTTTGGAATATTCCAGACCTTCCATGAAAGGAAGAACAATTTTTGGAGGATTGGTTCCTTATGACGCTATGTGGCGCACAGGAGCTAATGCAAACACTAAAATTACTTTTGGTGATGACGTAGAGATAGGGGGCAAAACATTAAAAGCTGGGTCTTACGCTGTTTACACTAAGCCAGGTGCTTCAAGTTGGGAAGTTTATTTTTATGATGATACAAATAACTGGGGAACTCCTGAAAAATGGGATGATAGTAAAGTTGCGGCTCAAGTATCTGCACAGTCATACCCAATGCCCATGAACATTGAAACGTTTACCATGTCTTTTGATGATTTGAATAATGACTCTGCAATGTTGGGGATACTTTGGGAAAAAACATACGTTGGCGTACCAATTAAATTCAATACCGATAAAACTGTAACTTCAAGTATTCAAAGGGTTATGAACGGCCCATCAGCAAATGATTACTATTCCGCTGCCGTATATTATTTGGAAGCTGGAAAGGACGTGAACCAAGCCAAAACATGGATTGATAAGTCTATTGAAATGAATAAAGACCCAAAATTCTGGCAATTGCGTCAAAAGTCTTTGATCTATGCAAAAGCAGGCGATAAAAAAGGCGCTATTGAAGCAGCTAAAAAATCTTTGGAACTTGCCAAGGCCGCAGGAAACAATGATTATGTTGCTTTAAATGAGAAATCTTTGAGGGAGTGGGGAGCAATGTAAGCTAAGCCTTATTCCTTATAAAATAATAAAGCCCCGAAATTTCGGGGCTTTATTTATTTTGGCCCCTTTGGACCTTTTTCTCCTTTACTGTTTCTGTAACGGTCTAAAAGTTCTCTTTTAAAATCATCCTCTGCTTTTTTAAGGATGATTATTTTTTTAGGGGAAATAACTTTGCGTAGCTCAGTAATCAGCTGTTTGCGCAGTGCCACCTCTTCGCTTTCAATTGTTAGGCTTACGTCAATCAATTCATTGGCTTCGGCATCGTTCAGGTTATCCAATCCTTCGCGCAATTTTTGGAAAATTTCACTTCGTTCCTTCTTTCGAAGGTCTCTAAATTTATCATCAAATTTGTTATAGATAGGCCAAAATTTCTCCGCTTCTGAAGATGTTAGCGATAACTTTTCAGTAATATAAGCTGTTTTATAAGCTTTAATTTTTTCGTGCTTTCCTTCCTGAGCCTGTATTGTTATTGTCACGAGTAGGAATATAAAAATTAATTTTTTCATTGTTCGTTTATTAAAGTTTCTTCATCTATATTTTCCAAAATATAGTTTTCCAGTGCCGTTTCTGAAAATTGGCGGGCGTCAAAATTTAAGTCGGTAAAATCTTCATCATCAATATATGAAGTCAAGTCATAAAGGTCTAAATTCAAATTGCCATCTTCAATATAAGTATCAATAGCTGCCAATTGCAGTGAATCTAAACTTGAGTTATCAGTTTTAGTATTGAAAATCGTGAAACCAATAAGCAAGCATGCCGCGATAGCTGCTGCATAACCGAAATACTTTTTTGGGAAAAGCGGAATCACTTTTTTTGGTTTTTCCGAATTGATTACCGTTTTCAAAACACGGTCTTCCAAATTTTGAAAGTAACCATCAGGAACCTTATGGCCAGTAGATTTCGGGAAGTTTTCTTCTGAAATCTTAGCAAACAAGTGCTCCTCGAAACTTTCAAAATAGTTTTCAGGAGTTTTAAAACCAGAGATGTTTTTGTTTTTTTTCATTATATAGCTATGACTCTTAAAACGTTAAAGAGTTTCATTCTGGGTTTTTATGAATTCCGTAATTTTTTTTACTGCAATATGATAGCTGCTTTTCAATCCGCCAACCGAAGTTTCCAGTATTTCGGAAAGCTCCTCAAAAGTGTGGTCTTCAAAATATTTCATCGTGAAAATCAACCGTTGCCTTTCGGGAAGCGTTGCGATCGCTTTTTGAAATTGAAGTTGTAACTGGTCACCTTCAAAATATACATCGCTTTCTAGGTTCCGGAAAGCATTGTCCTTCACGTTTTCCAATGAAACATTATTGCGCTTCGCTTTTTTGTTCAGAAAAGTGATGGATTCGTTGGCCGCAATTCTGTACATCCACGTGTGCAGTTTGCTGTCTCCCTTAAAAGAATTGATGTTCCTGAAAATTTTGATAAACGTATTCTGAAGCACATCATCGGCATCATCGTGGTCCAAAACCATATTCCGGATTTGCCAGTAGAGCCGTTCCTTATATTGCGCAACAAGTTCCCGAAAGGCGGATTCTTTTTCCGCTTCGGTCTGTAATGCCGTTACCAGTTCTTGTTCTTCAACCACTTTTGTGCAATTGGTATTAAGACTAAAGATAAACGGAAAAGTTTAAAAAGGACATGGTTTTTTCTACGGCAACTCTGTGGTTCTCTGTGAAACTCCTTGTAATAGCTATGACACAGAGGTACACAGAGCTTAGCGGAGGTTTTGGGTTATGCCAAAGACTGCATTTCCACCAAGCTATAGTAAACACCTTTTTTCTCTAAAAGTTCTTGGTGTTTGCCCTGTTCCACAATTTTTCCTTTGGAAAGAACCACAATATTATCGGCATTTTGAATGGTAGAAAGTCTGTGGGCAATAACGATTGATGTTCTGTTTTTCATCATTTTCTCCAAGGCATCCTGAACCAAACGTTCGCTTTCGGTGTCCAAAGCAGAGGTTGCTTCGTCCAAAATCATGATTGGTGGGTTTTTCAAGACGGCTCGCGCAATGCTCAAGCGTTGTTTTTGGCCACCGCTCAGTTTGTTGCCGCTATCGCCTATATTGGTCTCAAAACCTTCGGGAAGGTCTTTAATGAATTCATAAGAATTGCTTATTTCTGCAGCTTCCATCAATTCTGAATCGGATGCCAATGGTTTCCCAAGCTTTAAATTGTTCGCCACAGAATCATTAAAAAGAATGGAATCTTGGGAGACAATCCCCATCAACCCTCGAAGTGATTTTTTCGAAATACTTTTTATATCCACGCCGTCAATTTCGATACTGCCTTCATTTACGTCATAAAAACGCGTCAATAAGTTGGCGATGGTACTTTTTCCACTACCTGACTGGCCAACGAGGGCAACGGTTTTTCCTTTTGGGATTTCCAAAGAAAAATCTTTTAGCACATATTGGTCTTCGTATTTGAACGAAATGTTTTTGATTGAAATCACTCTGTCAAAACCTTCTTTTTGAACTGGGTTTTCAATATCGACAATGGTGTTTTCGGCTTCCAACAACTCCAAGATTCGTTGCGCCGAACCATTGGCGCGCTTAACAGAATAACTTGCTTTAGCAATCGCTTTTGCAGGAGTTAAAATATTATATGCCAGCATAATGTAGCCGAGAAAAAAACTGGCGTCCAATGTTTTATCCACAAATACCAAATAACCGCCATAGACCAAGAGGACCCCAATGGTAATGATTCCCAATAATTCGCTCAAAGGTGAAGCGAGGTTTTGACGGTTTAAGACTGAATTGGAATATTTATAAAATCGTTGGTTGCTATCTTCAAATTTCTTCTGAAATAAATTTTCTGCGTGAAAAGCCTTTATAATACGGAGTCCGCCCATGGTTTCCTCCAATATTGATAGAAATACACCCTGTTCTTCTTGCACCCTCAAAGAGCTTTTTTTTAAGGATTTGCCAATTTTTGAAATCAAAAACCCGGAAATAGGCAAAAACAGGAAAACGAAAAGAGTCAATTTCGGACTAATAAAAAGCATCGTTGCCAATGAAAATATGATTGTTAGCGGTTCACGGATAATCATTTCCAAAACCGAAAGCACCGAATTCTTTACTTCATCTACATCGCCACTTAGTCTGGAAATGGTATCGCCTTTTCTTTTTTCGGAATAAAAGGCTAATGGAAATTGAATTACCTTGCTATAAAGGTCATTTCTCAAATCTTTCAACACTCCATTCCGAAGAAAGGTAGAGTAAAACATTGCCAAATAATTGCTTAAGTTTTTAAGTAGAAAAATGGCAATTATAATTCCTATCATAAACAAAAGGACCTTAAAGTCGCCATATTCATTTATGTATCTTACTAAATGATAATTTAGGGAATCTTGAATATATGTAGTTATTTTAGTTATTCCTTCATAAACAGGAAGTTTCCCAACCTCACGCTGATCGCTAAATATCACTTGCAAAACAGGAATCAGCGCTAAAAATGACAATGTGCTGAAAAGAGCGTACAGTATGTTAAAAAATATATTCAGGTAAGCATACCTTTTATATGGAATGACGTAACGCAGTATTTTTCTGAAATAGTTCATTAACTGATGTTTAGTTGTGCGGCAATAGCGTTTATTTTTTTCTGAAGTATTTCCTCAAAATTTTCCATTTCTAAAGTATTCACGCTAATGTAAAACTTTATTTTCGGTTCTGTGCCGCTTGGGCGTGCTGCAATTTTGCTGCCGTCCTCGGTATAATAAATCAAAACGTTGGATTTTGGCAAGTTTAATGACAAAGTTTCCTGTTTTTTGAAATCTGTAGTTTCGTTTTTTGAAACATCGTCCATTCGAATAACTTTACTGCCAGCAATTTCAGTAAAAGGATTTTCGCGAAGTGATTTCATCATTGCTGAAATCTCGGCAGCACCCTGTTTTCCTTTCTTTGTAACTGAAATTAAATGTTCGCGGTAGTTGCCGAATTGGCTGTAAACATCATTCAAATACTGAAACATACTACTGCCGGAATGCTTTTTCTGTGCTGCAATTTCACAAGCGAGTAGGGTAGCGGTAACGGCATCTTTATCGCGAACAAAGTCACCTACTAAATATCCAAAACTTTCTTCACCACCTCCAATAAACTCAAGTTCGGGAAAGTCTTTGATCATTTTTGCAATCCACTTAAAACCTGTGAGTCCTTCAATATATTTTACGTTGAAATGTGCCGCAACCTTTTCAACCATTGGGGTTGAAACAATAGTGGAAGCAACGAACTGATTTCCGTTCAGCTTTCCTGCTTTTTGCCATTTTTCCAAAAGGAAATGCGTCATCAAAACCATGGTTTGATTTCCATTGAGCAATACCATTTCATTTTTATTATTTCTGACGGCAATTCCCAAACGATCGCAATCTGGATCTGTACCAATAACAATGTCTGCATTTTCTATTTCGGCAAGTTCCAAAGCCATTTTTAAAGCTGCTGGCTCTTCCGGATTTGGCGATTTTACGGTTGGAAAATCTCCGTTCGGTTCAGCTTGTTCTTTAACTATTGAAACATTTTTATAACCAGCTTGCTCCAAAACCTTCGGAATCATTGTGATGGAAGTACCGTGAAGTGAAGTGAAAACAATTTTCAAATTTTCTTTAGCTTCTCTGGGCGTATTAAATGTTCCATTCTCAACTGAAGCCCTTGCAAATGCTTCATCAACTTCAGTATCTATATATTGAATCAAATTTTCATTTGCCTCAAATTTTATGTCTTCGTATTTAAGTGAATTTATTTCAGCAATTATTTCACCGTCCTGAGGTGGTACCAATTGGCCACCATCTTCCCAATACACTTTGTAGCCATTGTATTCCGGCGGATTGTGGGAAGCCGTTAAAACAATTCCGGCTTGGCAATCCAAATATTTTACAGCGAAGGAAAGCTCTGGTGTGGGCCGTAATTCTGAAAAAAGAAAAACTTTTATTCCGTTTGCTGAAAATACATCGGCAACCACTTTTGCAAATTCCTTGCTGTTATGGCGGCAATCGTAAGCTATTGCAATCTTGGTTTCTTTATTTGGGAACTGTTCCTTTAAATAATTTGAAAGTCCTTGGGTGTTTTTTCCTAAGGTGTATTTATTGATGCGATTGTCGCCAAGGCCCATAATACCCCTCATTCCACCGGTGCCAAATTCCAAGTTTTTATAAAAACTGTCCTCCAGTCCCTCAGGATCGTAGGCAATCATTTCTTTTATTTCGTGTTGGGTCTTTTCGTCGAAAAAAGGAGTGAGCCATTGGTTAACTCGGGCTAAAATTTTCGGATCTACGTAAATCATTCACTTAAATTAATGTGCAAAAATAGTTATTTAATAGTGCTTTTAAGGATTTTCAAAATTATATAGTTGAAAGGTTCTGTGTTCTTTGTGTCCTGTCAAAATAATAATGCTGCCAAATAGGCACAGAGAGCACAAAGACTAAACCTGTTCTTTGATTATGTAATTTCGAGAGTCTTTTTTGCTTCTGAGGATCAATTCGCCTAAAAATCCGGCGAGGAAGAGTTGGGTTCCCAGCATCATTGCGGTTAGGGCGATAAAAAACTCAGGCCGCTCTGCAATGAGCCTTCCAGATGGGTTTAAGAAAAGTTTGTCAATACCAAGGTATAAAGCGAAACAAAACCCTATAAAAAGCATAAAAGCACCCCAAGCGCCAAAAAGGTGCATTGGTCGTTTGCCAAAACGCGAGAGAAACCAAATGGTTATCAAATCCAGAAAGCCACGAATAAAGCGCTCTGCACCAAATTTTGTAGTTCCATATTTTCGGGCTTGGTGCAAAACAGGTTTTTCCGAAATCTTGCTGAAACCTGCATTTTTAGCCAAAACCGGAATGTAGCGGTGCATTTCACCAGTTACCTCTATGGATTTTACAACGTCTTTTTTGTAAGCTTTCAACCCACAATTAAAGTCGTGAAGTTTTACGCCAGAAGTTTTCCGTGCAGCGTAATTGAACAATTTTGAAGGCATGTTTTTGCTCAGCACAGAATCATACCGTTTCTTTTTCCAACCTGAAACTAGGTCGAAACCTTCTTCAGTAATCATTTTGTACAGTTCTGGAATTTCTTCGGGATTGTCCTGCAAATCGGCATCCATTGTAATTATCACATCGCCCATTGCCATTGCAAAACCTGCGTGCAAAGCTTGTGATTTTCCATAGTTTTTCTGAAAGCGTATTCCTTTTACGGTTGGATTTTCCTCAGAAAGCTTTTCAATTATCTTCCAGGAATCATCAGAACTGCCATCGTCAATAAAAATGAGCTCATATAAAAAACCATTGGATTGCATTACGGATGCAATCCAACGGTAAAGCTCATTAAGCGATTCTTCTTCGTTAAGAAGCGGGATGACGATGGAAATATTCATTCAGATAATTAAAGTTGTTGTGGTGGGTTTTTCTTCATTACCAAACCCGCAAAAAGTGAAATAATAAAGCCAAAAAACAAAGTTGCAATTATCGCAAAGGCTGACATAATCCAGGGTGTCATAAATTTGGCTGAAATTTCTAAGCTGCTTTCTATTTGTGCCTGAGACATGTCTGGATAATTTTCGATCATTTGTTCTCTAGAAAAATCTAAAGTTTTTTGAATAAAATCGGGATCAATAAAATTCATAAAGATATAATTGAAAACAACTGCGATAATTCCTGCAACCAGGCTTATAGCCAAACCTGTTTTTAGAGCCTGACTCAGGGTAAGAAAACCGGTATTCTCTGTTTTGAATGCTTTTATACCATAAACAATAACGCTTACGGAAATAAGTAACTGGAGCACGGTTAGCCACCATGGTCTATCGATATGAGCGTCCAAAACATAAGAAATAACCTGTAAGACGATTGAAAGCAATGCTAATAGAACTCCATAATTGAGTGCTATTTTTTTTAATGAAGTTGATTGAGTTTCCATTTTTTTATTAGTTTTTTGGCCTACAAAAAAAAGGGCAGGCTGGTTCGGTTTGTTAGTAAACAAAGATAGCAAAACGTTACATTTGCGGTTGATTTTGAAGAGAATTAAAAAAGTGCATTATTTTGTTGCTAATTTCCAATTAATACTTAAATTTGCAAACTCAATTCCGAAAAGTCGGAAGAGCGTATTTTAAATTATAATATTAGAGAGATGAAAAAAGGTATCCACCCAGAAAATTATAGATTAGTTGCTTTTAAGGATATGGGCAATGAAGATGTATTCCTTACAAAATCAACTGCAGATACTAAAGAAACAATCGAGGTAGATGGCGTTGAGTATCCTTTAGTAAAGATGGAGATTTCACGTACTTCACATCCTTTCTATACTGGAAAATCAAAACTTATCGATACTGCGGGACGTATTGACAAATTCAAAAACAAATACGACAAGTTTAAAAAACCAGCAGCTAAAGAAGCCAAAACTGAAGAATAATCTTCCATTTGGCACTTCGGCTCCGCTCAGTGTCCTAAATTATACAAAAGCCTTCGAGAAATCGAGGGCTTTTTTGATTTTACACTTCGGCTACGCTCAGTGTCCGTTTAGTTTTACTATTTTTGATAATTAATGGTCGTTGAGCGGAGCCGAAACGACAACACAATATATAATGAACTACATCCTCTTCGACGGTAACGTCCGCAACCAGCTTTTACCCTTCACATTTACGCGCCCTGTGGCAGATATTCGCGTTGGGATCTTGACCATTCGCGAAAAATGGGAGCACCTTTTGGGGTTTACCACGACTACAGTAACCGAAGATTATCTTTCTGAAAAACATCCTTTTTTGGAATTGGAGAAGAATATATTAATAAATGCATCTTTTCTTCCTTCGGAAAATTTGGTGAACATAATCAAAGGTTTAGAAGAAAACCAAGCTGTATTTTTTGATGATGAGCCTATCGCTTTTTATACAACAGAAGGACAGGAGGTAGATTTTGAAACCTTCAATATCATTCAATACTCACACGATGATGTTTTAAGAATTGAACATAGCTGGGATATCTTTTCAAAAAATGGGGAAGCGATAAAGCGCGATTTTGAAATGCTTACCAAAGGCCGTAAATCGCAACCTATTCCAAAAGCAGTTTGGACTAAAAACCCCGAGAATATATTTATTGAAGAAGGTGCAATCATTGAATTTTGCACGTTGAACGCTTCAGAAGGCCCTATATATATAGGTAAAGACGCTGAAATTATGGAAGGATCATTGGTGCGTGGCCCCTTTGCGCTTTGCGAACATTCCACATTAAAAATGGGTGCCAAAATATATACGAATACTACCATTGGCCCACACTGTAAAGTTGGGGGAGAAGTTAATAATTCTGTGATTTTTGGCTATTCCAATAAAGGTCACGACGGCTTTTTGGGAAATTCAGTCTTGGGCGAATGGTGCAATTTAGGTGCAGACACGAATAATTCCAATCTAAAAAATAACTACGCCGAAGTTCGTCTTTGGGATTACGAAACCGAAGGCTTTGCAAGAACAGGGCTGCAATTCTGCGGACTGATGATGGGCGATCACAGCAAATGCGGCATCAACACTATGTTTAACACGGGAACCGTGGTGGGCGTGAGTGCGAATATCTTCGGTAGCGGATTCCCGAGAAATTTTGTTCCAAGTTTCAGTTGGGGCGGAAGTGGTGGCTTCACAACCTATAAAACCGACAAAGCTTTCGAGGTTGCAAAAGTTGTTATGAGCCGCAGAAATATTGAGTTTTCAGAAGTGGACGCCAAAATATTGGAACACGTTTTTGAGGAAACTTCGAAGTGGCGAAAGGGTTAATGAAAGAATAAAAAGTAGATTAATACTCCCACAATCACAAGCATTACACTTCCAAAAACAATTGCTAAGTTTTTTTGGCGGCGTAATTCATTTTCTTTCAGCTTTTGCTTAAAAGCTTCAAATTGGGCGGGAGACATTTTTTTATGATCAACTATTTTTCCGTAGTTCCCATTAGGTGAAGCAACATCTTTTTCAAAATACCTATCTCGTTTGGCAAGTTGCTTCGCATTATTGCGAATTGATTGTACCATTGCCGCAGCTGAACCGCCAAATCCCATTTCGTTCTATTTAATTATATTTACTTTTCTTTTTTAACTCTTTTCAAAACTAAAAAATTCTGTGGATTAATGCCCAATCCCGACACTTTTTTGTTTACAAATCGAACCGCCATGTCATAAAACAAAGGCACTACTGGAGCTTCATCCACAACAATAGAATCCATTTTTGTGTAAAGCAATTTTCGCTCATCAATGCTTGATATTGAGAGTGATTTCACATAAAGGCTATCAAAAGTATCATTTTTGAAATGCATATAATTGGGGCCGTTAGGCGCAAAGTTGGGACTGTAAAAAAGCGAAAGATAATTTTCGGCATCGGGATAATCTGCAATCCAGCTGGCGCGGAAAATATCCAGCTCTCCGCTGCTTTTCATCTGCCGAAGCGTGGAAGGGGGCATTACATCTATAGTTACAGCGATTCCCAACTTTTCAAGTTCGCGTTGCACATATTCACACAAATCCAAATATTGGCTGTTGGTGCCGATGGTTATTTCGGGTTTTGCATCACCTGTTTCAATTTTGTATTGTTCAATTAGTTGCTTTGCTTTTTCAGGCTCATAGTTATAACCGTCAATTTCAGCATAGCCAGGTAATCCTTTCGGAATAAAACCGTAAATGGCGGGAATCCCCATTCCATTTCGTAAATAAGTTACCATTTTTTCACGGTCAAAACCATAATTTATTGCTTGCCGCAAGGTTTTGCTTTGTATTTCGGGCGTATTCGTCCCAAGAAAAAAACCGAGATATTCCGTATTCAAATACGGACCGGTAATCATATAGGCCAAATGTTCATATTTTGGCTGGAGCTGCCCGTGTGTAGTCAACAATTCATCTTTGTAGCTACCGTCCAGACCCGATATGAAATCCAATTTTCCCTGTGCGAATTGTAAAAATTCACTCTGTTTGTCGGGCAAAAAGGTGATTGAAACTGCTTCCAGATAAGGCAATCGGTTTCCACTTTCATCTCTTTCAAAATAAAGGGGGTTTTTTCTAAAAACAAGCTTCACGTTTTCTTCCCACATTTTAAACTGAAATGGACCCGTTCCCACAGGATTTCTTCTGAATTCATTTCCATAATATTCCACGGCTTCCTTCGGAACTACCGAACAGTAGCGCATAGAAAGCAATCCCAAAAACGCAGGAAATGGTTGTTTTAACTGAATGACCAAAGTATTGTCGTTTTCGGCTTTGTAACTCTTCACATAATTCATTACCCAACTGCCCGAAGAGGCTACTTTTTCATCGGTCAAACGGTCGAAACTGTACACAAAATCTTGTGCTACCACCTTTCGCGTGTAGCGAAGAGGCCCCCTTGGATTCATTTCTGCAAAAGCGATATTTTGGTGAAAATAAACATCATTCCGCAGCTTAAAAGTATAGGTATTTGTAGAATCGTCTATTGTCCAACCTTTTGCAATGTCGGGCTTTATATTTAAGGAGTCATCCAATTGCACCAAGCCATTGTAAAGCTGGTTGTCTGGCCAAATAGCTTGCGGGTTTCTCGCAAAAGCTGGGTCAAGTGTGGGGATATTTCCGTGTTCGTTGTAGCGGAAAACGAGGTGGTCGCGATCTGTTTCTTTTTCATTTCCACAGGAAAGCAATAATATTGTTGTGCAACATATTAAAATTCTCAGGATTAGTTTTTTAAAAGGCTGGTGCATGTTTTTTCGGGAACCGATTTTTAGTTTGTATTTTTGTGCCCTCGTTTGCCAAAAATACAATAATGAACGCACCAAAAAAAGTCGCTTTTTACACACTCGGTTGTAAGCTTAACTTCAGTGAAACATCTACCATTGCCCGAAGTTTTGAGGGAGAAGGTTTTGAACGTGTAGATTTTTCTGAAAAAGCAGATATCTACGTTATTAATACTTGTAGCGTTACTGAAAATGCCGACAAGCGTTTTAAAACTATTGTGAAGCAAGCCCAGAAAGCAAATCCTGCAGCATTCGTTGCCGCTGTGGGTTGTTATGCGCAGTTGAAACCACATGAACTGGCAGACGTTGAAGGGGTTGATTTAGTTTTGGGTGCTACCGAGAAATTTAAAATAACAGATTATTTGAATGATCTTTCCAAAAACGATTTTGGGGAAGTGCATTCCTGCGAAATTGAGGAGGCAGATTTCTATGTAGGTTCCTATTCCATTGGCGATAGAACACGGGCTTTCTTAAAAGTACAGGACGGCTGCGATTACAAATGTACTTATTGCACCATCCCATTGGCACGAGGCATTTCGCGAAGCGATACTTTGGAGAATGTTTTGCAAAACGCTGCCGACATTTCGGCGCAAGGAATTAAAGAGATAGTATTAACAGGCGTAAACATTGGCGATTACGGAAAAGGCGAATTCGGCAATAAAAAGCATGAACACACTTTTCTAGAACTTGTAAAAGCTTTAGATAAAGTTGAGGGCATTGAACGGCTCCGTATTTCTTCCATAGAGCCTAATCTTTTGAAAAACGAAACAATCGATTTTGTGTCGAAATCGAGGACTTTTGTACCGCATTTCCACATTCCGTTGCAGAGTGGGAGCAACGCTATTTTGAAATTGATGCGCCGTCGCTATATGAGTGAACTTTATACAGAGCGCGTTGCAAAGATTCGCGAAGTGATGCCGGACGCTTGTATTGGTGTTGATGTAATTGTTGGTTTTCCAGGAGAAACTGATGAGCATTTTTTGGAAACCTATCATTTTTTGAATGCGCTCGATATTTCTTATTTACACGTTTTTACATATTCCGAAAGAGACAAAACACTTGCCGCTGAAATGGAGGGAATTGTGCCGATAAAAGTTAGAAATAAGCGCAGTAAAATGCTGCGGGGACTTTCAGTAAAAAAGAGAAGGGCTTTTTATGAAAGTCAGCTGGGAACAACCCGAACTGTTCTTTTTGAGGGCGAAAACAAGGAAGGTTACATTCACGGTTTCACCGAAAATTATGTAAAGGTAAAAGCACCTTGGAATCCGGAATTGGTAAATACCTTACAGGAAATTACGCTTACCAAAATTGATGAAGATGGCTTGGTGCGTTTTAAAATTTCTGAAACTGTTTTGGGTTAAATATTAATCCCCACAGGCAATAAATCCTTATATTTCCTGCGGTTTTTGCGCATAAATCCTGCAACTTCAGGACTAGTTGGCACGAGGCTGATACCACGTTTTTTTACTTCTTCAAAAACGGCTTTTATAAATATTTCTCTGAAACCCTGTTCTTCGAGATCTTCGGGCATTTCATATTTTGTTAGGAAAATTTTACGGTCTTGTAGTGCATATTCAATACGGGCCATATTGTCGCCAATTTCGAGTTCAAACTGTCTCAAAAATTCATTGTCGGTAATTTCTACATCTTCAATCATTGGGAGTTGTTTTTTAAATTGGAAAAAAGATATTTAAAATGCAGTGATATTGTATCGGTATATTTCAAATACAGGATTTGGTATCTTAAAAAGTTATTATTAGATACGATTCTTTTGGATGTCTGGTTTGTTCTCAAAGCAAATTATGACTGATAGTTATCAGTTGATAAGAAACTGTTATATAATTCTATCTTTGTATTTGTAAATTTACGAATAATCTTTGGGCTATGCCATTTTCTTCACAAAAGACTTATGAATTCTGAAAAAATACATGTTTATTTCGTTCCAGGGTTGGCTGCAGGAAGCGAAATTTTTAGGAATATCAAATTTCCCGAAAAATATGAAACCCATATTTTGGAGTGGTTGCTTCCTGAAAAGAATGAAAGCTTGCAGGCCTATGCAAAGCGTATGGCGCTCCACGTGAAAGAAAAGGACGCAATACTTATTGGGGTTTCCTTTGGCGGAGTAGTGGTGCAAGAAATGAATGACTTTTTGAAATTAAAAAAACTTATAATCATTTCTAGTGTAAAAACTCAGAGTGAGCTTCCAAGACGAATGAAACTTGCCAGTTTTACAAAAGCTTACAAGCTAATTCCAACCAGCTTGGTTTTGAGTGTGGAAGATTTGACCAAATTCTCAATAGGCCCAAAAACAAAAAAAAGGTTATCGCTTTATCAGCAATATCTGCACGTTCGCGATAAACATTACCTAGATTGGGCACTCGAAAAGATGGTGACCTGGAACCAAAAGGAAAAAATTGAGAACGTTGTCCATATTCACGGTGAAAAAGACATGGTTTTCCCAATAAAATATGTTGACGGTTGTTCAGTTATCAAAGGTGGAACACATATAATGATTATTAATAAAGGCAGGGAAATCTCAGAGAAACTACTTGAAATTTTTGAAGAATAGTTTTTGCTTTTTCGTTGAAAAATAGCTTTATTAAGTATCTTTATTGAAAATTCAAGAATATGAAAATGATAGGTAAAATTGGTTTAGGAGTGGCGGTTTTGGCCATCAGCGCCATCAGTATTCATGCGGTGCAGGATGCTCCCACTGATGAAAATTTTGAAAAGAAACTAATTAATGATTACAATGTTTACGCGTTGCCATTGCCAGAGAAGATGGATTTTGCAGGTGAGCCTGTGCCACTCAAAAACCCAGATATTCGTGAGCGAATGGATAGGGAGTTATTGGTAAATACATATTGGCAATCCAACGGACTTTTGCTTTTTAAACGAGCAAATAAATATTTTCCTCTTTTAGAACCTTTGTTGAAAAAGTATGGCTTGCCGGATGATTTTAAATATTTGGCCGTTGCCGAAAGTGGTTTGGAATACACAAGTTCGCCAGTTGGAGCCTCGGGGATTTGGCACTTCATGAAAGGAACCGGATTGGAATACGGACTAGAAATCAACGATTATGTAGACGAACGCTATAATCTTGATAAGGCAACAATGGTAGCTGCGGAATATTTGAAAAAATCAAAAGAAAAATTTGGGAGTTGGACTATGGCCGCTGCTTCATACAATGCGGGAGTAGGAGGAATGAACAAACAAATAAACCGACAAAAGGAAACCAGCTATTATGACTTGTTGCTAAATGATGAAACAAGCCGCTACGTGTTCAGAATATTGGCCTTAAAAGAAATAATGACCCATCCACAGCAATACGGTTTCAATTTCAGGGAAAAAGATTTATACACCAACATTCCAACTTTCACTGTAAAAGTTAATACTCCAGTAGAAGATTGGGCAGAATGGGTGAAACCTTATGGCATCAATTATAAAATTCTAAAGATTCACAATCCGTGGCTTCGAGATACGTATTTGAAAAATTCCACTGGCAAAGAATACTTCATTGAAATACCTGAAAAGGGATATTATCAATAAGAAGATGAGAATATAAAAAAACCCGTAAAAGCGCTATGTTTTTTACGGGTTTTGTTTTGAAGCGAAGTGTTCTTTATCTTCGGCTCCTAAGTTTTTAAGAAGTGAAATTCCGTTTAAAAAAGAGTTGTAATTCAACTCGAAAGAAATCTCATATTTTTCATTGTATGGGTGTAGTACGCCTCGTCTTACATCAACAATGCGTTTGTTTTCATCAATAAAAAACGAAGTGGGAAAACCAAGACTGTGCTTCATAATTTCCACTATATGATCGTTTTTATTTTCCTTTTCATCAACGTAAATTATGTTTATTTTGCTGGAATAGTCGCGAGTTGATTTCCTGACGTTTTCCTTTGAATCCCAAAAAAGGACCACAAAATCAATGTCTTTGTAATACTTTTCGGCAACTTCGTTTAAGGCTGGAATTTCACCAACGCCGGGTGTACACCAAGATGCGTATGTCATTAAAAACACTGGTTTTTCAAACTTGTAGAGTTCTATCTTTTTCCCAGATAGCTTCCTTACTTTAAAGTTATCAAGATAACTTCCGTTTACCACATTGTTAATTAAAGAATCAAAGAGAAATTCTGCCCGCTCAAAATCCTGGTTTGCATAAGCATTTTGAGAGTTTTTCGTGTATCTCTTAATATTTTTACCAATCGCCTCAGAAAATAAAGAGCCTTGCTCAATCTGTGATTGTGCTGAAAAGGTTAACAATAAGAAAAGATAAAGTAGTTTTCTACCCATAAGCAAAAGCTTTGGGTAAAGATAAGTTACTTGGTTGATTTACAATGAGATATTCGATGAAAAGCAGTTTAAAATCGATAAACTGCAATATGAAAAGAAAAATAAAATAAAATAAAAGATAATAGTTTAAAATCTTTTTCCGCCTCGACCGCTTCGTCCAAATTGTTGACGCGGTTGCCCCATTTTTTTCATTTGCTGTTTCATCATTTTTATTTGATCGTCAAGCATATTGTGTTTATCCAGGCTTTTGGCTTCCGCCATAAGCTGCTCCGCCTCGCGTTTGCGGTTTTTGGTCATTGCAATTCCAGCGAGGTTAAGCTTTGTCATCGCCATATCAGCAGACATATTCAAACCTAGTTTTTCAGCTTTTTTGAAATATTTTTCAGCCTCAACCATATTGGTTTGCGATACCATCAAACCGTTCAGGTAGTTGTAGTAGCCTTCTTGCTTTGGCACCAATGAAGCTTTAGGATTGCCTATCTTGTCAAGCCATTTCTTTGCTCCGGGGAAATCTTGTTTTCTAAGGCGGAGAAAAGCAAGTAAAATGATTTCATTCTTAAAATAAAGGAACACGAATACTAAAGAAAGTAAAATCAGCATAATCCCGTTGCCAATATTTGTTTCGGTGAATTGCCAAACGGCCGCTCCAATTACTAAGGCAGTAAGAACTAGTTTTATATTTTTATTGAACATGTTTCATTTTTAAAATAGCCTGCAAAGGTATAAAAACTAAATGCTTTATGGAAAATATTCCATTTCAGAAGTAGAAATTATTTCACATAAAAGAAAGCGTGCGTAATAATCTTATTGGTTATATTTTTGCGGGAATTGCTATGGCCAAAAAAATTACGGATATTTTTCAAAAAAAGGTTTGTCTAAGTGAAAACTTGTTGTATTTTTGCACCCGCCTACGCAAATAAATGCGTTGGCAGACGAGCCCAACTTTTGAAGAAAGGGGATTGAACAAAGATATAACGGTAGTTAAAGAATACTATAATGAGCAAAAGAACATTTCAACCATCAAAAAGAAAAAGAAGAAACAAACATGGTTTTAGAGAGCGCATGGCTTCTGTAAACGGAAGAAAGGTTTTGGCTGCCCGCAGAGCGAAAGGCAGAAAGAAACTATCTGTATCTACCGAATCCCGTCACAAAAAATAATGTTGATAAATTATATATAAAAGGTGTTGTTAACTAAGCAGCACCTTTTTTTTATACCCTAAAGCGTCGTAATTTTGCGGCACCGAAAAAGTAAAACAAATGCCTAAAAACCCTTCAATTAAATCAGTTCTAATTATTGGCTCAGGCCCTATTGTTATTGGTCAAGCGTGCGAGTTTGACTATTCAGGTTCGCAATCGTTACGTTCTTTGCGCGAAGATGGGATCGAGACCGTTTTGATAAACAGCAACCCCGCAACCATTATGACCGATCCTTCTATGGCCGATCATATTTACCTGTTGCCACTTACCACAAAATCACTCGTAAAAATATTGAAAGAGCATCCGCAAATTGACGCCGTATTGCCAACCATGGGTGGACAAACAGCACTTAACTTGTGTATTGAAGCTGATGAAAAGGGAATTTGGAAAGATTTTGGCGTCAAGCTAATAGGGGTAGATATTGACGCCATAAACATTACGGAAGATCGCGAAAAGTTTAGAATCCTGATGGAGAAAATTGGTGTGAAAATGGCACCTCAAGCCACGGCCAATTCCTATCTGCAAGGAAAGGAAATTGCACAGGAATTTGGCTTTCCATTGGTTATTAGGGCATCTTATACTTTGGGAGGTGCTGGTGCGTCTATAGTTTACAAAGAAGAGGATTTTGATGAGCTTTTATCGCACGGACTGGAGATTTCTCCCATTCACGAAGTGATGATAGATAAGGCGATGATGGGCTGGAAGGAGTACGAACTTGAGCTGCTTCGCGATAATAATGACAATGTTGTAATTATATGTACCATTGAAAATATGGATCCAATGGGAATCCATACCGGAGATTCCATTACTGTAGCGCCCGCAATGACCCTAAATGACCGCACCTTTCAAAGAATGCGGGATATGGCGATTTTAATGATGCGCAGTATCGGCGATTTTGCCGGTGGCTGTAACGTTCAGTTTGCAGTGAGCCCTGATGAAGAAGAAGAAATTATCGCTATTGAAATAAACCCGCGTGTGTCGCGCTCTTCAGCGCTGGCTTCTAAAGCAACTGGGTATCCTATTGCGAAAATAGCGACAAAACTGGCCATTGGTTATACTTTGGATGAATTGAACAACCAAATTACGAAATCAACTTCAGCGTTGTTTGAGCCTACTTTAGATTATGTAATTGTAAAAATTCCACGTTGGAATTTTGATAAATTTGAAGGCTCAGACCGAACTCTAGGGCTTCAGATGAAATCTGTTGGAGAAGTGATGGGGATCGGTCGTTCTTTTCAGGAAGCGCTTCACAAAGCCACCCAATCGCTTGAAATTAAAAGAAATGGAATTGGCGCCGACGGAAAAAGCTACACCAATTACGAACAGATACTCGACAAACTGAAAAACGCGAGCTGGGATCGTGTTTTCGTGATTTATGATGCAATACAGATTGGAATTCCGCTGAGTAGAATTCACGAAATTACAAAAATAGATATGTGGTTCCTTCGCCAATACGAAGAACTGTATCTTTTGGAAAAGGAAATTTCAAAATACACTTTGGAAACCCTTCCAAGGGAATTATTATTGGAGGCAAAACAAAAAGGCTACGGAGACAGGCAGATTGCACATATGCTGAAATGTTTGGAGAGCCAAGTTTACAAGAAACGTGAGGAAATGAACATTCAGCGCGTTTATAAATTG
The DNA here is from genome assembly GCA_026646335.1 of Aequorivita sp. Lineage (GTDB taxonomy): Bacteria > Bacteroidota > Bacteroidia > Flavobacteriales > Flavobacteriaceae > Aequorivita. The sequence continues at coordinate 7,321 of JAPKFY010000026.1, read as the reverse complement.
GTAGACACTTGCGCTGCGGAATTCAAGGCGGAAACTCCTTATTATTATTCCACTTTTGAAAACGAAATGCAACTGGAAGGCGAAAAACCCTATTCAGAAAATGATAGCATTGTAACCAAAAAGAAGAAAATAGTGGTCCTTGGTTCCGGTCCCAACAGAATAGGGCAGGGCATCGAGTTTGATTATTGCTGCGTTCACGGCGTTTTGGCAGCGGCGGAATGTGGATACGAAACCATAATGATAAACTGTAATCCCGAAACTGTTTCCACAGATTTCGACGTTGCAGACAAACTTTATTTTGAACCCGTTTTTTGGGAACATATTTACGACATCATCCGCCACGAAAAACCAGAAGGCGTTATTGTGCAATTGGGCGGACAAACCGCTTTGAAACTCGCCGAAAAGCTTGACAGATACGGCATCAATATCATTGGAACCACTTATAAATCTTTGGATTTGGCCGAAGACCGCGGAAGTTTTTCAACGCTTTTGAAAGAGAACAACATTCCTTACCCAGAGTTTGGTGTAGCCGAAACCACCGAAGAAGCCTTGGCGCTTGCCGATCAGCTTGACTTTCCTCTTTTGATTCGTCCTTCCTACGTTTTGGGCGGACAAGGAATGAAGATTGTTATCAATAAAAAGGAATTGGAAGAGCACGTAGTAGATTTGCTGCGTAAAATTCCTAACAACAAATTATTGCTGGATCACTATTTAGACGGCGCCATTGAAGCTGAAGCGGATGCAATCTGCGATGGTGAAAACGTATACATAATTGGGATAATGGAGCATATTGAACCCTGTGGGATTCATTCTGGCGATTCAAACGCCACCTTGCCACCATTCAACATTGGCGAATTTGTGATGCAACAAATAAAAGATCACACTATAAAAATAGCGAAATCACTGAATACTGTAGGACTCATAAATGTACAGTTCGCTATAAAAGATGATATAGTTTATATTATAGAAGCCAATCCACGAGCTTCACGAACAGTGCCTTTTATCTCCAAAGCGTATGGCGAGCCTTATGTGAACTATGCTACCAAGGTAATGCTGGGCCATAATAAAGTAACCGATTTCAACTTTAATCCGAAGCTGGAAGGATATGCAATCAAGCAGCCGGTATTTAGTTTCAACAAATTCCCGAATGTAAACAAACAATTGGGACCAGAAATGAAAAGTACGGGAGAGAGTATTCTGTTTATAGATAGTTTAAAGGATGATGCTTTTTACGATTTATACGCAAGAAGGAAAATGTATTTGAGCAAATAAGCTGATGTTTCGATTTTTAACTGGATTTTTTATTTTTTTTTCGTAAATTAGTTTATCAACCTACTTAATCTTTTCATTTATGAAGAAAATTACTTTGCTCTTATGTTTTATTACAATGAACATTCTCACTGCGCAGAATGTTGTTGAAATTGCTTGGGGTCAAGGGATTAACGAATCTGTGGCCAGCCCTACTATTGAAGTGGGAGACACCGTGCTTTGGATTTGGGCAGATGCTTCACAGAAAAGTGTAGCCAGCCTTTCAAATGGAACTGAAACTTTTGATAGTGGAACGTTGAAGGGGGTAAATAATGATTTCTCATATACTTTTTCCAAAACGGGTGTTACCGAATATCAAAATGATTCTGATCCTTCAATGCATGGTAAAGTCACGGTTGTCGGTAAGCTTTCTATAGAGGAAAAGTTTGTAAAAAACTTAAATTTCTACCCTAACCCGGTTAAAAATGAACTGACCATTTCTTCAATTTTTAAAATTGACAGTTACCAGATTTATAACGTTTTGGGAACCCTAGTTACCGAAGGAAAAGGGACCAGCAATATTACCCAGGTAGATATGAGCAGGTTGAACAGTGGTTTGTATTTTGTGAAAGTTACTTCAAGAAATATGCAGACCACTTTAAAAATTGCCAAAAGATAAATTTTTAAGGCATTATTTTTTATTTATAACCTTTGTAGGCTACAATTATGTTATGACTCTTTAATTCGCTTATATGTTTTTCGACTTCAAAGTTGGATTCTTGGAATTTTTGTTCCTTTTTTGAAGCCAAGCGTGAAGCGCTTTTCAAAAAACGCCTTATTTCAATCTTTGAATCCAATATTAATCCGGGCACTTCCATGCTATTGCCATTATCATCTTTCGCAACCATTGTAAAGTAGGATGAATTGCAATGTTTCTTTGCTCCAGTATGTATGTTTTCTGCCTCAACCCTAATCCCGACAATCATCGAGGTTTTCCCCACATAATTTATTGAAGCCTTTAAGGTAACCAATTCACCCACTTCAATTGGGTTTAAGAAGTTTACAGTATCTACTGAGGCTGTAACACAGTAGTATTTGCTATGTTTTGACGCACAGGCAAATGCAATTTGATCCATGAGAGACAGGATATAGCCACCGTGAATTTTTCCGCCAAAATTTGCATGAGAGGGCAGCATCAATTCAGAGATAGTCACTTGCGACTCTTCAATATGTTTATGAATGCCGCCCATCTAATTTCTGTTGAAGTGTGGGGAGTTTTCTTGTTCCACTTCCGTAATGAAATATTTTGTTTCACCCCAAATTGCGAAAGAAGCGAAACGCTCCACATATGTAACCTTTACATAGCTTCCTTGGTATTTTTTTAATCTTTCAATCACTTCTTTATCTTGGTCAAGCACAGAGAATGAAAATATTTGTGCCCCGCTAATACCCTGGCTTATCTCGCCTTCCCAAGTTTTAATAAGCACACCGCGATGGCTGAATTTTATGAGTTCGCCTGCACGGGTTCCTTCGCTATAGGGAACATAATAAACAAAAGCAAAATAGAGCAGGTAGAGAACCAAAAGGCTTCCGAGGATGATGAACAAGACTTTTTTCATGATACTTTAATTTTCGCTTTCGCTATTTTCGTTTTCACTATTCTCACTCTTTTTGAGTAAGTTGGTGTCAATTTTTTTACTTGCAATGGCCCCAAGTTTTCGCAGTTTTTCAACTCTTCTTACAAGGTTTCCTTTGCCTTCCAGTTTAATTAAGGCATTGTCAAAAGAACCTTGAACCGTTCCCAATTGTCTTTTTATTTTGTTTAGTTCTTCCAACAATCCAACAAAGGAATCGTACAATCTGCCAGCTTCTGTTGCAATTTCGAGCGTATTTTTCTTTTGATTGTCGTTTTCCCAAAGATTTTCTACCAATCGCAATGCCGCCAAAAGCGTGGAAGGGGTTACGATCATCACTTTTCTCTTGAAAGCTTCCTGATACAGATTTTTCTGATTAGCAACCGCTATTGCAAAAGCAGGTTCAATTGGAACAAACATGAAAATGGTATCTGGACTCTCGTTAACGGCGTGGTAATATTTTTTTTCACTTAGGGTAAGTATGTGTTTTTTTATGGAATCTACATGTTTTTTTAGATAAAGGCTTTTCAGATTTTCATCATCTTCTGAAACGTAACGTTCAAAATCTGTCAAAGAAACTTTACTGTCGATTATCATCTTTTTACCGTCTGGCAGATGTATGATGACATCTGTTTGCAATCTGCCGCCATCAGGATTGTCGTGGCTGTCCTGAGTTGTGTATTCGCGTCCTTTCTCTAATCCTGACTCTTCCAAAACCCTAGATAAAATCATTTCGCCCCAATTTCCTTGAATTTTTGAATCGCCTTTTAACGCTTTGGTAAGATTATCAGCTTCTTGACTAATTTTTATGTTTTGCTCGTTCAAAAACTGGAGTTGTTTGCCCAATTCAGCGTGGGATCGCACAAAATCCATATTATTTTTTCCTACTTTTTCCTCAAAATCCTTGATTTTTTCATTCAAAGGTTTTAATATGCTTTCTATATTCTTTTTGTTTGAATCTGTAAATTCCTCGGTTTTATCTATCAATATTTTATTTGCGAGATTTTCAAATTTATCTTTAAAATCCTTTTCAAAATTTTGGAAACGCTCTTTTTCCTTTTCAAGTTCGGAATACAGTGCTTCATATTCCGCACTTTGGCGTGAAAGCTGTATGTTTGCTTGTTCTTTCTCTTTTTGCAAAGTTTCTTTTTCCGAAGCTAAAAGCCCCAAGCGTTCGTTTAGGCTACCTTCCTGAAATTGCGCATTTTGAAGCCGTTCCTCCAGTTTACTGGTTTCGGTTTTGTTTTTCAATCTGGCAAAAAGATTGCCGATAAATGCCCCAATCAACAGGCAAATAGCAGCTAACAAAAGAAATAAAAAAGTTTCGTTCAATTTTTGAGATATTAGGTTATAAAGTTATTGAGTTAATTGGAAAGGATATTCCCAAAGGTTTTTGATAAAGATAATAAGTTAAACGGAATCCATTAACAGAGTAACTAAATAACTGATTAACTTTTTATCACAAACCGTCCGGTTTTTCCATCAAAATCGATGGTTTCTTTCGGGAAAAGCGCATCAAACCGTCCTGCTTCAATCAGTTTACAAGGTTCGCCAAAGAAAGTTTCATCCTTTGCCATCACCAGCATTTTGTCTGTAAGTTGGATTGCCAAGTCAATTTCGTGTGTTGAAAAGAAAATTGTCTTTTGTGTTTCCGAAGCAAATTTTTTAAGCAGTTTCAAAACGTAAGCGCGATGGTAAATATCCAAATGGGTCGTGGGCTCGTCCAAAATAATAATCGGCGTGTCCTGTGCCAAAGCGCGTGCAATTGCAACCCGTTGCATTTGGCCATCGCTCAATTCATAGCACTTACGGTGGGCGAGTGCAGTGGTCTCGGTGGCTTCCAGTGCAAGGTTTACTGCTTTCCTATCTTCTTCAGAAAGGGAACCGATCCAATTGGTATATGGCTGCCTTCCCAAGGAAATCATTTCCAAAACCGACAGATTTTTAGAGGCAGGCGCTTCGGTCAAAACCACGCTCAACTGTGTTGCGAGTTGGAAAGATGAATATTCCTTTAAGTTTTTTCCATTCAAAAACACTTCACCTTTTAAGGCTTTTTGCATTCCTGTTAAAGTTCTTAGCAATGTGGATTTTCCAATGCCGTTTGCGCCTACGAGTCCTATCAATTCACCCTTCGCAATAGAAAAATTGATTTCTTGCGCAATTACGGAATTGCCCTTTTTATTCGGATAGCCAACGGCAAGGTTCCGTGCTTGTAAGATGATATTTTTTTCTTCCGAAGCCATTAAAAGAAGAGTTTTCGTTTTCTGACCAACAACCAAATTACCACGGGAGCACCAATCAATGAAGTAATTGCATTAATTGGCAACGTAAATTCGCTAAAAGGCAATTGCGCCACAGTATCACAAATTAGCATTAGCAAACTGCCGGAGAGCAACACGGCAGGCAACAAAACCAAATGGTTTGAGGTTTTATATAATTGCCGGACCAAATGTGGCACCGCCAAACCTACAAAGGCTATTGGCCCTACAAATGCTGTAATTCCTCCTGCGAGAATACTAGTTGCCAAAATGATTATAAAAGTGGTTCTTTTAATATGAAGGCCCATACTTTTCGCATAGTTTTCTCCCAACAATAAAGCATTCAGGGATTTACTGCTGAAAATACTTAAAACCAATCCTGCCAAGAAACAGATGCCTAAAATCAAGACGCCTTGCCAAGACTGATTTCCAAGGCTTCCGAAGGACCAGAAGATGTATTGTTGCAGTTGTTCCGCATTGCTAAAATAGGACAGGACTGAAACCGCTGCGGTGGTTACACTGCCAAACATCAATCCAATTATTAAGATTGCCATCGTGTCCTTTATTCTAAAAGTTACCGCCAAAACTGCTAGTAGGACCAGAAAACTTCCCAATGCTGAAGCGATTACCAAACTCCATTGGCTTAAAAGCATAGTTCCAAAAAATCCTCCAAAAGCACTTGCGCCCAAAATTAAGATGGCCACGCCCAAACTTGCGCCACTGCTCAACCCCAAAACAAAAGGTCCTGCTAAAGGGTTTCTAAACAGGGTTTGCATCAACAAACCCGAAATTGCCAATCCACCACCTGCGAATATTGCTGTAATTGCTTTTGGCAGCCTGTAATCCATCAAAATGTATTGCCATGTTTCTTTGGATGCGCCGCTTCCTATAAAAGTCGAAAAAATTTCCTTTAAGGGAATGGAAACTGAACCAACACTCAAATTCATCAAAAATGCAGCAATCAGCACTAAGAAAAGCACTGCAAAATGAATCCGATATGTTTGCGTGGTTTGCATTAGTTGAGTTTATCAAAAAAGTAAAGTTCGTGATTTGGGAGCAATTCTGGGTGAAGTATTTTGATGTGGTCTTTCAAAACAAAGTCTGGACGGTTTGGTGCCAATTCAAAATAAATGACGCCACCCGTTTCGCCTTTTTTTAAACTATAGGTATATACATTTCCGGTTTTAAATGCTTTAAACTGGGAGTAAGCTTGGTTTGCGTTTTTCATTTCTTCCAAACTCGTAAATTGCCCAGGTCCAATCCAGACTTCAACATCGTGGCCTTTGTCCAGAACCGATTCCATACTTAACGATAGGCTACCTGTGCCTTTTGAATCTTCCCATAAATACTTACTGTTGGCATCAGCCATGAACTGTGCAGCCCAACTGTTGCCCTGCGGCATATACCAAACGTCTTTGTACATCGCCCCGCTGATTACCGTTGGCGTTTCCTTGGCTTCGGATGCAATTTTTTTGGCTGAAAGATATTCGGCTTCAATGGTTTTGAAAATGCTGTCCGCTTCTTTTTGCTTATTGAATAGTGCCCCAAAAAATTTGATCCATTCCGCTTTTCCCAATGGGGAAGTTTCCGTCCAGTCTGAATTGTAAAGCACGGGAATCCCAGTTTTTTCAATAGTAGCGAAGGTTGTGTTATTTCCATCAACTGCAAAACCAATCAGGACATCGGGTTTTAAATTGATTAGAATTTCGGTGTTTATATCTTCGTTTCTGCCCAGCTCGGTTATTTTTCCTTCCGAAATTCTTTGACGTGTTTTTTCTGAAGAAATATAATTTAGGTTTGGAAACCCGACCAACGTTTGGGTTTCATCTAACATTTCCAAAGAAGGGATGTGGGTGGTGGAGGTAACAACTATACGCTTTACTGGAACTTCTACTACTGCATCATAATTTTCAGGGTTTGGAAGGGAACCATTTTTTTCAACCAGCGCATATTTATAGGTTCTGTCAGTTCCCGGCCACGGGTTTTTCAGGGTGATGGTTTTGTAGCCTTCAAAAATGTTAATTTCAAAACCTTTTGCGTATTTATTAGTAGTATCTGTAACTGATGAAGAAGTGATATCTTTACTCTTTTTGAGAAAGAGGTTGAAAATATGCCGGATCTTTTGCGCGAAGTAGTAGGGCGGGCGAGTAAACGTTTTATTTCAGCTATAGACGGAAGTAT
>JAPKFY010000025.1 GCA_026646335.1 Aequorivita sp. | reverse complement strand
CTATACATACATTAATAAAACCAACTGTGCAATATATATAAAACACTGATTTTTATTTTTGTCAATCGTCTTGTTAGGATACTCCCGTTTCATAAATTGACGAAACACTTTACATTAACAATAATAAATTACTTTGGTGATTAGTTATATTTGTTGCAATTAAATAAGTCAGTAAAAATACGGTTTTTATAATATAAGAAAAAAACTAAATCTGTGTGTAATAGCAAAATCTTATAGTTTAATAAATTTCCATAAACTAATTAAGATTATCATTTCGAAAATAGCCCGGCAAAGAATATGACAAATTCCAAAGAGATTTCCTGTTTTTAATTTCTTAATTTTAAACTAATTTAACCTCTCTGGAATAAATATCCACCATTATCAGATTTTTAGAATCAGATACAGGTAATTTGTATAAATGATTTTTTGTTAAAATCTTATGTCCATAATTTATTTATTAAATCCTAAGCATCAGGATCAGGTGTATTATTTAAATGTTATAGGCCAGTACTAATTTAGGACGAATTGAACTATTAGAATTTGTACTAGAGCCAAAAAGTAGACCCCTATAATAATTTGGATTTTTCATTCTTATTTGAAATCCGTAAGGTTGGTTATTGGAAAACATATCTCTTACCAGATATCTCACATCAATATTAGTATAGTTTTGAGTATTAGATGTTGGCGCTGGCAATGTAACTTCATTTACAGATGTAACATTTGGTTTTGTATTCCAAGTAACAGTTGCAGGATTCCAAGCTTGAGTTGTGCGGCTTATAATAAAACCATTATCTGTTCCATAATGAAAATCAAAAGGTTCATATGGGTCGGTGGCATTAAAATATAAAGATAAATATGCCAAGCAAATTTCACTATTAGGATTCATTCCATCTGGCCAATCAAAATTTATAAGAATGTATTTGCTTGATGGGTCGCCCCCTTCAGTCCAACTATAAACAGTATTACTTACAGAATAATTAAAATTGTTATTAGGCCTCGAACTGAGTACCTGAGTATCTTCTGTTACAACCGAACCAACTAAGGTTATAGTATTTAAACAGTTATGATCTACTGATTCAGTATTTTGACCCACGGTTTTAAAATAATTTGAATCAATTTCTTCTTTAGATAAAATGGTGCAGAAAATAAAAAAAGTTATAAGATAAAGAGTTTTCATAATAGGAGTATTTAATGTTAATATTTAATATAAATATAACGTTTTTTTTATGAAACCACGTGTTTAATCTATTAAATTAACATTTTGTCGTTTAAATGTTTTAATTGCGTTCCGCATAAACCAAATAATAGCGTGGTGTAATTCTGCGAAGAATAGGCCTTATCCCAATTTTTTTCACTGGATTGGTAAATTTCTCGCTTTTCACAATTCGCCAGCCAGCCTTTTCTAAAAGCCAGTCAAATTGCCAATCCTCAAACTCGTGATAGTGACGGTCCCATTTGTCAGTTTTGCTTCTGTAAGCAGAGGCAAACCAAAGTTTTAAAGGAATGGAGGCGACCAATTTATTGGCTTGAATATCTTTCAAGACATTAAAGGGCGAAACCAGATGTTCAAAGATTTCAAAAGCCGTAACCACATCGAATTCATTGGTTTTTACGACTTTAGTTTCAAGGTCAAGGTCTTCGCCTTTAGTGTTTGTAATGTTAAACCCTTCATTTGTGAGAATTTCGGAAAAGGGATTGGGAACGCCTAAATCAAGGATTTTTTCTTCCTTGGTAATAACTTCGTTAAGAAAACGCAGGGTGTGTTTGTATCTTTTCTTCGGAAATTTGCCTTCGTACATCTAATTGGATTGTTGATCGTAAAATAGTATGTTCAGACTTAGGATGGGAAGATTTATGATATAGGACTAAAGGAATCTAAAATATTTTGTCTTACGTCCTACGCCTGCCTGCCGGCAGGCAGGTCTTTTTGTCTTAAGTCATTTTTTTAAACTCTATAAACAATCGCATTAATATTCATCCCCGCACCGACACTTGCAAAAATAACCACATCGCCTTTTTGGATGGAATGGCCTTTTAACTCGCCGTTCAATACCAAATCATAAAGTGTAGGGACTGTAGCCACACTGCTATTGCCCAGTTTGTCAATGCTCATAGGCATTATTTTTTCAGGTGGGGTTTTGTCGTAAAGTTTGTAAAAACGGTTTACGATGGCCTCGTCCATTTTTTCGTTGGCTTGATGTATAAAGATTTTTTTCACTTCGTCAATACCAATCCCGCTATTGTCCAAGCAGGTTTTCATGGCATCTGGCACATGGTTTAGTGCAAATTCATAAATCTTTCTGCCGTACATCTTTATGTATCGGCGGTTATCCTTCTTTTTTAGGTTGTTGCTTTCACCAAAAAAGATAAAATGCGCTTCCTCAAAAGCATAGGTTGCACTGAAATGCGTAAGAATTCCGCCATCTTCGTCCCTAGCTTCAACCACAGCCGCACCGGCACCATCACTATAAATCATGGAGTCGCGATCGTGTGGATCAACAACACGAGAGAGGGCTTCGGCACCAATAACTAAACATTTTTTTGCTATTCCGGCTTTTATAAAAGCATTAGCCTGAATCATTCCTTCAATCCAGCCTGGACATCCAAAAAGCACGTCGTAACCCACGCAAGTTGGGTTTTGAATTTTAAGATTGTGCTTTACGCGGGTTGCAATACTCGGTACGGTATCGCTCTGTACGGAACCGTGTTTTACGTCGCCGTAATTATGCGCAACAATAATATAATCAAGCGATTCCTTATCTACTCCAGCTGCTTTGATAGCATTTTCAGCCGCAAAAGAGGCAATGTCTGAAGTTAATAGTGTTTTCGGGATATAGCGTCTTTCGTGTATGCCAGTAATGGCTTTGAATTTTTCAATGATCACTTCGTTTTCATTGCCAAAACGGGTACCGTCCTCATTGTAAAAATGATGTTCTCCGAAATGTTCATTCTTCGCAATCTCGCTCGGAATGTAACTTCCTATGCCGGTTATCTTGACATTCATATATTGAAAAAGTTTTTGTTAAAAATACGGAAAAATTAGTAATTAGTAATTAGTGTTCAGTAATCACATTTCAAAAACGCTATTCGTTTTCCCACTGATTACAGACCACTGGCCACTGCCAACTATTTTCACGCTTCCATATAAGCTTCAATAGGATTACAAGTGCAAATTAAATTTCTATCGCCATAAGCATCGTCCACTCTTCTAATTGAAGGCCAGAATTTATTGTCTGAGATGTATTCCATTGGAAAAGCTGCTTCCTGCCTGCTATATGGGAAATCCCAATGATCGGCGGTAAGCATTCCCAAAGTATGTGGCGAATTTTTCAAAACGTTGTTTGAATCGTCTTTATCTGCCGCTTCAATTTCCTTTCTGATAGAGATCATCGCATCACAAAATTGATCCAGAGCTATCTTGCTTTCGCTTTCCGTAGGCTCAATCATCAAAGTCCCTGCAATAGGGAAGGAAACCGTCGGCGCGTGGAAACCGTAATCCATCAATCGTTTTGCGATGTCGGTTACTTCTATTCCCTTCGCTTTAAAAGGGCGGCAATCCACAATCATTTCGTGGGCTGCGCGACCGCGTTCGCCTGCATAAAGCACTTCGTAATGGCCGTTCAGCCGTTCTTTGATGTAGTTGGCGTTCAAAATGGCGTATTGGGTTGCTTTTTTCAAACCATTTACACCGAGCATACAGATGTATGCATAGCTAATCAAACAGACCAAAGAGCTGCCATAAGGTGCTCCGGAAATTGCCGTAATAGCGTTTTTGCCACCAGTGGCAATAATAGGGTTTGAAGGTAAAAATGGAACCAATTGCTTGGCAACACAGATAGGTCCAACGCCCGGTCCACCCCCCCCGTGTGGAATGGCGAAGGTTTTGTGAAGATTCAAATGGCAAACGTCTGCGCCAATGGCACCGGGATTGGTCAAGCCAACCTGTGCGTTCATATTTGCACCGTCCATATAAACCTGACCGCCGTTTTCGTGGATTATACTGGTTATTTCGCGAATGGCAGATTCATAAACGCCATGTGTTGACGGATAAGTAACCATCAAACAGGAGAGATTGTCTTTGTGTTTAATCGCTTTTTCGCGAAGGTCTTCCACGTCGATATTTCCTTCGTCAGTAGATTTGGTTACAACCACCTGCATTCCAGCCATAACAGCACTTGCAGGATTTGTTCCGTGGGCGGAAGCAGGAATCAAACAGATGTTTCTATGGCCTTCACCTTGCGATTCGTGATAGGCACGAATAACCATCAAGCCGGCATATTCGCCTTGAGCACCACTATTTGGCTGAAGGGAAGTTCCAGCAAATCCTGTAATTTCAGTGAGTTGCTTCTCCAGTTTCTTTAATACAATTTGATAACCTTCCGCTTGTTCCACAGGAACGAAAGGATGCATATTGCCCCACATAGGGTCGCTCAACGGAAGCATTTCTGCCGCCGCGTTCAATTTCATGGTGCAGGAGCCCAAGGAAATCATAGAGTGGTTCAATGAAAGATCTTTGCGCTCCAGTTTTTTGATGTAACGCATCAAATCGGTTTCGCTGTGATATTTATTGAAGACTTCCTGTTGCAAAAACTCGGTTTTACGGGCAACTTCCTGTTGAATTTTATTGCCAGTTTCAAGTTCGGTAATCTTTTGAAAATCTTTTTTGATGGCTTCGGAAAAGATTGCAACTATTTTATTCAAATCCTTTACTGTAGTAGTTTCATTGATGGATATTGAAACCGTTTCATTGTTGGGATAGTAGAAATTCACTTCTTTTGCTTCTGCCAAGAACTTGATTTTGGTAGCATCTGTCTTGATGGCGATGGTGTCAAAATAAGTGTCGTTTATTTGCTCAAAGCCCAGTTTTTCCAAAGCGTTTGCAAGGGTTGCGGCACCGTTGTGAACTTTTCTGGCAATGTATTTTAAACCTTCCGGGCCGTGATAAACAGCGTACATTCCAGCCATAACTGCCAATAAAACCTGGGCAGTACAAATGTTTGAAGTTGCCTTGTCGCGCTTTATGTGCTGTTCTCTTGTTTGAAGTGCCATTCGCAAGGCGCGGTTGCCATCGGTATCTTTAGTAACACCAATAATCCTTCCCGGAATGCTTCGTTTGTATTCGTCTTTAGTTGCAAAGAAAGCTGCGTGCGGCCCGCCGTAACCCAATGGAATTCCGAAACGCTGCGTTGTTCCCAGAACCACATCTACTCCAAATTTTCCTGGAGCTTCCAGCATTACAAGGCTCAAAATATCTGCGGCAACGGCAACTTTTATTTGGTTGTCGTTCGCCTTTTCAATGAAATTTTTATAGTTGTGAACTTTGCCGGTTCTGCCTGGATATTGAACAATTGCTCCAAAAAATCCTTCAGAAAAGTCAAAATCGTCGTGCTTGCCCACTACCAATTCAATTCCTAATGGAATAGAGCGAGTTTCAAGTACTGAAAGCGTTTGCGGTAGCACTTCCTCCGAAACAAAAAACTTGGAAGCGTTGCTCTGCTTTTTTTCTTTTTCACGAACGTTATAAAGGAGCGCCATTGCCTCAGCCGCAGCGGTAGATTCGTCCAAAAGGGAAGCGTTTGCAAGCTCCATTCCGGTCAAATCGGTTACCACGGTTTGGAAATTCAGCAATGCTTCCAACCTGCCTTGGGCTATTTCTGCCTGATAGGGTGTGTAAGCCGTGTACCATCCCGGGTTTTCCAAAATATTTCGTTGGATGACGGGAGGCAAGTTGGACTGGTGATAACCTAGCCCAATATATGTTTTGAAAAGCTTGTTTTTTGTGGAAAGTTCTGTGATGTGCTCCAGGTATTCCTGTTCGCTCATCGCTGTGTCCAGATCGAGTGCTTTTTTAAGCAGAATATCATCTGGTACGGTTTCGTAAATAAGTTGGTCAATAGAGCTTACACCAATGGTTTTAAGCATTTCGGGAAGGTCGTTTTCCCGGGGACCGATATGCCTTAAAGCAAAAGAATCTGTATTCATTAATTTGCGGTTGAAATTGAGCTGGCAAAATTACAATTTTTAACGCAAAACACTTCATATTTAGGTGTCCGAAAAATTAAATTTTTCAACTAAATGTATAGGTTACTAACTCTTTGGCTATTTTTGGTATTATGAAGTTTTTAAACGGTGTTTTTGCCTTTTACGTTAACAGTAGTATCCACGTTGCATTGGCAGTTGTGGCATTGCTGGCGATTACGGTTTTGGAATACGATTTAACGATCCCATTTGAGCTCTGGGCCTTCGTTTTTTTGGGAGCATTAACTGGCTATAATTTTGTGAAATACGCCAAAGTAGCGGGGCTGCACCACCGCAGTTTGACAAATTCCTTAAAAACCATTCAGGTTTTTTCAGGGATATGTTTTGTTTTGCTTGCTTTTATGGCATTCAAACTGTCCATAAGTACACTTTTGGTCACGGCTGGATTTGGCTTGGCCACTTTTTTTTATGCAGTACCTTTTTTGAGACATAAAAACCTTCGAAATTTTTCGAGCCTAAAGATATTTATAGTTGCTTTTGTATGGGCCGGCGTTACTGTAATTGTTCCATTTATATCTTCGGAAACAGTTGTTTCTGGCGATGTGCTACTCACTTTTTTTCAGCGGATTTTGATAGTTGTGGCACTCATTCTGCCTTTTGAAATTCGCGATATACCGTACGATTCACTCAACCTTAAAACTTTGCCGCAACAGCTTGGCGTTCGCAACACAAAATTATTGGGCTTAGCCGTTTTGCTGTTTTGTCTGGTTTTTGAGTTTTTTAAATACCGTTCTGAAGTGGCCTATATAATAAGTCTATTGGGGTTTTGTGTGACTTTGGGCTGGTTGCTGGTTATCTCCAAAACCTATCAAACTCGCTACTTCGCTTCTTTTTGGGTGGAAGGGTTGCCTATAATTTGGCTCTTGCTTTTTGTGCTTTTTGAACAGCTTTAAAGATTATTTACCGTTGTTTATTTCCTGTTGGAGCCGTGTTTTTAGATTCTCTTTTTCTTCAGGGCGAAGAGTTTTGAGGTTTGCAGCTTCTATTGTCTTTGAAAGTTTCCCATTGCGCTTGGAATAGCCACGGCACAATTTGCACATCAGTAAATGTACGTTCATCATTAGTTTATCAAGAAAACCGGCCTCTTTGTATTGACATTTGTCACATACGTGAGCGGCTTCATCACACTTTAAAAAAAACTTCATATTCTTTAATTAAACCAATTTTTCTCAAGGCACTCTACCAAGGCTTTTCGCGCCCGGTGGATTATTACCCAAAGGTTAGACGGCGTAATATTGTATTCTTTACAAATAGCTTCGGTATCAAAATTTTCAATGGTTTTCATTTTGAAAATGGTTGCTTGTTTTTCAGGAAGTTTGTCCAAACATTCCAAGATTGCAAGTCCCAGTTCCTCGTTTTCCATTTTGTTCTCGGCGTTTCTGTCAAAAGGGTCGGCGGCGTTTTCTTCCAGCCAATCTCCTTCTGAATCTTGGTCGCGATATGAAATATGTATTTCAGCCTTTCCTTTTTTGGAATTTGTCCTTCTGTAGTGATCGATAATTTTTCGCTTCAGGATTGAAATGAGCCAAGTGCGTTCCGAAGCTTCTCCCTTAAAGTTTTTCTTCGATTTAAGTCCCGCCAAGAAAGTTTCAGAAATTAGGTCCTGCGCAACTATGTGGTCGTTTACCCTAACAATAGTGTAATTGTAAAGGTAGTCTGCATAGTTGTCAACCCATTGGTCGGGATTCAGTAGTTCCAAAAGAATAGTTTTTAGCCTATTTCAAAAATAGGGAAGTTTTAAGAACATATACGAAAATGAAACTCATTTAGTTTGAACTAATCTAAGCTGAAATAGTTAAACTTTCGGAATACAACCGAAAGTTCAGCAGAAACTTTATTTTTACAGATTAATTTAATTTACTTCCCCATGAAAAAATTTACTGTAGGAATTTTTACGTTCCTTTTATTTTCAATTGCCGCAATTGCACAGAACGGCACGTCCTTTTATGCAACTATGGATGCCGAGGATGCTATTTCCTTTAAAGCGCTCTATCCAAACGAAATGCAGATTTTGGACAGCAAAGACAATCAGGCTGCGGTTTTTCTTTCCGAAGAAGTGGCCCATAAAATCCATGACAACGTTCGCACCCACGGTCCCGGCTATATTTTTAGGGCTTCCGAAGAAAAAGCACTACTGGCTTTGAATAAAGTGCCACGCAGAAATTCAGTGATAGATTTTACCATTACCGAGGACATTCTTGTAAACGAATGTTTGGATTTGGTAAACGGGCAGAATATTGAGGACAATATTTTGGAATTGCAGGGGTACGGAACACGGTATCACACAAAATCACAGGCCGTTCAGGCGGTGATGGACCAACAGGCAAAATGGGACGATATGATTCTGGCTTCCGGAAGAACAGATGTCCACACCCGTATTTACAATCATGTGAACACACCAATGCCTTCAGTTATCTTAACCATTGACGGTGCAGATACGCCAGATGAGTTTGTGATAATTGGCGGACATATAGATTCAACAACTTTTGGCAACAAAAACGATGCTCCCGGAGCAGATGACAACGCTTCAGGGATTTCATCCTTGAATGAAATGGTACGGGTGCTTTTAGTTAAGAATTTTGTACCCAGCAGAAGCATTGAAGTAATGGCTTTTGCCGCAGAAGAAATCGGGTTGGTTGGCTCTGCCGAAATTGCGGAAGAGTACGCCAATAACGGCGTTCAGGTAGCTGCTTACGTTCAGTTTGATATGACTGGCTATAAAGGTTCCAATAGTGATATTTACATCACTACGGATTCCTACAACAGTTCACAGCTAAATGATTATTTGACTGATTTGATGGATCATTATAACGATTCGGGTGCCCATAGTTTTACATATAGCTTTACCCAATGCGGCTATGGCTGTTCAGACCACGCCAGTTGGGCTGATAATGGGTATGCTGCGGCTTTCCCTTTTGAGGCTGCCATGGGGCAGGACAACCCCAACATCCACAGTTCTGGTGATGTCTATTCTTTTTTCAACACCCCGGACCACGCCGTGAAATTCACAAAGCTCGGGTTGGAGTTTTTGATTGAAGCCGCCAAGCCAAGAACCCTTTCCGTAGATGATTTTTCTGAAAATGCAATAAGTGTATTTGTGAAAGACAAAACCTTGAATTATCGCTTGAACAATACCGTTTCAAACGTAAAGGAAGTATCCGTTTACAATGTTACCGGACAAAGAATAATTTCTGAAGAAATGAACGATGAAGCGGGAAGCATTCAGCTTCAGCAGTTCGCGCAAGGGTTTTATATTGCACGGTTCACTTTGGAAAATGGGCACGCGTTTACTAAAAAATTTATATTGAATTAAAAATGCTGTAGGCTTTAAGCTGTAGGCTATAAAATAAGGCTTCAAAAGTTACCTGCTTTTGAAGCCTTATTTATTTATTTATTGGAGCAGTCCCGCACGTTTTAAAAGCGCTTCTGGGTCTGGTTTTTGTCCGCGGAATTTTATGTAGAGTTCCATAGGGTCCACGGTTCCCCCTTGCGAAAGCACAAAACCTTTGAAGCGATCCGCTACTTTTTTGTTGAAAATGCCTTCCTGTTTAAACAGAGCAAAAGCATCCGCATCCAGCACTTCGGCCCATTTATAACTGTAATATCCTGCGGAATATCTGCCTTGGAAAATATGCGAAAAGGAAGTGCTCATACAGTTTTCTTTCACGTCTGGATACAGTTGGGTATCATCAAAAGCTGCGACTTCAAAGGCTTTTACATCCTTGATCTTGGAAGGGTCTTGGCCGTGCCAAGCCATGTCCAACATTCCAAAGCTCAACTGGCGCAGGGTTGCCATTCCTTCAAGAAATGTAGCAGATTCCTTTATTTTTTCAACGTATTCCATCGGGATTATTTCCCCAGTTTTGTAATGTGTGGCGAAAAGCTCTAAGGTTTCTTTTTCGTAACACCAATTCTCCAAAATCTGACTTGGCAATTCCACAAAATCCCAATACACACTGGTGCCAGAGAGGCTAGGGTAGGTTGTGTTTGCCAACATTCCGTGCAGGGCGTGACCAAATTCGTGGAAGAGTGTTGTCACTTCATTAAAAGTTAGAAGAGAAGGCTTGCTTGCCGTAGGCTTCGTGAAATTGCAAACTATGGAAATATGCGGCCTATCATTTTTTCCGCCCTTTATTTGTTGGGGTTTATAGGAAGTCATCCACGCGCCATTTTGCTTTCCTGCACGCGGGTGGAAATCTGCGTAAAAGATGGCAACCAATTCGCCTTCGTCGTCTTTTACTTCGTATGTTTTTACGTCTGCGTGGTATTTATCGATGTTTTGCACTTCCTTAAAATGAAGTCCGTAGAGTTTTTCGGCAACTGTGAAAACCCCTTTGATTACATTCTTTAATTCAAAGTATGGCTTCAGTTTTTCATCGTCTAGATTGAAAAGTTTCTGTTTTAGTTTTTCAGAATAATAAGCGCCATCCCATTTTTCCAAATGATGAATGCCGTCCAGTTTTTTTGCGAAAGCAGTTAATTCTTCAAACTCTTTTTGGGCGGCAGGTTTTGCTTTTTCGAGAAGTTCGTTTAAAAATGCTTTTACTTTTTCAGGGGTTTCGGCCATGCGTTCTTCAAGAACGAAATGGGCGTGACTTTTATAGCCCAACAGTTTGGCTCGTTTGTGGCGAAGGATTGCAATCTGCAAAACATTTTGTTGGTTGTTCAATGCATCATTGTGAAAACAGCGGGCACCAAATTCAATCGCCAACTTTTTGCGAAGTTCTCGGTTGTCTGCGTATGTTAAAAACGGAACATAGCTTGGGTAATCCAATGTAAAAATCCAGCCAGTTTTGCCCTTTTCTTCAGCAGTTTGGGCTGCAGCTTCAATTACGCCTTCGGGTAGGCCGGAAAGGTCTTTTTTATCTGAAATTTGAAGTTCAAACTTGTTGGTTTCCGCCAAGACGTTTTCGCCGAAAGTGAGGTTCAGTTTAGAAAGTTCCGTGTCAATTTTGCGCAGTTTCGTTTTCTTTTCTTCGGAAAGGTTGGCGCCGTTTCTTGAAAAGGCTTTGTATTTTTTGTCGAGCAGCATCTGCTGTTCTTCGGAAAGGCTTAAAGAGTCCTTTTGGCTATAAACCGTTTTTATTCTTTTAAACAACGCTTCATTTAGCAACATATCGTTGCTAAATTCCGTAAGCATAGGTGAGATTTTCTGCGCTATTTTCTGGATTTCATCGTTTGTTTCAGCGCTGTTCAGGTTGAAGAAAATACTCGTTGCCCGGTCTAATCTCTCTCCGGTGTTTTCTAATGCTTCTACCGTATTTTTAAAAGTGGGCACATCAGTATTTGATGTGATTGTATCTATTTCTTCCTTTGTTTCCTCAATCAATATGCTGGTTGCTGGGAGGAAGTGTGCGTTTTTTATTTTGGAAAAGGGGGCGGTGTTGTAGGGTTGTAATAAGGGATTTTTCATAGTACTTTGTCCGGTCGAGCGCAGTCGAGACCTACTTCTTTTTGGTAATCTTGCTTAATAAGGACCTCTCGGCTGTACTTTGACTGCGCTCAGTACGGGCTATTCGAGGGGACATTGTATATATTTTAATCATTATGACTGTGAATCGATAACTGATAACCGATCACTGACTACTTACTACTTATTACTGCGAACTTTCTTGGCGCCTTCTTCAACCTTTGTTTTAAGGCTTTCTTTATAAGCAATAATCCTGTCCAAAACAGCTTTATCGGAAGAGCCGATAATTTGTGCGGCCAAGATGCCAGCGTTTTTGGCGCCATTCAATGCAACCGTGGCAACGGGCACCCCGCCGGGCATTTGGAGGATGGAAAGGATGCTGTCCCAGCCATCAATAGAATTGCTGGATTTTACGGGCACGCCAATAACTGGCAATGGCGACAGGGAAGCAATCATCCCTGGAAGGTGTGCCGCGCCGCCTGCTCCGGCTATGATTACCGAAATGCCACGGGTGTGGGCATTCTTGCCGTAATCAAAAAGTTTATCGGGGGTGCGGTGGGCGGAAACGATATCCACTTCCACTTCAATGTTGAATTCCTTTAGAATATCTACGGCTTCCTGCATTACTGGCAGGTCGCTGGTGCTTCCCATTATTATGGCTACTTTTTTCATATTTTCTAGTTCTATGTCAGGTCGAGCGCAGTCGAGACCTCCTCGGCAGTTGGCTTATATTTTGAATGTGTCATATTTCTACATTCTGCGAGTATTTGAAGCATTTCAAAATTCTCATTAGCCAAAGCTTTCTTTTTTTGCGCACTCCATTTTTTTATTTTCTTCTCAAAATATATTGCTTGCTCCACATCATTGAATTCTTGATGGAATATTAACTCCAAAGGTCTTCGTTTGTAAGTGAAACAAGATTTGTTTCTTCCTAGTTGATGCTCTTCAAGTCTTCTTGAAATATTGTTAGTGAATCCTGTGTAAAGTAAACCGGCTTAACATTCCAATTTGTAAATGTAATATGATTTCATTTCAGAATAAAGCTTTGATTTCAAAATGAGGTCTCGACTGCGCTCGACCGGACATCGTGATATTGATTCTCAACTTAGTCTAACAAAAAGATTCTTCTCTTTTTTGAGCAAATCCTTTACATACTCTTTACGTTTTTCGTCTTGACTTTTAACCTTTTCAATTAGGTAGAGTGCTTCATCAAGTTGCTCATCAGATAAGGATTCAATGGCCTTTTTAAAACTTTTTTTTTCTAATAGTGTCTCATTTCAAAACTTTTATGAAAGATACAAAAACTATCATTTACTAATTACTTCTATTGTTTTCTTAACCTCCTCCGCAATTTTTCGCGCTTTGCTGAGGTCTTTGTTTACTATGGTTACATGGCCCATCTTTCTGAAGGGGCGGGTTTCTTTTTTGCCGTAGATGTGGGGCGTTACGCCTTCCATCGCCAATATTTTTTCTATGTTTTTATAGACTACCTGGCCGGTGTGGCCTTCAGCGCCTACTAAATTAACCATTATACCGCCTACTTTACTATCTGTATTGCCCAAAGGTAAGTTTAATATGGCTCTTATTTGTTGTTCAAACTGGTTGGTGTAGCTGGCTTCAATGCTGTAATGACCGCTGTTGTGGGGGCGTGGTGCAACTTCGTTAACCAGTATTTCATCGTCTTCGGTTTGGAACATTTCTACCGCCAAAAGACCTACGTGCTTAAACGCTTCCGAAACTTTGGTGGCTACGGCTCTTGCTTTGTTGGCAACAGTTTCGTCTATTCTGGCGGGGCAGATTACGTATTCTACTTGGTTGGCTTCGGGGTGGAATTCCATTTCTACCACGGGATAGGTTTTCACTTCCCCAGAAGGATTGCGGGCTACTATTACCGCCAACTCATTTTTAAAGGGAATCAGTTTTTCTGCTATGCAAGCGCCTTCTGAAAGTGGAATTACGTCTTCGGCTTCGCGGATGATGCTTACGCCTTTGCCGTCGTACCCGCCAGTGCAGCTTTTCCATACAAAAGGGAAATGCAATTCCTTGCGGACTATGGCTTCGTTTAAATCGTTTTTGTCTTTGTAAACCTTAAAGGGCGAAGTGGGGATTTGGTGTTCCTTGTAAAACTGCTTCTGTATGCCCTTATCTTGAATATTCCTTAAAGTTCCTGCGCTTGGATAAACCTTCACGCCTTCATTTTCAAGTCTTTCCAAGGCTTCTATGTTCACGCCTTCAATTTCAAAAGTAAGCACATCCACCTTTTTTCCGAAGTTATAAACGGTTTCAAAATCCATCAGGTCGCCTTGCTGAAAATGGTCTGCGGCGATACGGCAAGGGGCTTCGGCGCTTGGATCTAAAACGCTGGTGCGGATGTCCCATTTGCGGGTTTCGTAAAGCATCATTTTGCCCAACTGCCCGCCGCCTAGGATGCCGAGGGTGAAGCTGGTGGAGAAGTAGTTCATATCAGTTGTCAGTTGTCAGTTGTCGGTTGTCGCTCGTCGCTCTTTGCTCGTCGCTTAATTTGAATGCAAAGATAGTAAAATGGTTAGTAGGTGAATGGGTGAGTTTGTGAGTATGTGTGGTTGGATTATTGTAAATGCGTACAATTGAAAATGATTGACCGAAATGTACCGCAATTGACCGAAGATGACCGCAATTGACCGAAGATGACCGCAAATGAATAGAAAGAGCCCTTTTTTAGTAGTTTTATTCGGGTGTTGTTCGAGTGTTGTTCAGTTGCTGTTCGCGAAATTGGTTTTTTTGCGAACAACGTTCGAACAAAGTAGGAAGAAAGCTATAAGATAACCCATTTAAACCTCAACTAAATCTGCTTTTTCAAAGAAGCATTTATTTCTAAGTTTAGGATGTTGGGGTTTAAGTTGAATTACTAATTTTTTAAACCAATCTGAAGGCTTATTTTTACATTTGAAGAATTAGATACTATACTTTCAGCCATTAAAAGACCTACTATTATGGAATTTAGTGGCTTAAAAAAACAAGAAATAAAATGCTCCAAAACAATATTGAACTTATAAAAACCACTTTTGAGGAAAGCATCCCGATGCATAAGTTTTTGGGATTGAAAATAGTGTTGCTCGAAAAAAACTTTGCTAGAATAACGGTGCCTTTTAGAAAAGAATTGGTGGGCGATTTTAGGAATAACAGATGGCACGGCGGCGTTATTGCGACCGTAATGGATTCTGTGGGCGGAGTGATAGGCGCTACGCATTTTACCTCTCTCGAAGATAAAATATCGACCATTGATCTAAGAGTGGATTACTTAAGAGGCGCCGAACCCGAAGCGATTATGGTGGAAGGTAAAATCATCAGGTTTGGCAATAGAATACTTGTGGTCCGCATGAAAGCCTTTCAAAATGACCAATTGATTGCTGAAGGGAAAGGAGTTTATAATTTTGTTAGAATGAATGATCATCGCGACGATAGTGAAGATGCCCAAAAGGAATAGTTGCACTCAAAAAAAGAACTTCTTCAAACAATGGATGTCGCTGCTTTAAAAGAAAGAATTGAGACGGAAGCTGCTGTAGCCGTTTACTTTTCCGCGCCCAATTGTGGCGTATGCCTTGCCTTGAGACCGAAAGTTGAGGCCTTGTTTTCTAAAGAATTTCCTTTAGTAAAATTCGTTCAAGTAGAAATCGATAAATCGCCCGGAATTTCTGGAGAATACAGTGTGTTCTCTGCGCCAACCTTATTGGTTTTCTTTGAAGGGAAAGAATTTTTAAGAAAGGTAAGGCTGATGGGGATACAAGAATTGCAGCAAAAAATAGAACGTCCTTATAAAATGATAATTGGTTAATACGCTCTTATATGTGAGCTGCAAAAACAAATTTCACTATTTAAAACAAGCCTTCAATAACACCATCCCTATCAATCGTGATTTTCTCGGCAGCAGGAGTAGCTGGTAATCCCGGCATGCGCAACATATTACCGGCAATGGGAACAATAAACCCAGCGCCTGTTGCTATCTCAAATTCCCTAATTTTTATATCAAAGTGCTCTGGCCGGCCCACTCGCTTCTGGTCATCACTAAAACTTTTTTCTGTTTTTGCAATACAGACAGGTAAATTTCCATAGCCCATCGCTTCGTATTTGCGCAATTGCGATTTAGCTAAATCACTTAACACAACGTTTTCTCCACCATAAATAGTTTGGCAAATCTTTTCCATTTTGGAGAGTGCGCTATCATCCAGGCTGTAGGTAGGGTTGAATTCGTTGGTACAGGATTCAGCTGCCTTGATAACTTCTCCAGCCAAAGCTAGACACCCGTTTCCACCCTTCTCCCAACCAAAACTCAAGGCTACGGGAATGCCCAGTTTTCTACAATGGTCTTCCACAACCTGCATTTCTGATTCCGTATCAGTGTTAAAGGCGTTTATGGAAACGACAATAGGAATTCCAAAACTTTTTAGACTGGCAATATGCCCTTCCAAATTGGGAAGTCCTTTTTTAAGCGCTTTTACATCTTCTTGCGTAATTTCTTTTAACGATTTGCCCCCGTGGTATTTTAAGGCTCTAATGGTAGCGACCAAGACAATGGTTTTAGGCGAAATTCCAGCTGCACGACACTTGATATTCATAAATTTCTCTGCGCCTAAATCCGATCCGAATCCCGCTTCAGTTATGGTATAATCACTTAGGGTCATCCCCATTTTTGTCGCTACAATAGAATTGGTGCCTTGTGCTATATTAGCGAAAGGTCCGCCGTGGATAATTGCGGGATTTCCTTCCAGGGTTTGCACCAAATTAGGTTTTATGGCATCCTTCAAAAGCACAGCCATGGCGCCTTCTGCATTCAATTGTTTTGCGAAAATAGGCCTCCCTTCCCAAGAATCACCCACATAGATATTTCCGCATCTTTCTTTTAGGTCTTCTAAATCTGAAGCCATACATAGAATCGCCATAATCTCGGATGCCGCAGTAATATTAAAACCCGTTTCTCTCGGAATGCCGCCAGCCTTGCCGCCAAGTGCGGAGACAATATTCCGCAAGGCTCGGTCATTCATGTCCATACACCGTTTCCAAATTACAGTTCTAGGATCAATACCAAGGCTTCTCGATTTACTTTGAATGTTATTTTCTATAAGGGCAGAAAGAAGATTATTGGCTTTTTCAATAGCGTGAAAATCGCCCGTAAAATGCAGGTTAATGTCTACCATAGGAATAACCTGGCTCCATCCGCCACCGGCAGCGCCACCTTTAATGCCAAATACGGGGCCTAAACTAGGCTCCCGTATTACCGCAACCGCTTTCTTATTTAAAATATTGAGCGCATCTACCAACCCAATGGAAGTTGTTGTTTTTCCTTCGCCGGGAGGAGTAGGCGAAATTGCAGTCACTAAAATGAGGTTGTTCTCTTTTACTTTTTTTTCATCAATAATAGCTAAAGGAATTTTTGCTTTGTCGTTCCCGTAGTACTCCAGTTTCTCTTCAGGAATTGCCAATTTTGCCGCTATTTCTTTAATGTGCTTAGGGGTAACGCTTTGTGCAATCTGTATTTCTGTCATAAGATTAATGTTTTTTTGAAGTAGAATAAAGGTATGGTTTCATAGAAAGAAATTTTATGACCATTGTCATTCCCCTCTGGTTTGTTGAAGCCTTCACTGGGCGTATGTGATGTGAAAAGCCTAAAGCTTACAGCTATTATCTTTCTAAAATAAGCCTATTTACAGTTTTTTGTAATTTGGTGAGACTTGTTTTTGTTACATTTAAACTCTTAAATAAGGTCTTAAATGAAAAATCAAAAACAGGCATATATATATGCAGGTGTAGCTGTTCTTTTATGGAGCACGGTAGCTACCAGTATGAAAATAGCACTGCAAAGTTACACCTTCATGCAGTTGTTGTTTTGGTCTTCGGCAACTGCATTATTTACCTTGAGCATTCTCATGTTGGTAACCAAGAAATACGTTAATCTAGCTAAACTTCCTGCGAGAGCTTTCTTGAATTCTGCTTTTTATGGTGCCGTCAATCCGTTTTTGTACTATATCGTTTTGTTTAATGCCTATGAACTATTGCCAGCCCAAGAAGCGCAAGCCCTTAATTATACTTGGCCCATAATGCTCAGTTTACTGGCTGTGCCATTGCTCAAACAAAAAATAGGGTTTAAAAATGTAGTTGCAATTGGCATTAGTTTTATAGGAGTACTAATTATTGCCACCGGTGGAAACTTGATTAATTTGTCGTTTACCAATGGCCAAGGTGTACTATTTGGTCTCGCCTCTGCTATTATCTGGGCCTTGTTCTGGATTTTTAATATTAAGGATGAACGCGATGAACTCAGTAAGCTCTTTCTCAACTTCTTCTTCGGCTTTATTTATATTGTTATCACCTTGCTCCTCACTTCAGAAATCGTTTTTATAGACCTAAAAGCATGGGGAAGTGCCGTATATGTAGGTTTCTTTGAAATGGGAATCACATTTGTTATCTGGTCCATTGCCCTTAGAAAATCAATTACGGCTGCTAAAGTGAGCAATCTTGTTTATTTAGTGCCCTTTCTATCGTTGGTTGTAATTTATTTTGTGCTGGAAGAACCTATTGGGTTTCCTACAATCATTGGTCTTTTCCTTATTGTGGGCGGGCTTACTTTCGACAAGATAAGTTTTAGGCAATTGCGGTTTAAAGGCGGAAAATAAGCTTGTTTGTAGAGGGTAGCGAGTAGCGGGTAGTGATGACAATTGGATAAATGACGGTGGACAACCTATTAGATCTTTTTAAAATAGTTTGTAAAGCGTAGTAACAATAACCCCTTTCCCATCACCCAAAACAACAGCCGATAATTGGGTTTCTTCCTTAACCTTAAAATTAAAGGGCGAAGCCAAGAGGTTTACACCGCTTTGCACTTTTAGTCTGTTGCCCTGCCCAGAAATGATGTCTTATAGGCAACCAACTTGTTTACTATGCTTTCTATTTCAGCATTTGATAGATGTTGCAGCACCTGCCGTAGTATAGCACAATCCCCAGCCGGCAAATCGGCTACTGCAATGTCCAAACACTGGAACTGTAAATTTGCGGCTTTAAAGGTTTCTTTGTTGCGGGCTATCAGGCTTGGCACTATATCTACTGCAACATACTTTTTGGTATGGGGTACCAATTGGTTGCCTACATTAAAATCGCCACAACCTAAATCGCATACCGTTAGTGGGGTTTTAAAGGAAGTTAAAAATGAGGTTACCGCGGCTATGTATGGATTTACGATTTTGGGCTGGTGTGAGCCCTCCCCAGAATAGAAATCAGTTTGGTTGCCACCCCAAAGGTTCTTTTCATAAACCTGCTCCATGGCTGCCTTTGTGGGCCAGGGGGTTTTTGGTTTTTTGGGTTGGTTTTCTTTCTTCTTCACGGATAAGGTATTGGTGTTTAAAGGTACTTTGGTTTTTTCAAATTAAAAGGTATATTTGGTATTCTC
Source organism: Aequorivita sp. (assembly GCA_026646335.1). Lineage (GTDB taxonomy): Bacteria > Bacteroidota > Bacteroidia > Flavobacteriales > Flavobacteriaceae > Aequorivita. The sequence goes on along the minus strand of JAPKFY010000025.1, from coordinate 28,212 downwards.
CCCAGTTAAATATGCCCCCTTTACGGTTTTCCGTATTTGGTGGGGTTGAATTCTTGTTACATTTGGAAATATATTGAATTATTCTTCGTGCATGTGAAGGATAATGTGCCACATTGAGGGTTATTTGCAATTGATAAAATAATTAACTTGAAAGTCTTAAATAAGAATTTTATGGGAACAAGACCTAATCGTACCAAATGCGATAGCAAGATGAATAAAATATTTAAAGAGTTGTAATTATGGAAACGGCAAATTTTAGAAAAACCCTAATCGATATTGCTCAGAACGAATCGGCTGGAAGAGTGATTTCGAAAGTAATCGCTTTTTATTACCCTCGACTTGATTTGAAGGATAAAAGCACTTTTTTTGATAGCTTGATGAGTTTACTTTCAATTTCGGATAAACAAGAATTTGATTTTAGTAAATTAAAAGAAGACATGGAGAATAACCAAACTATTATAAATCCAGATACTTTTAAAAATAAGGACTATAGAATAAAAAATATAGAAATTTCAAACCTTCGAGGAATACCCTCTATTCAAGAGAGCGAAAACTTACCATATGGTATTAACTTAAATGAAGATGAAATTTGCCATAATGCCATAGTTTTGGCTAATAATGGCACAGGTAAATCATCGCTTTTTGCTGGTTTAGAAATGATTTATGCTAATGAAATAGGTGAGAAAAAATTAAGAACTAAAAAAAATCATATAAACGAAAGTGAGTTTTTTGATTATTTAAAAAGATTTCCTCTTTTAGGTAAACCAATATGCAAAATTGAAACTTTTGAAGGTGAATATACCTTAGAAAATAAAATATTTCCCAAAGAATACATTGAAGTATTTAATCCTATAAGCCACTTTATTACTGAATATGATATTATAGAAAACGGTAGAATTGATTACGAATCATCATCTCAAAAATTAGATTATTCTTTTCATAACATAATTGCCAAAGCACTAGGACTGAATGAGTTTTTAGACCTATTGGCAATTACTGAACAAATACCAACATATTCAAGACGAAAAGAATTAAATCAGCAAAATAAGCTATCTGCTGAGATTAAAACGAATGAAGAAACTATAAAAAATAGGCTTGCCTTAATTCAGTCAAAGCAAATTGAACTAGATGAATTAAAAAAAAGGGAAGAATTAAAACCAAATTCAATCAATACAATCGAATTAATAAATGAACTCAAGAAAACAATTGAAGAAACATCTGCAAAAAATTTAGATTCATCAAAACTTAAAAATGATATTGAGGAATTTCAAAAAGCAAATCAAGAATACATTTCAATTTCTGGTATTCAAGATATTAATATTGAAAAGGGATTTTTAGAACAAGGCTTAAGTTTATCTGAAAATAAAGATGATTGTCCATTTTGCCAAGATTCTAAAAAGACAATTGAGGAAATAAAGGGAAGTGTTAAATTAAGAATTGATAATCTTAAAAAACATGAAGAAACTGAAAGAAAAATAAAACTTGCATACAGAAACCTATCAAATAATTTATTTGATTCATTAAATGCTTTAAAGAATTTGAGTGAAATACTTTTTAATCAACGCTCGATATTATCTAAACAAACAAGTTTGGATAATTTAATAAACAAAGAAGGTGAATTGATGATGTTATTGACACCTCATTTACTTGATGATGAATTATTTGATCACTTAAAACAATTATCTGACAAACAATTCCCAACAGATAATGAATTTAATAAACTTTCAATTTTTTTGATTGACAACAAGGAACTCATTTGTGGATTTATACCATCGAAAATAGACGAAATTAATATTTTCATTAAAGAAAGAGCAGAACAGATTCAGAAAGTCATTGAAACATTAAGTGCTAGTTCTGATTTGACTATCAACGAAAAAATCAAAGCACTGGAAAAAGAAATAAAGGAAAATAAAGCATCCATACCAATTATCGAAAAGACAATCAAAGATTTGGAATTGCAATTGAAATCAGCAGATGTCCAAGTTCAAAACTTTAAAAGAATTAAAGAAGAGATTAAATTCTTCAATTTAAAACTTATTGAAGAAAAGGACAGAATCGTTACTAGTTACTTTAAATCAATTAAGGAAGTTGTCGAAGAAATAATGAATGATTTCATTGACGATAAAGAATCGATAAACTTAGCACTAAGTTTAGAAAAAATTGAAAGAAATATTGATGGTGAAATATTTCAAACAGAAGTAATAATGGCAAAAATTATTCAGAAGAACGGAGAAACAACAACTCCAGATATTTATTTCAATACATTTCGATACAAAGTTTTTTGTTTAATGATTAGCCTGAGTATTGCACTGTCAACACGAATGAGATACAAAGTAAATTTGCCATTAGTAATGGATGACTTATTTTTTGCTAGTGATTTTATAAGCAAAAATTCATTTTCAATATTCTTACAAAAAATCATTGGACTATTCTATAAATACACACCCGATATGCCTCTTCAATTTATTTTATTCTCACACGATGATTTAATTTTTAGAAGTGCATTAGATGCGATTGATGAATTCAACTTGAAAAGCACTGACATAGATTATTGTGCCGAAAATAAAATCAATCTAAACAAAAAGACATTACTATCTAGGATGTTCAGTCTGGAGGATAAAGATATACCTGAAATAATGAATGATGGAACTAAATATTGGAACCTAATTTATACTCTTCCAAAAGAAATAAAAATATTTAACTAACTATGAGTTCAAAGAAAAAAATAAATTTTGATTTGCAATCCAAAATATTTGTTGGGTTTGCTTTCTGTTTTGTATGTCTTTTTACATTCTTTTGGTGGCAAAGCACCAACAATCTAAACTCATATAAGGTTGAAAAGGATAGGCAATATAATCATTTAGTTAAAATAAAAACAAACCTTATTGATGTTGACAAAATTCAGCAAAAGGACTCCTTAATGTTACTTAATAAGGAATCTATTATAGAAATAAATAATAACCTGAATTTATTAGCCGAAGAAATTTTTAATGAAAGAAATAGAGCCGAAAGTATTATTGATAAAGATATTGATAGGTTAAATCTATATATGGCAGTTGGAATTGGCTTTATGACCCTTTTCGGTATATTTATTCCAATCTTGGTAAATCTTCTTAGTGTAAATGATTTAAAGGAGAAATTAAAAGAATTAACATCCAACACAGAAAAAGCCTTAGCAAAAAGTGAATCGATAGACACAATCAAAGAAAATTTAGACAATATAAAAATCGACATAAATAAGATTAACCCTGAAATTTCTACAATAACTCTTCAAATAGCTATCAATAGACTTTTTAATTTAAGTCCATCTGCAATTACAAAGATTTCTAGAAATGGAGATTTTAGTCTCTATTCGAGTCTGTTTGAAAATATAAAACAAGAACTTATTAAATGTAATTCAAATCAGGATCATAAAATAAATAGCAGTACTTCGTTTCGTGATACATTAAATGATTTTTCAGAAATGTTAGTGAATGAAAAAACACAGTTCAACACATTTTTGGACAGTCGTAAAATTCTTGATAACTATACTAACTTATCCGAAAGTTTGAAACAATTATCAAATTCAACGATTGAAAATGAGAATGATAACTATGAAAAAGTATGCAATCAAATTGAAAAATTAATAGAACAGATTAAAAATGTTTAAAATAAGGCTACAGTTCAAGTTCATAATCCACAAAAATGCGTTGATAAGACATTTGATGTTAAGCTTTTACATAGGTATAGTCTAATTATCAACTAGATGTAGAAATATATTAAAATAACCTATATTAATTATATTATAAATTCAATACTATAATTTACCCATACTCAAGTTACGTTTAAAATAAACAAAAATGAACGAAATAATATGTCCAAACTGCAAAAAAGCCTTTAAAGTAGATGAAGCTGGATTTGCAGATATACTTAAGCAAGTTCGCGACCATCAATTTGAGGAAGAGCTAAACAATAGGCTTACCCTTGCGGAGCGGGAAAAAGATAGTGCGGTTAAGCTTGCAGAGGCTAATATTAGAAACTCGCTACAAGAACAACTTGCTAAAAAAGATAATGAGCTAACGCAATTAAAAGCGAACAGCGCTGCCGATCTTGCTGATAAGCTGTCAAAAAAAGAAGCGGAACTTGCGGAACTAAAATCCAAAAAAGAAGCTGAGCTAGCGGAAATGAAATCCAGAATCCAAAATGCGGAAATGGAGAAAAGACTGTCGGTTTCAGAGGCGGTGAAGCTGATTGAAAAAGAGCGGGATACGCTTGCCAACGATTTAAAAGTAAAAGAGACGGAAACGCAGTTGCTCGAAAAATCCATAAAAGAGCAGTTTAATAATACCCTACTGGTGAAGGAGGAAACCATTAAAATGAAGGACGATGAAATTGCGCGCCTAAAAGATTATAAGCAAAAACTCTCCACAAAAATGGTTGGGGAAACCTTGGAGCAGCATTGTGAAAACGAATTTAATAAGTTGCGCGCTACAGGTTTTCAAAATGCTTATTTTGAAAAAGACAACGACTCCAGTGGCGGCAATAAAGGCGATTTTATATATAAAGAGCAAGATGGTTCGGGCAATGAAATCATTTCAATAATGTTTGAGATGAAAAACGAAAATGATGAAACTGCCACTAAAAAAAGAAACGAGGATTTCTTTGCGAAACTTGACAAAGACCGCAAAGAAAAAAACTGTGAATATGCAGTTTTAGTTTCGCTCTTAGAATCTGAAAACGAGTTTTATAATACTGGGATAGTAGATGTTTCGCATAAGTTTGAGAAAATGTATGTGGTGCGGCCTCAGTTTTTTATTCCAATTATTACACTGCTTCGCAATGCCGCAATGAATTCCTTGAAATACAAAGCGGAGCTGAATTTGATGAGAAATCAAAACGTTGATATTACCAATTTCGAAGAAAAGATTGATGCTTTTAGAAAAGGCTTTGCCTACAATTATGATTTAGCGAGTAGAAAGTTTAAAACGGCTATTGACGAAATAGATAAAACCATTAGTCATCTGCAAAAAACAAAAGATGCATTGTTATCTTCGGAAAACAATTTGCGACTTGCAAATAATAAAGCGGATGATTTGACTATTCAGAAGTTAACTTATGGGAATCCAACCATGAAAGCAAAATTTGATGGGTTATCTGATAAGTCTGAATAAATAATAGTGTAGTTTTATGATTATCAAAACACTAACCAAAATCGCTACAAGTATGCCATCCATCTTCAAAACCCCAACCCTCCAAAAACTAAAACCGTACTATTTCCTTTTTGTACTGCTACTGCTAGTAAGCCAAGGCTGTAAAGAAAAAACAGCGGAAGTATCTTCCCAGACCGATTTACCAGAAAAGTAAACCTTTACCGTAATTATGGGCGGAACAAAAGTGGGGCATTTAATCGTGGATCGTGTTGGCGATACCGTTGCAATAGATTATGACTACAAAGACAATGGCAGAGGCCCAACCATTGCGGAAACTGTAGTGCTGGATGCGGCTGGCTTCCCAGTGCAATGGGACATTGCGGGCAATACCACTTTTGGCAACAGCGTAGATGAACATTTTAAGCTGGACGGCAAAAACGCGAGTTGGACGGATGCTTCTGGTAAAGGCTCTGCTACCTTGGAAAACCCTTCCTTTTATGTAAATCAGTCGGGGAGTCCGTATTCGCTGTTTATGACGGCGCGGGTGTTGTTACAATCAAAAGATATGTCGGTGGCGGCCTTACCAGCAGGGCAGTTAAAGCTAACCGAATTAGAGAGCCTTGAAACAAAGCAAGGCGCCGAGCCATTAAAGCTGAAAACATACGCTTTATCTGGCGTAGATCTAGACCCTTCTTATTTTATTATGGATGAAAAAGATCAGTTTTTTGCTATGATACATCCCAGGTTCATCATAATCAGGGAAGGTTATGAGAGCGAAGAAAAGGGCATGCGCAAGCTAGCTGAAAAGTATTCGGCACAACGTTATGAAGATTTACAAAAACGCTTTGCGCATAAATACGATAAAAATATTCGCATTCGCAACGTTAAGATATTCAATCCAAAAACTTTAGCGCTTACAGATTTGGCTTCGGTAGTGGTAAGTGGCAACAAGATAGTGAGCATAGATGCCGTTGATGCCACTGGCGAAAATGAAGTGGAAATAGATGGCGCAGGAGGAACTTTGGTGGCTGGGCTTTACGATATGCACGGCCATATGGGCGAAGACGATGCACTCTTAAATGTTTTGGCGGGCGTTACCTCTGTTCGCGATATGGGCAACAACAACGAGGTGCTTGATAGCCTTGTTGAAAAGATAAAGACAGGTGTTTTAGTAGGGCCAAACACAACCCGTTTGGGATTTATTGAAGGGAAAAGTCCGTTTAACAGTAACAATGGCATTCTTGTAGAGAGCGAAGCAGAAGCCCTAGCTGCGGTGCAAACCTATGCCGATAAAGGGTTTTACGGGATAAAACTATACAACAGTATGGACGGGAAATGGGCGCCTGCCATAGTAAAGAAAGCCCACGAATTGAAGATGCCCGTAACCGGTCACGTGCCTGCCTTTTCCAATGCCAACGATATGTTAAATGCAGGTTTTGATGAAATGACCCATATTAACCAAATAATGTTGGGCTGGGTGCTTGAACCTGGGGAAGACACGCGTACGTTGTTGCGATTGACAGCATTACAGCGCTTACCAGATTTGGATTTAAACAGTGCGCCCGTTCAAAAAACCTTGGATTTAATGGTAAAGAATAAAGTAGCTATGGATCCAACGCTGGCAATTCACGAGTTGTTATTGCTTTCGCGCAATGGCGAAACACAGGCGCGTACTTTAGATTATATAGACCATATGCCCGCCAGTGTGCAGCGCGATGCTAAAATGGCGATGGCGAGTATAGCCAACGATACCGAAGATAAAGCATATCGAGGTGCGTATGATAAAATTGTGGAAACCTTAAAAATGATGAAAGCCCGTGGTATTTTGATTTTACCGGGTACAGATTTGGGAGGAGCGTTTAACTTACATAGGGAATTGGAACTCTACCAACAATTGGGCTACAGCCCAGCAGAATTATTAAAATTGGGAAGCTACGATATGGCTCAATATCTCGGGCAAAAAGATAGGGGCACTATTGAACCGGGAATGCTTGCGGATTTCTTTCTTATCCCTAACGATCCAACAAAAGACCTGAAGGCTATAAAGAAGATTTCCATGGTGTCCCGTGGCGGGGTGATTTATTTCCCGAGTGAAATATATCCAGAATTTGGTATAAAACCGTTTGTGGAAAAGCCTGTGGTTAAATAGAATCAATGCAATTGGTGAAATACAAATGATTGTTTAATTTTATAGCTATCAAGACAATATTAAATTAAAACAAACATATTATGCGAACTTTTCTAAAGAGTATAAGGACAAAAGTTTTGGTTTTCGCCTTAATGATTGGACTTCCGCTACAGATGTGTAGTCCACATGATGATGATTGTAATTGCAACCCAATAACTGGAGCTTATTTTGACATTAATGGGATGGTTGTGAATAACTACAAATGGGTGGGGACTAATTCTGTTAGCTTGATGGTAGCGGATGAGGTTGTTCAGTATGATGATTATGCAGGGCTGGGGGTTGAATACAGTGTGGATTATATAGCTCAAAGACGTTCAAAATGGCCTAGTTTTTCACTTGTTCCTAGTGCTTATGCGTGTTCTTGTTTATCTAATGGGTATAAAGGCTCTAAAAATGAAAAGCTCTCAAATATTACTGTGATTACGCTTAATGATTTTGACGAGGATCACTTGGCAAATGATACCATAAACGATTTGATTTTGGTAAGGGATTATTTTTCACAGGAAGATTATTATTTGGGAGACTATTTGTTAAATGACACCATAAATATTCAGATTCCCGGGATTCAATTAAAGGTGGATAAAAAACCTGCGCTAGATGAAAACTATAAGGTGAAGGTGGTTGTTGAATTATCTACTGGGGAGGTTTATCAAAAGGTAAGTGAATCTATTAAAATTAGATAGGATTTTATTGCCAATACACTTTTTTTAAAGCCGGGTGTTTGCAAAATAAAACTTACTCTATAACAATATCCATCTATGAACTACTCTGTAAAAGCGGATGCATCCTCAAAAAGTAAGGCTGCCATTCGCATTAAGCAATCGGAGATCAGTTTTGGCATTACGCCAGAGTCTGCAGATACATTGGCAAATCCTGCCGAACTGTTTTTGGGTTCCCTTTCGGCTTGTATTCTCAAAAACGTGGAACGGTTTTCAGAATTTATGAATTTTGAATACACCCGTGCCGAAATAACTATCAATGCCACCCGATTGGAAAAACCGCCGCGAATGGATGAGATAACTTATGAGTTGCGGATTTATAGCCAGGACAGTAATTTGAATCTCGATCTGCTAAAAAAGAATATCGAAAAGTTTGGCACCATTTACAATACCGTCAAGATTTCCTGCGCTATCACGGGTACTATTAAAAAGATAACTGAATAAAAAAAAACTGACATTTAAAGTCAGTGCCTGCGGTCTTACCTCCCTGGCGCACTGAAGCCTACATTTCCCCATGATGGGATTTTGCTTTTTTTATACTTTTAAAACACTACATTTACCTTAAGGTGAAATTGCTAATTATCTAACGGCCCCAATCTTTATGATTACAAAGCGCAGTACTTCCATAGTTTACAAGCACCCGCAAATATCCATAGTCCTATTACTCCTTTTGGCTATGGGTTGCTCCACACCAAATTTAAAAATTGAAAACCTTCAACTCAAGGCAACCGGTGACGAAGAATTTATAAAGTTGGACGCCGACGGACAGGTATGGGCTTTTCAAAAGAAAATTGGTTTGCTTGGCAGCGATGGCACTTTGAAAGACATGGACAACAAAACCATCGCCCATATTGATAATGACGGCTTGGTTTATGCAGGCGATAGCAAACTGGGCCAGCTACAAGACAATGGCGATATGGACAATGGCTCTGGCATAAAACTAGCTTGGGCGGAAGACGGGAAACTCCTTGTTTCTGAAGGCCAATATTTAACGATTGAACCGAATGACAAAAAACTTAGAAAAACAGCTTCGTTTTTATTCATGTTGTACAGCTCTTTCAATGTTGGACAAACTGCCGAACTGGAAATTATTGCCGAAAGCGGTGAGGATTCATTGCGACAGGACACTATAAAATTTGACAACCTTAATTTTAAAAAACAAGAACTGATGGCAACCAAAAATAATAATACCCTAAAAATAACTGGCTATATCGCGGCTTCAGTGGAATCCGGCACGCTTGGAGGGTCGTTGAAAGACCCCGCTTTTCAGTCTGTTTTTCATTATTCAATGTATTCCGTTCTCGAAAATAAGGATGTTGCATTGAATGCTGAATTCGGAAGATTAATCAACGCAGGTTTGGACAATACAATGGTAAATGGGTTGGTTAACTTAAGGGTTTATCTTGGCTTTGTTAAGGATAATGATGCCGCTAAACTTGCTGAAATTCACAAAGATTACACCCAGCCGAAAACAACGGGCAGCAAAACCCAAAGCTTGCCGAGCTTGTTTTTTTTGGAAGGAAATGAAAATCCGCTACGGGTACGTTTTGATGACTTAAAAATTTCCGGAAGCTTTTTTGATTTAAATACCTTCCTTAACGATCACGGAAAACATTTTGAGAGCACTATACCCTATCCAATTATCACAGAGCATTATCCCGAGTATAAATATTTTCTTTAAAATTGGGGGCTTAAGTAATTTTGGGGAAGAGGATAAAAAATATTATTTAAAATATGACAGATGAACGCAATTAATCTAATGATTTCAAAAAGCTACATTATCGTTGCCCTTTTCGCAATAAATTGTGCTGCCCAAACCCCAAAAAACAATCAAACTGAAATGAAAGTGCCCAATGAAGCAAGAATAGAAGTTTATACTGAAATAGACGCTGGCCGTCCGGATGCCGGTGGGGATACATTTACATTTTCTGATGGCACGGTTTACTATGGCGGCAAGGCAGATTACAAGCCTTTTATAAAAAAATGCATTTATAAATTAGGTGAAGCCGCATTAAGCGAATTGCTCAAGGAGAATTTGAGATTTCAAACCTTTTTCAAAGAGAATAAGCCAGATATAACTTTGGGCGATTATTTTAATTCGCTTGCAATTGATAAAACCGAAGCGCATCGCGCTCTTTTTCCTAAAAATTTATACGCTTTTTCAAGCTATCCTGAAGAGGAACGCAATAGCTACAATACCTTATTGAGCGATGGGTATTATCAAGGAATAATTGCGGTATTTCTGAACGATTCCACTTGGTATGTTGACAACGCTTTCTATAATTCCAGTATTCCGCTAAAATTGGGTAATTTGGAGGCTGAATGTAATGAGCATTACATTGAAGGAAACTTGAAGGATTTTATAAAACTTTCGCCCATAGTACAAAGAAAAACAAACGAAGGCATTGCAGATTTAATGGGTAATTCAAAATTGCCCAATTATCCTTTGACCGGAATTGTAGCGGCAATGGGAAGGCACGATGGCAGAGGCCAAGGCACCTGGTCTTTTGAGATTATGGCCGATGGAAAAATCAATTATCAACACGAAAATAGAATACAATCTAGTGAACCAGCGCCATTGGTTAAATCTACCTATGCTTCCCCTCAAAAAATAGCGGAGTTGCTGATGCTGTATAAAAACAATGTGGCGAAAAGTCTTGAAAGCCCAGACCTTTCTTGTCCATCATTGCCCAATCACGACGAAGACCCGATGTATATTAAAATTTGGAACAATGAGATGCTTGTAACGCATTACCTTTATGAAAATGATTCCCGAACCCCCGTTTGGAGAAGTTTTGTGAAGGAATTTAGTGCGCTGTTTGCTGATGAAATGGGAATTAAAAAAGAATAGACACCTAAATAAACCTCAATATTATGAAGAAAGTATTATTATTAATTACTGCATGTATTTTCGCAATAGCTTGCGGCAATTCTGAAACTTCCAAAGGTGAAAACACCCAAACAGAAACGGAAGCAAAAATAACTGAAAAAGCAGCGGCTCCAGCCGCAACCGAAAGCGCTGCAACGCCCTGTAGTTTCGTTGCAGAGGCAAAAATCAAGGAAGTATTGGGCTTGCCAGCTGATGCTCCTACCCAAATGAGGGATGTAATGCGAACCTACCCCACCTGCTTTTACGAATGGGAATCAATCACATTCTCCACTAAGAAAAAAATCGCAGGACAGGAAGTAAGTCTTGATTATCCCGCAGAGGCAGCCATTATTTTGGTTAAAGATGCTACGGAAAAAATGTTTGGAATCTCAACGAAGGTATATAAAGATGGAGTGGCCATAGACGGACTTGGCGATATGGCGATTTGGGGAGCAACAATGTCGCAGCTAACCTTTTTGGCAAAGGGCACGATGATTCATTTGCATGTAAAAGTTTCCGGTGATGCTGCTTCAAATAAGGAAAAAGCGGTTGCATTGGCGGCTTTGATTATTGAGAAGCTTTAATTGATACTTTGTGAAAAGTCGGTTTCATTTCGGTGAAATAAACCAATCAAGAAAATGAAAATCCACATAGAAACAGAGCGCCTGCTAATGCGCGATTTGATGGATGAAGATGTGCACGGCATGTTTGCGATGGATAGTGATGCTGAGGTGCATAAATATTTGGGAAACAAACCGATTGCTACCATAGCAGAAGCCCAAAAGTATATTGATTCTATAAAGCAGCAATATATTGAAAATGGCATAGGCAGATGGGCGGTTGTAGAAAAAGAAAGCGGGAATTTTATTGGTTGGAGCGGGTTTAAGTTGATAGCCGATGCTATTGGCGGCAGATCTCACTTTTACGATTTGGGTTATCGTTTCTTAAAAAAATATTGGGGAAAGGGCTATGCCACTGAGGCCGCCATAGCTTCATTAAATCACGGCTTTACAAAACTGGACTACAAGGAAATCTGCGGCATGGCAGAGGTGGAACATACTGCTTCGAATGCGATTTTACAAAAAATAGGTTTGGTGAAACGAAATGAATTTACCTATGACGGAATGCTTCATAATTTCTATTCACTAAATAAATCAGAGTGGGAAAAATTGAATAATGTCTTGTAGTTCGTTATGAATCATTACCTTAGTGCTTATAGAAACTGGGTATTATGAAATTGATGAAGCAGCATATTTTTTTATTGGTCCTTTTTTGTCTTGTTTTTTTTACGGGCTGCCAAGCTACACTTGCCCCTGCCTATGACCAAGCCATTGTTGAAAAGGTAACCGCGAGCAGTGATTTGACTATGCGGTTTTTCGCGGAGGTTGATGGCGGTACAACTAGCGAAAGTTTTGCAGTTAGGGAGCCTATTTATAACACGCTAATTGGCGCCTTTGAATCGCTGAAACTCCAGGCCAAAGCCCGGCCAGTGCCCAACAATGTCGCTTTGGAAAAGATAAACGAACTGCTCCAAGCCAAGGGAAGCAATGCCATTTCGGGCGAGTATCCCAGCGCCTTCGCCTTTGAGCAGATAGCGGCAACGTTTAAAAAAATGAAGCAAACCGATCGCGAAAATGGTATAAAACCTTTGGCATTACAAGCTTTTAAAGGGCAGGTAGAAATCTTTTTGGATCAGGCAATAACATATGAAAGTTTCTTAAAACGATAAGATTATGGCTGAAGATGTAACAACAATTATAAAAGGCATAAAAGATATTGCCTCTGGTATTTTGGAGAAGGATATTTCCGCAGTGCGCGGGTTTAGTGAACGGCAAGTGGAAGCCATTGCCAAACAAACGGTTATTATCCAAAAGGGAGTGGCCAATGGTGATATTGATGAAGATCTCCGCGAATTCTTTCTCGATGGGTTGGAGGCTATGGCGCTCAACTTTGTCAATACGTTGAAAGGGATATTGATGGTGACTTTGGAAAAGCTCTGGAATGCGTTGGTTAACTTTCTTTATAAAGCGGTTGGGGTTGTTGTATGAGGTAATATTGCAGGAGCACATTAATTGCAATTTCCGATATTGTTTGAACAAACATCAAATATTGCGTATAATTAAAAAGCTTTGGAATGATCCAAAGCTTTTTTTCTTTACACTTAAAATTTTGTTTTTAGAAAATGACTTTCTTGGTTGTTGTATAACCTTCCTCAGATTGCACTTTTACCAAAAGAACTTGGTTTGTAGCCGAAAGGGCTATAGATGTAGTTCTTGAAGCAATGTTCTGTTGTGTAGCAATCAATTTACCGGTAAGATCAAAAACTTCAACTTTAGCAAGAATGCTTCCTGAGTTGATGTTTAAGCTTGCGCCAGATTTAAAGAGAGTTAGGCTGTTTGAAAAATCAAGATCGGGAGTGCTTAGAGGATCGGTAATGTTAACTAGGTAGTCTTCAAATTCACCAAATCCAGTTGGGTCGGGATGACACGGATCATCATAAGGAACGGAATCTGCCTTTACACATATTCTCATTCTTTTAATGCCAACAGGCACAGATGGAGGGATAGCTAAATCTGCTACAACAACACTCCCCGAACCTGTTCCTACTAGATAGAATTCACTGGGATCAAAAGTTTCATTATTGTCAAAATCAATCCAAAGGCCAACGGTTTCAGAGGACCAACCTGCACCAACTTCTACTGACATTGTATAGACTCCTTCTAATTCCACTTCAGCAGGAGCGACACTAGCGGTATAATCTCCATACCCATTTGGACTACAATCAGAGGGGTTTGCAATACCTGCAAATTCCACATTTAGTATTAAATCACCATCGGTACAGTTATCGGCCGGAATGCAATATTGTGCATTGGCCGCTGTAAATCCAAAAAATGCCATCATTAAGGCAGTCATTTTTAGATTGTTAAAAAGGGGAAAAGTAGTTTTTTTATTCATAATGCATAGGTTTTAGAGATTAGTAAATAAATGTATACAAATTTAACGAACATTATTAGATTAATAATGCAATTTAACTTGAATATTAAATTTAAGATAGGTCATAATTAATCTTGGGATTGACATTAAATAGAAATAAACCATATTATTGGTGGCTGGGTTTTATGGCAACTTTATTGATGCCAATTTATTTCTAATTGGTTTCAAGCCCAACTGCCTTATATTTCGTAAATTTGCACCTTCGTTTTTTATTAATAAAACCACAAGCATGACTAATATAATTCTCTTTGGCCCTCCCGGCGCAGGAAAAGGTACACAAGCCAATTTTTTGAAAGAAAAATACAATTTGGTGCACATCTCCACTGGCGACGTTTTTCGATATAACATTAAAAATGAAACAGAACTGGGCAATCTGGCCAAGTCCTTTATGTCAAAAGGGAAATTGGTGCCAGACGAGCTTACAATTGATATGTTAAGCAACGAAGTTGACAAGAACAGCGATGCCAATGGGTTTATTTTTGACGGTTTCCCGAGAACTGAGGCACAGGCCGAAGCCTTGGGTCATTTAATGGACGATAAGGACACCCAAATTGACGCAATGGTAGCTTTGGAAGTGGATGATGAGGTTTTGGTGAAACGTTTGCTTGAACGCGGCAAAACAAGTGGAAGAGCTGATGATGCCGACGAAAGTATTATCCGAAACCGCATAAAAGTTTATTACAACGAAACTGCCATTTTGAAAAACTATTACCAAAAGCAGAACAAATATTACGGCGTTGACGGTGTGGGAAGTATTGAGGAGATTACAGAACGATTGAGTAAAGTTATAGACAGTTTGTAGTTGATTGTTGAATCGTGTAATGGTTTAACTGTTTAAGGGTGAAGTAATTTATGTATAGGCATTCTTTTGAAAAATTGGAAGTTTGGCAAGACTCAATTGATTTAGTTGAGATTGTATATAAAAAAACTGAAAGTTTTCCTGTTGACGAACGGTTTGGATTAACCAATCAACTGCGAAGATGTTTTGTTTCAATAGCTTCAAGCTTAGCTGAGGGTACTTCCCGGATAACACAAAAAGATAAATCGCATTTTTCAACAATAGCATTTAGCTCGACAATGGAATTGTTAAATCAAGTAATAATTTCCAAAAGGTTAAATTTTATCGACAATGATGCTTATGAAAAACTTCGTGCACATCTTTTAATGATATCGAATAAAATCAAAGCGTTAAGAAATGCACAATTAAAAAAATAAACAATTACACAATTCCACAAACACACAATTCAACAAAACAATGACTGAAGGCAATTTTGTAGATTACGTAAAGGTTCATATAACTTCCGGAAAGGGAGGACAAGGGAGCAAGCACATGCGTCGGGAAAAGTATATTCCCAAAGGTGGGCCTGATGGTGGTGATGGCGGTCGTGGGGGGCACGTAATTGTAAAAGCGAACAAAAACCTTTGGACGCTTTACCACTTAAAATTTAAAAGACATTTTAAAGCAGAACACGGTAGTGCGGGTAGTAAACAAACCAGTACAGGTGCCGATGGTGCCGATGTGTATATTGAAGTGCCGCTAGGCACGGTAGTCCGCGATAAAGAAACTGAGGAGATACTTTTTGAAGTCACTGAAGATGGGGAAGAAAGAATTGTAGCCAAGGGCGGTCGCGGCGGTTTTGGAAATGCACACTTTAAAACTGCCACTAACCAAACCCCTCGCTACTCACAACCAGGGGAAGAAGGTTTGGAAGCAGATATTATCCTTGAACTTAAAATACTTGCCGATGTAGGCTTGGTAGGGTTTCCGAATGCTGGAAAATCTACGTTGCTTTCTGTGATTACAGCAGCCAAGCCGAAGATTGCCAATTACGAATTCACCACTCTAAAACCCAATTTAGGGATTGTGCAATACCGTGATTTTAAAACTTTTGTAGTTGCCGATATTCCTGGGATTATTGAAGGTGCCGCTGAAGGGAAAGGCATTGGACATCGTTTTCTTCGCCATATAGAACGTAACTCTACTTTGCTATTTTTAATTCCGGCCGATGCGCCGGATATCAAGGAACAGTATGAAATTTTGGTGGACGAATTACGACGTTATAACCCACAACTTTTGGACAAAGAACGCTTAGTGGCCATCAGCAAAAGCGATATGCTGGATGATGAACTGAAAGCTGAAATGAAAAAGATCCTCGACAAGCAGTTTAAGGGGATTCCTTATCTATTTATTTCTTCTGTGGCACAACAAGGGTTGACGGAGTTGAAGGATAAACTTTGGGCGATGCTGAATTAGTTATCAGTTGTCAGTTGTCTGTTAGCAATGTTGCTTTTCTTAAAAAATTCTTAAATAAATTTTTGCTTGTCGTTTTTTTCTCTTTTCTTACAGCAATTAATAAAGATTTTATGAAAAAAGTTGTACTCTTCGTCTTGTTGTTGGTCTCTTTTGTTGGGTTTGGGCAGTGTCCAACAGATGATTTTTATATAACTACACAAAGTGAAATTGATGCATTTGCTTTAAACTATCCGAATTGTACCAACCTGATATACTCTTTGAATATACGTGGAAATGATATTGTTAACCTGCATGGTCTATCACAAATAGAGGATGTGGGAGGAGGATTAATAATAGACCTTACTAATATTGAAAATTTGCAGGGTCTGGAAAATATTCAAAATTTAAGCAGCAGTCTTATTATTACTTCAAATGATGCTTTGGAAAATTTTGAGGGGCTTCAAAACCTAGAAACTATTGCTGGTCAATTTGCAGTTACTTTCAATAGTCAAATAATTGATTTTACTGGTTTCAATTCACTAAATTCGGTTGGCAACGGTTCTGATTGGGGAATGCATATAGCTAGCAATAATAACTTGGTTTCTTTTGTAGGTCTTGAAAACCTCACCCAGATACATGGAAGTTTTCGTGTAGATTGGAACGATTCTTTGGAAAGTTTAAATGGCTTGCAAAATCTGGATTCCGTTTACGGTTGGATGGGGATACGTGATAATGATGTGTTACAAACATTAGAAGGTATAGAAAGTTTGACATATTGTGATGAATATCTATCAATTATTGAAAATGAATCTCTTTATTCAATATCCTCTTTAACAAATTTAGATGCATCAGATCTTATTGGCGTGATCATTGAAGATAATCCACTTCTTTCATTTTGTGCAGTAAGCCCAGTCTGTGATGCAATCTTTAGTCCAAATACGGCTGTTACTATCAATAATAATCTTGTCGGTTGCAACTCCGAAGCCGAAGTAGAAGCCCAATGCCAATTATCAATAACCGAAACAGATTTTTCAGAAAACCTCTCAGTGTTTCCAAATCCGGTAATTTCTGTTTTAAACATTGAAACCTCAAATACCCTTTCCTTCAAAAAAGCAACCGTTTATTCCACATTGGGTAAATTGATTCTAGAAACCCCAGAAAACCAAATCAACCTCGAAACCCTTTCCACAGGCATCTATTTTGTGGAAGTGGTTACCGATAAAGGAAGCGTGACCAAGAAAATTGTTAAAGAATAATAAACCTAAAACCTAAGGCATCTTTTTTGCGTATTTTTATTGAAAAGAAAATGCAATGAAGCTCCTCCCAATTTTAATTCTCTCAATATTTCTTGTCTCTTGCGGCGCCACCGTGGCTGTGGATTATGACAAGCAAGTGGATTTTTCAAAATACAATTCCTATAACTATTTCCCTACAATAGACTCTGGCCTAAACCAATTGGACGATGGCCGTATTATACAAATTACGGACAGTCTGTTGCAGCAACGCGGTTTCGTAAAAAGTGAAACACCACAATTGTATATCAATTTTTACGCGCGCGAGCATGTTTCGCGTTCACAAAACACAATAGGTATTGGTGTTGGTGGTAGTGGTAGCAACGTTGGCGTTGGTGTTAGCGGCGGAATTCCCATTGGGGGCAATGTGCTCAACCAACAATTAACAATGGATTTTATAGATACTGAAAAAGACGATTTGGTTTGGCAAGCCGTTGCCGAAGGCGAAATGAAAGAACGGTCAACACCGCAGCAGAAAGAAGCCTATTATATGTCAGTACTTCAGAAAATATTGGCAAAATATCCACCAAAAAAATAGTAGTACTCGCTTCGTAGTTTTTAATAATTTTTTTTAACCTGAAACCTGAAACCTGAAACCTGAAACCTGGAACCTGAAACCTGGAACCTGAAACCTAAAACCTGAAACCTGAAATCACAAATCACAAATTTCAAATCACAAATTTCAAATTTTGAACAAAAATATATTATTTCTTCTTTTATTGTTTCCTTTGTTCGCAGCTGCCCAAAACAACTATCAACAAGCGGAAGAATATTTCAAGCAGGAAAAATTTAGCAAAGCGAAGCCTATTTTTGAAAATTATTTGAAACAAAATCCCGGTGATAAAAAAACTCGGGAATATTTGGGTGATATAGCAGCTTACCAAAAGGATTGGGACGCTTCAATTTCCTATTACAAAGATTTAGTAAAGGATGAGGAAAGTAACGCCAATTACCATTTTAAGTACGGAGGTGCCATGGGGATGAAGGCAATGTCCATCAGTAAAATTCGGGCGATTACTTATATTGGTGACATTAAATATGAACTCGAACAGGCGGCAAAACTAGATTCCAAACATATAGAAGCGCGCTGGGCCTTAATAGAATTTTACATACAGTTACCTGGAATTTTTGGAGGAAGCGAAGATAAAGCTATTGATTACGCAAATGAATTGGGAGAGATTTCAAAAGTGGACGGCTATCTCGCCAATGGGTACATAGCCGAATATTCTGACAGACCAAAAGATGCCGAACGTTATTACAAGAAAGCAATCGAAGTAGGCGGTTCGCCACATACCTACGAAAAGCTCTCAGGACTCTATGAAAAGAACAATCAGCCCAAAGAAGCTATTGCTACCACTTCAGAATCCTTAAAAAAGCACAAACGAAACCAATTAAATTACCAGATAGGCAAAATTGCTGCACAGTATAATGTGGAACCCGAATACGGCATTGAATGTCTGAGTGAATACTTGGCCAACTATTCCATAAAAGACGGTGTGCCGAAGGATTGGGCATATTACCGCTTGGCACAGATATATAAAAACCTCGGGAAAAAGGAAATTGCGCTTACTTGGATAAATAAAGCATTAATAGGAGGAATAGATTTCAAGGAAGCCCAAAAAGAGAAATCCCTCATTTTAGCGATGTAATTCTGAATTATGAATTCATAATTCAGAATCAGAAAAGTATCTTTGTTACAGTAAAATTCAAAAAATTAGTGTGCAACCTGAAACCTGCAACTTAAAACCTGAAACCATTTTATGAGAATCCACTTCATAGCCATAGGCGGCAGCGCGATGCACAACCTTGCATTGGCATTACATCAAAAAGGAGATACCGTAACCGGAAGCGATGACGAGATATTTGAGCCTTCAAAAAGCAGATTAAATAAAAAAGGCTTATTGCCCGAAAAAGAAGGCTGGTTCCCAGAAAAATTGACCTCGGAAATTGATGCGGTTATCCTCGGAATGCACGCCAAAGCAGATAATTCCGAACTTCTAAGAGCTAAGGAACTCGGCTTAAAAATCTACAGTTACCCAGAATTTCTTTACGAACAATCAAAAAACAAAACCCGTGTGGTTATTGGCGGCTCGCACGGAAAAACTACAATCACCTCCATGATTCTACACGTAATGAATTACCACGGAAAGAATGTGGATTATATGGTGGGCGCCCAATTGGAAGGGTTTGACACTATGGTAAAAATTACAGAAAGCAATGACTTTATGGTCATTGAGGGCGATGAATATCTTTCCTCACCCATTGATCGCAGGCCCAAGTTTCATCTTTATAAACCCAATATTGCATTGTTGAGCGGCATTGCTTGGGACCACATCAACGTTTTCCCTACCTACGAAAACTATGTGGAGCAGTTTGAAATATTTCTAAAGGAAATTACGAACGGTGGTGCGATAATTTACAACGAAGAGGATTCAGAGGTAAAACGAGTTGTGGAAAGTTCTACAAACCACATAAAAAAATACCCCTATCAAACACCCAAATATTCTGTCGAAGACGGAACCACTCTTTTGGAAACCCCCGAAGGCCCAATGCCTGTTGAAATCTTCGGAAAACACAATTTAAACAATTTGGAAGGCGCCCGCTGGATTTGCCAATTGATGGGCGTGGATGCCGAGGATTTTTACGAAGCCATTGCGACTTTTAAAGGCGCTAGCAAACGTTTGGAAAAAATTGCCGAAACCAAAACCGCGGTGGCGTATAAAGATTATGCACATTCGCCAAGTAAAGTGAAAGCCACAACGGAAGCCGTAAAAAACCAATATCCCGACAGGAAACTCATCGCCTGTTTAGAGCTTCACACATACAGCAGCCTAAACCCAGAATTTTTAAAAGAATACAAAGGAACGCTGGATGCAGCGGATAGTGCGGTGGTTTTCTATTCTCCACATGCAGTATTGATAAAACAGTTGGAAGAAATAAAAGGCGAACAAATTGACGAAGCTTTTGACCGACAGGATTTGGTGGTTTTCACAAATCCGGCCGATTTTAAAACCTATCTTTTTTCGCAGGATTACGACAATACTTGTCTGTTGTTGATGAGCAGCGGGAATTATGGCGGGCTTGATTTTGAGGAAGTGAAAGGTTATGTCGAAAAGATTTAAGACCGTTGCACTATAAGACGTAGGACATAAGACTCTGTTAGTAATAGTTCTGTCCTACGCCTTAAATCGTATAGTCTTATGTCATTTTTTATAGATTTCCTCAATAAATCCCGAATCATCCTTTCTGGATTTATCTATTAATTCCTTCTTTGCATTTTTAAAATCCTGTGAAATTTTATCCTGCGAAAGTTTGAATTTCCCTTCCCAATGGGTGATTTCAATTTCAAAGGCTTGAATGTAGTTGATAAGTCGTTCCATTCGCGGGTCATCTTTTAGTAGGGTGAATTTTTGTTTGCTTCCTTCCAAAAATTCTGTCATAGCAATCATTGTTTGCTTTACTGTTTCGGCATCAGTTAAAAGTTTCAACTTGCCAGTGATGTGGACGATTATATAATTCCACGTTGGCAATTGCGGCGTAGTGTAAATGTTGGGAGAAATATATGTATCCGGCCCTTTAAAAACGACGGTAACTTCAGCGCCATCTTTTAGGGTTTCAAGCTGCGGATTGTTTCGGTCTATATGTGCAATTAGCTTTTTGGAGGTTTCGTTGTAAATAAAAGGGATGTGTGTAATAAAAGGTTTTCCTCTCTCTGCCGTAACCAACATTCCCAAAGGAAAATGTTTTATTACCGAAATCATTTTTTCAATATCGTGGCTTTGGTGGTGCGGCGGTGGATACATTTCTAAGCGATTAGGAATTAGCGGTTAGGGAATAGGAACTTTTAATTTCAATCAGAATCTTGAAGATAAATGTACTTAAAAAAGATTTATGCTTTGGAAGTGAGCGATTTAAAAAACACAAATCCGAACCCCAAGAAAAGCATCAAATGGAACGGGAACAGTCCGAAATCGCCACCTTGGTCACCAACAACAAAAGCGCTGTACATACCAAACGCAAAATAAAGCATCAATACGCCTTCAATTATTACATTGGGCGAAATGTTTTTTGTGAGGTATTTATTGCCTTTCCAACTTTCCTTTAAGGTGCTTATGTTGAATTTGGGCGTTCTTATAAATTCGCTTTTTTTCCCGAAATGTCCCTCCAAAACCGCAATGGAGTTGTGCAATGAAAACCCCATCGCCACGGAAAAGAAGGTAAAAAACATTGCGAAATATTTCAAAAAATGTTTGAATCCACCGCCGTAAATGGCTTTATAAGTAAACCAATAGCAGATAAAAAAGATGATAGTACTTATTACGAAAAAGCTCATCACATAGAAATACATCTTTAGATGTTCGTATTCATTTTTGATGTAAAGCATCGGGATACTTAAAATGGCGACTATCAAAATGTTCAGAAACATGGTGCTGTTCAGCAAATGCAGAAAACTGTGTATCTTAGTTTTGAAGGAAATATCCTTGCTTTTAAAGACGCGCCAAGCCATTTTCTGGAAATTTTCGGCCCCGCCTTTGTTCCAACGGAATTGTTGCGAACGCGCTGCACTTATTACCACGGGAAGCTCCGCTGGGGTTTCCACTTCCTCCAGATATTTGAATTTCCAGTTTTTTAGCTGTGCGCGATAGCTGAGATCCAAATCTTCGGTAAGCGTGTCGCCTTCCCAGTTTCCAGCATCCAGTATGCAGGTTTTTCGCCAAACGCCTGCCGTCCCGTTGAAATTTATGAAATGTCCCTTGCTGTTTCTTCCAACCTGTTCCAAAGTGAAATGTGCATCGAGCGCAAAAGCTTGTACTCGTGTAAGTATTGAGTAATCGCGATTTAAATGCCCCCAACGGGTTTGTACTACCCCTATTTCGGGGTCTTTGAAGTAGGGGATGGTATTTTTCAACCAGTCTTTCTTCGGAAGAAAATCTGCGTCAAAAATTGCGATGTATTCGCCTTTGGCAGTTTTTAAACCTTCTTTTAATGCACCTGCCTTAAAACCTTCACGATTTTTACGGGTTACATGTTGAATATCCAGACCTGTTTTCTGAAGTTCTTGAATATGCTTTGCGGTTTCTTCAAAGGATTCATCGGTGCTATCGTCCAGCACTTGAATTTCCAACTTCTCCTTCGGGTAGTCAATTTCGGCAATATTGCTCAGCAGTCGTTCCATTACATAAAACTCGTTATAAACAGGAAGTTGGATGGTTACATAAGGAATTTCTTCTTCTTTGGAAAAATCGAAAGTTGGAGAATTTTTATGATTTTTTCGAGCTCTTAAATAGTTGAATAACAAGTTTAACTGCGCCAAAGCATACATAAAGATGAGGAGCAGGGCAATGGAATAAATTGTAATGATTATTGATTCAAGAATCATTTTTTGAAACTGTATTTAAAGATCCAGGTCAGGATTTTTACGCCAGCAAAGATAGCACCTTTTACCGTACCCGAAACTTTTGAAACGCCGATGCGGTTTTTGTATTTTACGGGTACTTCTAGATAGGTAAATTTCTTTTTCAATACTTTCAATTGCATTTCTACCGTCCAGCCATAGGTTTTGTCCTCCATATTAAGGGCGAGTAACTTTTCATATTTAATGGCGCGAAATGGTCCGAGGTCTGTAAACTTTGAATTGAAGAAAAGCCTCATCAACTTCGTTGCCAGTTGGTTGCCGAAACGCTGCGGAAAAGTCATGGACCCAGCTTCGCGCAACTCTTTTACCCGTGCGCCTACTACAAAGTCTAT
The DNA here is from genome assembly GCA_026646335.1 of Aequorivita sp. GTDB lineage: Bacteria > Bacteroidota > Bacteroidia > Flavobacteriales > Flavobacteriaceae > Aequorivita. The sequence continues at coordinate 5,040 of JAPKFY010000025.1, read as the reverse complement.
ATTATCTTCAATTATTGGCGCCACGATTTTTGTCAATTCCGAAGGATAGTCGCTATAGTCGCCATCCAAAAAAACTATAATTTCTGGTCGTTGAGCGGACTCGAAACGCGAAATATATTCCATCCCTTTCAAACAAGCATTTCCGTAGCCGGCATTTGGCTGAAAAAGAACGGTTGCTCCTGCAAGTTTGGCAACTTCAGCAGTATTGTCTGAAGAATTGTTATTGACCACAATGATCTCTGAAACGATATCGGGGATTTCGGCAATCACCTTCCCGATAGAGCCTTCTTCGTTATATGCGGGAATGATTACTTTGATGTTTTTCGGCATTAAAAACTGGGAATTTTATAGACTGCGAATTTCAGAAAAATATATGACAATCCATTGGACGGTACCTGATTCGAAACCTAACAGATCTTTGAGACCTGTTAGGTTTTAATTATTCACATAGTTCATCAAATCCACATCATTCCCTAGCAGGATTTCGTTGCTATTGATGCGTTTTTCTAACGGGCCGTTTTCTAATTTCAATACCCCGCGCGGGCAAACTGCTGAACAGATTCCGCAGCCCACGCAGCTGGAACGCACAATGTTTTCGCCTTTTTGTGCATAGGCGCGCACGTCGATGCCCATTTCGCAATAAGTGGAACAGTTGCCGCAGCTAATACATTGTCCGCCATTGGCAGTAATTCTAAATTTTGAAAACAAACGTTGCTGAAATCCTAAAATCGCGGCCATTGGGCAGCCAAAACGGCACCAAACACGGCTGCCGAAGATAGGGTAGAAGCCCACGCCAATTACGCCGCTAAACACTGCGCCAATAAGAAAACCGTAGGATTGGCGCAAGGTTTCCGCTTCAAAAAGAAACAATGTTTTTCCCGAAAAGTAATGAAAGCCTATCAATGAAATTATAATGACGAAATAACCAATTGCTCCCAAACGCGCGTCTTTTTTTAACTCTTCTCTTTTAAAAATCCATGTTCCAGCGAAAACCAAGGTCAGGAGCACGGCAACCGATATTAAGAAAGTATTTTTTGTGAGCCAATACTTGGAACTATCATCGCCCAAATAGGAATACACAACCGCTGTGGTCATCAAAACCACAAAAACTAAGACGCTGTGTATTACCCATCGTTCCACTTTCCAAGCCATTTGACTTTTATCGCTTAAATGCCGAAAAGGATCGCCAGCAGTTTCTGCCAGTCCGCCACATCCACATACCCATGAGCAATACCAGCGTTTGCCGTATTTGTAGGTTAAAATAGGGGTGATTATAAAGATAGATGCAAGCCCGAAAATTAATAATCCCAACCCAACATCTCCCGCGGAAAGAAAGTCATCTATCCTATACTGTTCAAAGTTGTAATAATTGAGCGGCCAGATATTTTTTAAGTCGTAATAGGGAAGTGAAAACGTCTCGCTGTTTAATCGCTGCATAAATTCTGGAATCAAAAAAGCAAAACCCAGCTGAAAAAACATCACTGAGAACGTGCGAAGTTTTTCGTATTTGTTATGGCGATATTTTAAGATGAATTTTACTCCGAAAGCCAAAATTGCCAGGGTATATAAAGTTCCATAAACAAACCATTGACTGGCGGGGCCACCATTCAATAATCTGCTAAAAGGATCAAAAAGAGCAACAATACCTTTATTATTGCCATCCTGCACCAGTCCTAAATATTGTGGAAACCAATACAGTACTATATAAAATGATGTAAGCAGAATACCTAAAATCCAAGCCCAAAAGCCTTGAGACGTAAGCGACTTAAAATATACCCCGTCATTTTTAATTCCCTCGTGCTTGTTCGCGTAAGCAGCAATTGAAAACCAAACAATTCCAACAGCCATCATTCCCAAGGAAACGCTTAGCCATAAGGCCTTATTGGGAAAATTAATATTCAACATTGCCAAGAACAGGAGCGCTAGGCCTATAATACCAATTGCCGAAGCAATTTTTTGTTGGGTATTGATGGTCTTTGGCGGTTCGCCGGTTAGGGACATATTTCTTTGAACAGTGCTCATATACATTATTTTGGTTATCAAACCTAACAGGTCATTGAGACCTGTTAGGTTTTTATGATGATGATGTTTCGGTTAATGATGAATATTCATTCAAAATTTCCTTTTCATACCTTTTAAAGAATTCAGGGTCAAAATTGGCTTGTTTTAGGTTTTGGATTACGTAATCCACACTTCTTTTTTCATTTAGCCAAGTATCAAAAACTTCCTGTTTCATCCGTATTCCGAAAGTGTTTATTCCCAGAAATTCATTTGAGTTTTTATTATATGAAATAGTAACACAGCGCAAATTGCTTTTGCATTTCCAATGGAATTGCGCTTCGTAATCTTTTTTTCTGTTTTCTGAAAAAACCCAACCATAAGTTTGATATTCAATATCAAAAAACTTGGCGCTGTTAAACCAGTTTCCGGGCTTATACTCAAATGGATTGCCGCAGATGGTCTGCGCAAGGGCTTCGCCCATCATCCTGCCAGTGTACCACACAGCTTCTATTGCTGGGCGGTTGCCGATAGGTTCGCGCTGCTGTGCGCAATCGCCAATGGCATAAACACCTTCAATATTTGTTTTCAGTTTTCTATTTACCAAAACACCCCTATCTGTTTCAATTTTTGAATTTTTCAGAAATGAAATATTCGGTTTTACGCCAGTGGTTATACCCACAACGCTGCAGGGAATTTCTTCGCCCTTTTTTGTGATAACAGCTTTCACGTTTCCGTCTTTGTCGCCAATTATTTTATCGAGTTCTGAGTTATGCTGAAGGTCCACACCGTGTGAGGCAATGTGACGCGAAAGCATTTCTGCCTCATTATTTGGCAATACATTAGTCCAAAAAGCATCTTCGCGAACAAGCATTGTTACTTCAATGTTTCGGGTGCGGAGCATTTCGGCCATTTCAACGCCTATCAATCCGCCGCCAACAATTACTGCACGTGGACAGTCTTTGTTGTTGGGTGCATTTTTTTCGAGATTTTCCAAATCCTGTTTAGAGACCAAACCTTGAACGCCGTTGAGTTCCAGACCTTCCCAGCCAAATGTGTTTGTCACTGAGCCTGTTGCAATAATAAGTTTATCGTAAGCTATGGTTACGCCGCCTTTAAAATGAAGTGTTTTGTTATTAGTGTCAACAGTTTCGACGTATGCTTTTTTAAGTTCCAGCCTGTTCTTTTCCCAAAACCAAGGTTCGTATGGTTCAATGTCGGGCCAACGCATATGGCCCATATAGATGTACATTAAGGCGGTACGGGAAAAAAAATGGTCTGCTTCAGCGGAAATTATAGTTATCTTTTTATCGGAAAGTTTTCGGATGTGCCTTGCAGCTGTTATTCCTGCAATTCCATTGCCTAAAATGACGATATGTTCCATATTTTTTTGATGATAGATTTTTTCAGTCGTTTATAAATTTACGCAATTACAATTGGGACAGATTCAAAACAGCTATTAATATTTCTATAAATTCTAAAATAAAGTTTTAAATTCATCCATAATATATACCGAAAATGATAGTACTATACCGCTTTGTGGTTTGCTCTTTTCTTTTTTTCTTCATTACAGGATGTGCACAAAACAAGGATACTTCCAAAGTGAAAGTGCTGAAAGAGGGGAAAAATTTAAAGATAAACGGGGTCAGCCTTGTTGCTTCAGGCGATACTCTTTTGCAGCAAAATGTAATGCCCTTAAAGGAAATAGGAGCAAATTACGCGACGATTATGCCCTTCGGCTTTATTAAAAGCATAGACCATCCCGAGATATTTTACAATCAGCCGTGGCAATGGTTTGGTGAGTCGATGGAGGGTGTGGGGCAATATATTAGACTGCTTCACAAAAACAAAATAAACGTAATGATGAAACCCCAAATATGGGTTTCCAAGGGCGAGTTTACGGGGCTGGTAGAGATGGCTTCGGAAGCCGATTGGCTTCAACTTGAAGATACTTATCGCAACTTTATTTTAGATTTTGCAAAGGTTGCCGAAGAAGAAAAGGTAGAAATATTCTGTATTGGCACTGAACTTGAAAAATTTATTGAACACCGCCCCGAGTATTGGCGAGATTTGATAGCTGAAGTGAAAAAGGTGTATAGAGGGAAACTGACCTATGCCGCCAATTGGGACGAATACAAACGCATCCCGTTTTGGGATGCTCTGGATTATATTGGGGTAGATGCGTATTTTCCAGTTTCGGAAAACCAAACACCAACTGTTGCAGAAACAAAAGCAGGTTGGGAACGATGGAAAGCAGAATTAAAAACCATTTCAGAAAAGGAAAACAAAAAAATTCTCTTTGCAGAATACGGCTACAGAAGCGTTGATTTTAGCGGGAAAGAACCTTGGAAGAGCGATAGGGGAATGAATTCGATAAACATGGAAGCCCAAGCTAATTCCTTGGAAGGGTTGTATCAATCTGTTTGGAAAGAAGACTGGTTTGCCGGAGGTTTTCTGTGGAAATGGTTTATTGCCCACGAAAGGGTTGGGGGCGAAAATGACAATCAGTTTACACCACAGAACAAGCCTGCGGAAGCGGTTGTGAAAATGTATAATTCTAAAAATTGATTGACTATGAAAAAATGCATTAAACTAACAATTGTAACCCTGCTGTTATTTATTAGCTGTAAGGGCACTAAAAAAAATCCAGAACCTATAGCAAATAAAGGTTTGGAAAAGGATGAAGTAACAATAATGAATATTGAAACATTAAAGGAGCCTACAATTTTAAACCATTATGTAGATTCAATAGGAATGGGACAACTTATTGAAAAATATGGTGATGATGCAGAAACTATTTTAGACGACTTAATGTGGTATGATTATAAAATGACAAATAAAGCAGATTCCGTTGGGCTTCCTATAAAAACATTCAGGCAAAGAGATTTAAAAGTTAAATATGGTGACGCTATTTTTGAACATATTCAGGATACGGGTTCTGGTTTTGTTACCCTATTTTATTTTGATGGAAAAACCATAAAGGAAAGTGATGCGCTGGAAATGATTGAATTATTACAAAAGAAATAACTCTTTGAGATTAAA
>JAPKFY010000024.1 GCA_026646335.1 Aequorivita sp. | reverse complement strand
CCCGATGGGCCCGGGATGGAACGGTACCTATAACGGCAGCCCGATGCCCTCGAGCGATTACTGGTTCCGCGTGGAGTACACCGAGGACGGAAGCGCAAAGGAATTTAAAGGACATTTTACCCTAAAACGATAAATAGAAAAAGAAATAAAAACCAAAGCCCCGCAGATAATGCGGGGCTTTTAATTTTAGTAAATTATTCAGGATTAATTAAAGAAGCTTTTTCTAATTGAAATATGTATATATTAAATCTTCTTAACAGCTTTGACGTTGACGTAATTCTTCAGCTAAATGGCTGTTGATCAGAATTAGAGTTAATATTTCAGAATTCAAATTAACTAATTAAAAGCTGAAACCAAGGGACAACACAAAGTTGTTATAAATGGAACTAATTTTGGCAACATCGGTCAAACCAACGGAATATAGCTGCTGGTTGCGTTCTTGTTCTGATCTGGAATAGGCTAAATCGCAGGTGAAGCGTCCAAAATTATAGCCTGTACCTAAAGAGAATCCTATTAGGTCTCCAACTATTTCAGTGTTTTTATATGGGCTTTCCTCATAATGAAAACCTCCTCTTAAGCTTAGTTGATTAATTCTGTATTCTGCACCAACTTTAAAAGCAGAAGCACCTTTCAGTGTATTGTTAATAGTGTTGTTTAAATCGTAAAAAGAAGAGCTAGAAGAGTTATAGGAGTCATATATTTCACTAAATTTAATAGAGGAATAGTCTTTAAAGGAGTAATCAAAACTAATCAAACCACTTTGGCCAAAGATATAAGCAGTGCTGGCGGTAACCTTTGCAGGTGTGCGAAGGTTGTAATCTTCATAAATATTAATTATTCTGGGATCTACTTCTTGATAAATGGACTGACCTTGAAAAACACGACGGCTTTCAAGATATTGGGTGGTTTCTTCAGAAATTTGATACCAAGTTGGCGTGTCAAAACTTAAACCTAGACGAAAATTGTTTGCAATCTTAGCAATAGCTCCAATCTGAGCTGAAATTCCTACGCCATTAACAGAGAGATTGTTTTCGAAGCCCACCCCATTAACTGTGGAGCCTGGATTGCTGTTGTTTTCACGCAGATATGAACTTTGGTCAAAATTTACAGTATGTGTGTTTAAATTAATTCCTAAGAAATAATTATCAGTAATCTGTGTGGCAAGATTTATTGAAAATTTACTGTTGTACCCTTGCGAAAGATAGATATACTCTTGATTAAAACTACCATCGGCGATATTTGAAATATATGAGGTGTTTGAAGGGTTGTTTGGGGCAACAGGATCAAAAAGAAAACCCTGATAGCCTAAGAATGCATTTTGAGCAAAATCTCCTTGAGATTCACCCAAGTATTGATATCGTCTTGATATGCTTTCTCCAGGTTGCAATTGTAATTGGTTTAAGGGAATGCCCTGCGCTTGTTCCAAAAAGAAATTTCCGATGGAATTGTTTCCTGTTCCAGCAATGTATAGTTCATTGTCAAAACTTTTGGCAGTATCATAATTCAATCCAATTGTGAATTTTTTGAAAGCAGATTCCCCGTTTGAATTATTTATAACGAATACGCCTCCCATCTGGTTTAGAGATATGTCGTCTGAAAAGCTTTTTTCATTATTGTTGAAATAATTTGCCTTGTTTTCCACATCAAACAAAGAGGTAGAAAACATCAGATTTGAGTTTAGGAAAACCGCCCCTCCAGCGGGATTTATGTTAATTGCAGAAAAATCGCCACCCAAAGCGCCCATGGCTCCGCTCAAAGCTGTAAAACGTGCTGTTCCAATATTTTGTTCGGTACTATAACGCAGGCCGTCTGTTGTGTTTTGGGCATTTCCAATCGCCAAAGAAAAAAATGCTATAAATAGTAATGATATCCTTTTCATCTAATTGTAATTTTTTAATTAATGGAAAAATAAAAATGCCCAAAGTTAACATTTCGATTTATTCAGAAATGGGCCAATGGGCATTTCATATTAATTACTTTAAAAGTATCGGTTAAATATTTTAACCACGTCCGCCACCACTGCTCCTAGTGCTTCCACCGCTGGAACGGCCACTCCCGCCTGAACTTCTTGTGGAGCCAGAACTACTGCTTCGCGTAGGTGAAGAATAATTACTGCTTGGGGTACTTCGGGTAGTATTGTTGCTTCTTGTGGGTTGCGAGTAACTTCCGCTTCGAGTTGTGTTGGAAGGTGTGTTTCTTATAACCTGGTTTGTATTGGTGCGAGTAGTATTGCTGTTGGTTGAACGTGTTGTGTTTGCACGGACATTGTTGCTATTTATACGGCGCGTTGTTTCCGAACGGCTATAAGATGAGTTTCTAGTTGAAACATTTGTTCTTCCTCTATCTTGGGTTCTATAATAATCAGTGTTTCGTCTTCCTCGATTGTATGATACACCATTGTAATAATTATTATAGTAAGGGTTGTAATATCCATAGCCATAGTATGGGTTGTAATATCCATAGCCATATCCGTAACCGTAATATGGATAACCCCAACCGTAACTTATGCCCCAATAAGGTGTAGCATAGCCATAATATGGATAGCCCCAGCCCCAATATCCACCATACCAGTAAGGACTATAGAACCCATAACTGCCAGAATTATAGATATTTATTGTGACTTCTTCGCCATTGCTACCCCAAGGGCCATAACCTTCTTCACTGTAATTTTCTTCAATGATTATGTTTCCGTCTTCATCCAAACGTTCGGTAGTAGAATAGGCGTCAATATCAGTGAATATGGCGCCTTCTTCTGGAAGATCAGAATAGGCATTGGACTTTGATTGGAAATATTGCTTATAGTAATTTGATTTTTCATAAGAATCATCAACGTTGTTATTTCCTTCTTCAGCATTTGTATTATTACCAGATGCATATATACCATCATTTTGATTATAAGCGTTGTTATGTGTTCCACAGGAGGTAAGCAAAAGTAAGAGAGCCCCTACAAATACTGTTGGAATGAAACGTTTTATATTAAAATTTTGAGTGAACATATCTATGGTAATTTTATTGTTGGACATCATAAAAATAAGTAGTTTTGCGGACAATAACTAATCATTTAACATAGACACAACATTTGTGCCAAAAACTGGGTTATGGCAAAGAATTTAACAACAAGAGAGGAAGATTACTCCAAATGGTATAATGAGCTGGTAATCAAAGCAGACCTTGCGGAAAACTCTGGAGTTCGTGGCTGTATGGTCATTAAGCCTTACGGATATGCTATTTGGGAGCGCATGCAGGCTGAATTGGATCGGATGTTTAAAGAAACAGGCCATCAGAACGCTTATTTTCCATTGTTTATTCCGAAATCATATTTCAGCAAAGAGGCAAGCCATGTTGATGGTTTTGCGAAGGAATGTGCTGTAGTTACGCATTACAGGTTGAAAAACGCCGAAGATGGCAGTGGAATTATTGTAGATCCGGATGCCAAACTGGAAGAGGAGCTGATTGTTCGCCCAACTTCCGAAACCATTATATGGGATACTTACCGAAAGTGGATCCAATCTTATCGAGATCTTCCGCTTTTAATAAACCAATGGGCAAATGTGGTGCGTTGGGAAATGCGCACGCGTTTGTTTTTGAGAACTACTGAATTTTTATGGCAAGAAGGGCACACAGCTCACGCAACCAAAAAAGAAGCAATAGCTGAAGCGGAACAAATGATGAATGTGTATTCAGATTTTGCGGAGAATTATATGGCTATTCCAGTTATAAAAGGAACAAAAACCGAAAGCGAGCGCTTTGCTGGCGCTTTGGAAACCTATTGTATTGAAGCTTTGATGCAGGATGGAAAAGCGTTGCAAGCCGGAACTTCACACTTTTTAGGACAGAATTTCGCAAAAGCTTTTGATGTAAAGTTTACTTCCAAAGAAGGCGTGCTTGATTACGTTTGGGCAACTTCTTGGGGTGTTTCCACGCGATTGATGGGTGCGTTGGTTATGACGCATAGTGATGACAATGGTTTGGTTTTGCCTCCAAATTTGGCGCCAGATCAAGTGGTTATTGTGCCCATTTATAGAAATGACGAAGAATTAGAAGCCGTAGATGAAGTTGCTAAAAATTTAATGAATCAACTGCGATCCAAAGGAGTCCGAGTGAAGTATGACAATCGCGACACCCAAAAACCAGGTTGGAAATTCAATGAATACGAATTAAAGGGCGTTCCGGTAAGAATTGTAATTGGTCCAAAAGATGTTGAAAAAGGAACCGTGGAATTGGCCAGACGGGATACTCTCCAAAAAGAATTCATCAGCAATGAAAATGTAGTTGAAAGAGTAATTTCTTTGATGGATGAAATTCAGGATAACCTTTATATGAAAGCTGTTTCACACAGAGCTGAAAACACTTCGGAAGTTGCTTCTTATGAGGAGTTTAAGAAAGTTTTAGACGCCAAAGGTGGATTTATTTTAGCCCATTGGGACGGAACAGCAGAAACTGAAGAAAAAATTAAAAACGAAACTAAAGCCACAATAAGATGCATTCCTTTAGATGGAAAGATTGAGGCTGGAACGTGCATGGTTACTGGAAATCCTTCTTCTCGGAAAGTGCTATTTGCAAGGGCTTATTAATTTTTTTTGAAAAAAGTAATTTATGATTTGCGCCATTCAAAAATAGTTGTATTTTTGCATCCGCATTAAAAAAGATAAATGGTCCGTTCGTCTAGGGGTTAGGACGCCAGGTTTTCATCCTGGTAACAGGGGTTCGATTCCCCTACGGACTACAAAAATTAGAATTTAACAAAAACAAAATGGCAAATCACAAGTCAGCATTAAAGAGAATAAGAAGCAACGAGGCAAAGCGCTTGCGTAACCGTTACCAACACAAAACTGCCCGTAACGCCATGAAGAGGTTCCAAGAACTTACTGACAAGAAAGAGGCTGAAACTATGTTTCCGACTGTTGTTTCCATGATTGACAAATTGGCGAAGAAAAACATTATTCACTCGAATAAGGCTTCCAATTTAAAATCGAATATGGCTAAGCACGTAGCGGCGCTATAATTCTTTTTTGATTAAAATTTTAGAAAACCCTTTCAGGAAGCTGAAAGGGTTTTTTTGTTGAATATTTTTGAAGGTTTATTATTTTTTAACCGAAGTGGGAACCAAGCTTGAATAATCCCCATCATTCCGCATCACATCACGGACAATGGTTGAAGATATATTTGAAACTTCTGGTGAGCAAATTAAAAAGACACTTTCAACCTTCGCCATTTTATAGTTGGTTTGGGCGATGGGCTGCTCATAATTTAAATCTGTAGTATTTCGCAAGCCGCGAACTATAAACTGTGCTTTTTCAGAAATACAAAATTTAGCGGTAAGCCCTGAATAGCTTTTCACTGTGATTTTGGATTCTTCCTTAAAAGTATTTTTTATAAATTGAATTCTTTCCTCTAAGGAAAACATTGTCTTTTTATCAGCATTTATACCGATGGCGATTATCAATTCATCAAAAAGTGGGAGTGCACGTTTAATTATATCAACATGTCCAAGCGTGATGGGGTCAAAAGTTCCAGGAAAAACTGCGCGTCTCATTTTTAAGTTATTTGTTTACTAAGTTAATGAGTTAAAAATAAAACAAGTTTCTTTTTCAGAAAAATTTGGAAATCAAAATTGCAAGTGCTGCAATTACAGTAGCTAAAACAACACCGCGAGCTCGGTAGAATTGATTCTTTTTTAAAAGAATAAAAAATACGACTAGGTTCAAAATTGCACCCAAAGCGATCAGGCTTCCAAGAAAATCATTTTCAAGAGCTGCTTCCAGGGTTGATTCCAAGCTAAGTTCTGAAAAAAAGAAGATGTATAAATAGGTCCCGGCCAAATTTGAAGCCAAGCCTATAACCAAACCAATCAATATTTCTTTAACGTGTGGTTTCATATTATTTCCTTTTGAATATATTTCAGTATTTATAAATCCCAAGTATTGAGTTCTTTCAATGCGTGATGGGCCGTAAGGTCAAACTGTACGGGGACCACTGAAACAAAACCATTGTGAAGCGCCCATTCATCGGTGTCTTCTCCCTTGTCCTCATTTACAAATTTGCCCGTAAGCCAATAGTAATCACGACCCAATGGATTGGTGCGCTTATCAAAATTTTCTTCCCAATGGGCATTGGCCTGTCGGCAGACTTTGATGCCTTTTATTTCGGAAGCGCCCAATTTTGGAATATTCACATTTAATACAACACCTTTTGGAAGTCCGTTTTTAAGAACCTGTTCGGTGATGGCTTTTACAAACTTTTTTGACGGTTTGAAATCGGCTTCCAATGAATAGTCCAAGAGCGAAAACCCGATTGAATGCACGCCGAGCGTTCCAGCTTCCACCGCTGCGCTCATCGTTCCGCTGTAGATTACATTGATGGACGAGTTGCTGCCGTGGTTTATGCCGCTTACACATAGGTCTGGTTTGCGTTTCAAAATTTCGTTCACTGCTATCTTAACGCAATCCACAGGAGTACCGCTACAGCTGTATTCTTTGTGCGGGTCTCCGTTTATCACTTTTATACTATTGCAGTACAATGCATCGTTAATGGTTATGGCATGGCCCATCCCACTTTGCGGTGAGTCTGGTGCGACTACGCAAACATCGCCCAGGGTGTTCATTACTTCAATTAAGGTTCTAATGCCCGGGGCGTTGATGCCATCGTCATTGGTTACTAATATGAGTGGTCGTTTTTTGGACATGGTTTTTTTAAAATTTTAATAAAACAAAAATACATTTATTAATTCTGTCCCGACAGCCATTAGGATCAGAATTGAGAATTCAGAATTGAAATAAACTGTTTAACAAAAAATTAGTACCTAAAACCTTTAATGGCACGGTTTTTTATATAATTTAGGCACTCTAAAATATACTACCACTATGCGCATAATGAAGAAAAATTTTAAAGTTTTATTCCTTGCTGTTTTTGTTTCTGTAGCTTCCTGCAGTTTTACCACCAAGGAATTTAACGATCCCGATAAAGACAAACTACTTTTAGACCTAATAACCTACGTACTACAAAAAGGGCATTATGACCCTAAAGACATTAACGATCAGTTTTCGGCAGATGTTTATGAGAATTTCATAAAAGGGCTCGACCCTTTAAAAAGATATTTCTTGGCATCTGATATTGCCGAATTCAGCAAATACAAAACTGAAATAGACGACCAAATAAAGAATAAAGACCTTTCGTTCTTTGATTTGGTCTACGGTCGTTTTCAGGAACGTATGGAAGATGTGAAAAAGATCTATCCAGAAGTTTTGAGCAAACCTTTTGATTTTAATGAAAAGGAAATCATCAATGTGGATTATGATAATTTGGTTTATGCCGAATCCAAGAAGGATTTGAAGGCACGCTGGAAACAGCAATTAAAGTTTACAACACTTTCGGGTTATTACGATTTGGTAGAAGATCAAAAGAACAAAGAAAAGGGCATTGCTTCATCTGAAAAAGCTACAGATATTGAAGGCGAAATAGATTTTCCTGAAGCTGACAAAAATGCCAAGCCCATAACTGACGAACCTTTTGAGCCAAAGCCCTTGGCAGAACTTGAAAAGAAAGCCCGCGAAACCACAAAAACCTCCTTGGACGAGTATTTTGATTTCACCAAAGATTTGGAGCGCAAGGACTATTTCTCAATCTATTTAAACACTATTGTTGAAGAGTACGATCCGCACAGCAACTATTTTGCGCCACCCGAAAAAGATAGATTCGATCTACAGATGTCCGGGAAACTGGAAGGAATAGGAGCGAGGCTCCAAAAGAAAAACGATTACATCACCGTTATTGAAATTATAAGTGGAGGCCCAGCATGGCGAAGTGAAAAAATTGAAGTTGGCGATGCTATTTTAAGGGTGAAACAAGAAAATGAAAAAGATGCCGTGAGCATCGTTGGTATGCGTATTGATGACGCCGTGAAATTAATAAAAGGGCCAAAAGGGACTAAGGTTACGTTGACAATAAAAAATGTGGATGGAACAATCTCAGACAAGATCCTTACCCGCGATGTTGTAGAGCTGGAGGAAACCTATGCAAAGTCTTCACTTATTGAAAAGGAAGACCACAAATTTGGATTAATAAACCTTCCGCAGTTCTATTTTGATATGGAGAATTACAAAGAGCGAAATGCAGCCACAGATGTTAAAAAAGAAATCATCCGCCTGAAAGAAGAGGGTATGGAAGGTCTTGTTTTGGACCTTCGCGATAATGGGGGCGGGTCTTTAAGAACTGCGGTGGATATTGCAGGGTTTTTTATAAAAAAAGGACCCGTTGTGCAAGTTGCCTCAACTGGAAATAAGGAAGTGCTTGAGGACAAAGACAGCGAAGTGGTTTGGGACGGCCCCTTGGTTATCTTGGTGAACGAGCTTTCCGCTTCGGCATCAGAGATTTTGGCGGCCGCAATGCAGGATTACAAACGCGCTATCATCATTGGCAGCAAGCAAACCTACGGAAAAGGAACAGTTCAAAATGTAATAGACCTGAACCAATGGCTCCGTAAAAATGACATGGGCGATTTAGGAGCTTTGAAAATAACATCCCAAAAATTCTATCGTGTCAATGGCGGTTCAACCCAATTGGAAGGTGTGAAAAGCGACGTGGTAATGCCAGATCGTTACAGCTACATCGATATTGGCGAGAGAGATTACGATAACCCATTGCCTTATGATAAGATTGACGCTGCAAAATATACTGCTTGGGATGGTTATATAGATTTTGACGAAACCATTCAAAAAAGCAAGACAAGAATGGCCCAAAACGAACAGTTGAAATTAATAGACGATAACGCGAAATGGATAAAGGAACGGAGAGATGAAAAAGAAGTAAATCTCAATTATAATGATTACAGTGCTGAAATTGATCAACGCAAACAAGAAACCAAACGTTTTGAAGCAATTGACAAATATGACAATCATTTAACTTTTGAATCTTTGCCTTATGAAACTGCCTTGATGAAGCAAGATACTACCTTGTCTGAAAAACGCAAAAGATGGCACAAAAATTTAAGCAAGGATATTTATGTTGAAGAAGCTATCCACGTACTTGAAGATTTAAAGCTCGACAATATTAGAGCAGGAAAAGTGGCTGACATTAAAAATTAATAAAAGGTTGAAGCCTTCGCCCGTTTCTTAATGACACAAGTGAAATTTTACTAAATTTGAAGTGTGAAAAACTCCACTTCATTAACCAGAATAGTGCTCCGAAAGTTCAAAAAAAACTTTTGGGGCGTTTTTAGTTTGGGTTTTTTAACGCTCTGTGTTTTGCTTGCAGTTTTTGCGTATGCCTTGGCGCCAGATAATTCGCAAAACGCAAACCAAATGCACCTTTCCATACATTCCAAAAACCCGGGGTTTTCTGTGCAGATGTTGACCATTCCCGCAACTGTGGAAGCGCAAAATCCATTATCGGTATTCTTCTTCGGAAAAAGGAATGCGGATACGGAAATCCCTATTTCGAAATTTTCTTTGAATGAAAGTTCAATCGAAATAACTGAATATACACCAGATGGAACTGACGGACTTCAAAAGGATTATGAACTTTCCCTTTTTTCAAATGCCTCTTCAGCAAAAGAAATTCCAAAGAAATACATTTCTGAAAAAAAATTCCTTCTCGGGACAGATAAATACGGTCGCGATTTGCTGAGCAGAATGCTGATTGGCATCAGAATTTCTTTGGCTATTGGGTTTGTAGCCGTTTTCATTTCTTTGATAATCGGGATTACAATGGGTGCCATTGCCGGTTATTTCGGAGGAAAAGTGGATGCGGCAATAATGTGGCTTATCAATGTTACGTGGTCTATTCCAACTTTGCTTTTGGTGATTGCCATTACATTAGCGCTGGGGAAAGGTTTCTGGCAGGTTTTTATTGCTGTTGGCCTCACCATGTGGGTAGAAGTTGCCCGGGTGGTCCGCGGCCAGGTTATGGGCGTAAAACAGATGCAATACGTAACCGCAGCAAGGGCTTTGGGGTTTAATGATTTCAGAATAATTGTAAATCACATTTTGCCAAACAGTATGGCGCCCGTTATCATCATTTCTGCTGCCAATTTTGCGGGAGCTATTCTTATTGAAAGTGGGCTCTCTTTTCTGGGAATCGGAGCACAGCCACCAATGCCCAGTTGGGGCGGTATTATAAAAGACCACTACGCCTATATTATTTTAGGAAAACCCTATCTTGCCCTAATTCCCGGGCTGGCCATTATGAGTCTGGTCACCGCTTTTATGTTAATAGGAAATGCACTGCGCGATGCGATGGATGTGCGAAATGATTAATTGAGTTTTAATGAACCGAAAATACATATACCCCATAGTAATTATCATTGTAACAGTTGCATTGTATTATGCCGACGATTTTATAAATTGGGAGAACGATGCGCCAATTTCAAAACCATTACCTGCAAACACTACAAGAACCAATTCCGAAGAATTTGATGATACATTTCTCCCTTCTTCAACGACTGGAGCTATTGTAAAACATAACTTTTTCACACTTTCCTATTCCGAAAAAGACGAACAGGCAGAATGGGTGGCTTATGAATTAAAAAGAAAAGACCTTTCAAAAAACGAATACGACAGACCGTATTTTATTCAAGATAAAAGCGTGAAGACCAAATCTGCAGATTGGCGCAATTATAAAAATTCTGGTTACGACCGTGGGCATCAATGTCCGGCTGGGGACCGAAGGATGTCATTTGAAGCATATAATGAAACTTTTTTGACCAGCAATATAAGTCCGCAGGACCACGATTTTAACGCGGGTATCTGGAACCGTTTGGAACAAAAAGTGAGGTTTTGGGCTGAAAAATATGACGGGGTTTACGTTGTGACCGGAGGTGTTTTAAAAGGAAATATGAAAACCATCGGCGATGAAAAGGTTTCGGTTCCCAATGAGTTCTATAAAATAGTTGTAGATGTTTCCGATGCCGTGCCTGCCGGCAGGCAGGGAACTTATAAAGCCATCGCGTTCGTTATTCCGAATAAACCTTCTAGTGAATCTTTTTACGAATACGCCGTTTCCATCGATGAAATTGAAGCGAAAACAGGAATTGACTTTTTTCCGAAGTTGCCTGATTCTATTGAAAACTCAATGGAGAATACGATCGATTTGAAAGCTTGGGCTAAAAAATAGTGGTCAGTACGCAGTAATCAGTAAGTTCAGTTTTGATTTCGATTTCTGTTTCCTAAGCGTAGTGATAATTCGCTCCATCCAGCTTCACAAAAATAAAAAGCAAAATAGTAAAGCCCCAGAGTGCTGAACCACCATAGCTAAAGAAGGGAAGCGGAATTCCCACTGTTGGAAAAATGCCTGTTACCATGCCGATATTCACAAAAAAGTGCAGAAAAAGAATTGCCGCGACACTATAGCCATAAACTCTTCCAAACTGGTTTTTTTGTTTTTCCGCCCGAAAGATAATTCTTGTTATTAGCGCAACAAACAGCAGTACGACAACCATACTTCCCAAAAAGCCCCATTCTTCGCCCACCGTGCTGAAAATATAATCAGTATGTTGTTCAGGTACAAAATTTCCTTTGGTCTGGGTTCCCTGTGTCCAGCCTTTTCCGAGCCAGCCGCCATTGCTTATTGCTATTTCACTTTGGTTTGTATTATAGCCTATTCCGCGGGCGTCGACTTCTTTTCCCAAAACAATGTTGAAACGGTCGCGGTGGTGCTGCTTAAAAACGTTGTTGAAAATATAGCTTACAGAAAATGCGAAGGCAATACAACCAATGGCAATTAGAACATATTTTATAATGCTAGGACGTTTTCTTCTATTCCGATAAAATAGAATTCCAGTCAATAGAACTACGCCAACTGCAACCCAAACCGCCCCAAAAGCGAGTGTTGATACAAAAAGCATGACTGCAAAAAGGCCCAAGAGCAAATAAACACCATGGAGTCCTTCCCTGTAAAGCGGAAAAACAAAAGCCGCATAGATAAGCGCGCTTCCTGGATCTGGCTGAAGGATGATTAAAACTGCGGGGAGGGTAATAATAATAAGGGCTCCTATCTGGTTCTTTAAATCCTTCATGTTCGTTTGAATATCACTCACATATTTTGCAAGGGCCAAAGCCGTAGTGGCCTTTACAAATTCACTGGGCTGGATACTTACGCCTCCGAAATCGTACCAGGAAGTGGAACCAGCAATTGTTTTACCAAGGACGAAGAGCCCCACGAGTGATATTAAAGAAATTATATAAATAAAACTGGCAAAACGCTCATAGAATTTGGACTCAATGGCGAGCACAAAAATAATTATAATAACGCTTAAGCCTATCCAGATCATCTGTTTGCCATAGATTTGGTCAAAGTCGAAAAAGCCCTTTGCGACATCACTAAGAGAGGCGGAATAGATATTTATCCATCCCATCGAAACCAAGGCGATGTACATAAAAATGATCAACCAATCAAAACGAACGTAAGTTTTACCTGCAGCCATTATCGGTTAATTGAAAAAGGTTGGCCACTGTATTGTTTGGCGTATTCGGCTTCTAAGCTCCCTTGCAGCACATATTTTTCCATGTCTGTTCGGGTTATTTCGCCTTTTAGATATTTTTCAATCATAAGCCCTGCAATTCTTCCTGCCCATCGTGAGCCCCAATAGCCATTTTCAACAAATACGGCGATAGCTATTTTAGGGTTGTCCTTTGGCGCAAATGCTATAAAAATTGAATGGTCTGTAAGCTGAACGCGCTTGCCATCTATTTTAGTGAAGTTTTCTGCAGTTCCGGTCTTTCCACAAACTTCAATTCCTGGAACCTTTATTGATGCTGCTGTACCGCGTTCATAAACTTGGAACATACCTTCAACAACTGGTTCGAAGTACTCAGGCTCAACGGTAGTGTAATTTTTTTCTTTGAATTTTTGCGGAATCGTATCCGGCCCTATTATATTTTTTATGATATGCGGAGTGTAATAATAGCCGCGATTGGCAATAGCCGCAGTAAAATTAGCCATTTGCATAGGTGTAAGTAAAACTTCGCCTTGCCCAATAGCATTTGAAATGGTTGCTAGCGAAGACCACTTGTGTTCAGGAAATTTATGTATTTTATTATAATATGCTGAAGTTGGAATGTTTCCTCTTTTTCCGCTAGGGAGATCGTAGCCTAAAAAATCGCCCAAACCAAAACTCATAAGGTCTTTTCGCCAAGCATCTATACCTTCTTGAGGCGTTGGATACGTATCCATAATTCTTTTATAAACAGTGCAGAAATAGGTGTTACAAGACTTGGCAATACCTGAAACCATTGCAACTGGCCCTCTGTGATGGCATTTAAGTACTCTTCTGCCAAAATGAAATCCGCCGCTACAACCTATAACATCATCCACTCCAATTGCATGCTCGTGGAGACCTACTAATGCAGTTAAAGCTTTAAAGGGAGATCCTGGGGGGTATTCACCCATTAAAACCCTGTCATATAATGGCTTGCCGATAGTATCGTACCATAATTTTGTAAAATTCTTTGAGCGATCGCGACCTACTAGTAAAGATGGATCATAACTCGGAGCAGTAATGAGAGCTAGTATTTCGCCTGTAGCTGGTTCAATGGCCACAATGCCACCGCGTTTGTGGATCATCAACTCCTGCCCGTATTTTTGAAGAGTGGCATCAATGGTAAGTTGGATATCATTTCCGCGTTCAGGGAGAGTGTCAAAAATACCTTCTTTATAGGGCCCAATGTCTCTATTAAAACGGTCCTTCTGAATATATTTAACACCTTTTACACCGCGAAGTACATCTTCATATTCCTTTTCAACACCAGCGGTACCGATGAGTTCGCCCATTTGGTAATAGGGATTATTTTCGATGATAGCATTGTTTACTTCTGCAATATAGCCCATTACGTTGGCTGAATGATCTACCTGATATTCACGGAGGGAACGTCTTTGGATGTAAAACCCTTCATATTTATACATTTTTTCCGAAAGGGATGCATAATCGGCCTTGTTCAATTGTGGAAGTACTACTGAAGGAAGTCGCGGTGAATACACGCGGGCTTTGCGCAGAATTTCTTTAAATTCTTCTTTGGATATTTTCAGCAAACCGCAAAATTCCAGTGTGTCCAATGGTTTTACGTCTTTAGGAATCACCATCACATCATAAGACGGTTGATTTGAAACTAAAAGTTTATTGTTGCGGTCAAACATATAACCTCGCTGTGGATAGTCGTACATTACCTTAATGGCGCTGTTTTGAGCAAGAGAGCCTGAGGAAGCATCATAAACCTGCAAATAGAAAAGCCTCGCCGTAAAGACTACGCCGCTAATAAGAACCAATGTAATAAGTACAATTTTTCTCATGTTGACTTTTTGTTAAACAAAATCATAGTGCAGACAATCAAAATTATGGTAAATATCCCTGAAAATAACGTAGATGTAAGCAACAGTTGTATATGTTTTACACTAAAAATTTCCAAAGAAAACATCACAAAATGATGCATAAAAACCAATGAAGAAATGTATGTTAATCTTTCCATCGGTTCGGCTTTTCTAATTTTTATACTGTTGTATTCATAACTAACGCCGAACGAATATTTTAAAACCGCTGGGCGAATGTAGGCTATAAACGCACAGGCCGCGGCGTGAACACCACCGGAATCCTCAAAAATATCGATGGATAGTCCCAAAAGGAAACTCAAAAAGATTAAAAGCCCCTTGTTTCCGTCCAAAGGATACATCAAAATAAAGAATATATATAGATATGGATTTATGTAGCCTGCAAGATTTATATTGTTAAGCATCAGTACTTGAAGAAAAACAAGAAAGATAAACCGAACTATATTTACTATAATATCATTGTTCTTCATCTTCCACTCCTTTTTCCAGTTCTAAAATTTCTTGAGCTTCCTTATTTTCAATTAAGTAAACGTGCTCAAGGCTCGTCATATCATTGAAAAGATCAATATTCACATAATAGTAATTGTCATCGTTATCAAGATGGAAATCTTTTACCGTGCCAATCAAAATTCCTTCAGGAAAAATTGTAGATCTTCCTCCAGTTACTACCGTATCGCCTTTTTCCAACTGTGCAAGTCTTGGAATATCCACTAATTGCGCCACGTTTGGATCTTTGGTGTTCCAAATTAGCGACCCGAAATGGCTGGATTTTTTAAGTTTCGCATTAATCCGGCTTTTTGTATTCAAAATGGATTGAACGGTTGCATAGTTTTCTGAAACATCACTCACTATGCCCACAATTCCTTTGGAAGAAATAACGCCTAAATCAATTGTAATACTATCCCTTCTGCCTTTGTCCAGCGTAAGTTGATTCTTGGTTTTTGAATAATTATTGTTGATTACCCGAGCGGTGAAATATTCGTATTTGTTTGCAATGACGGTGCTGTCCAATTTTTCAAATACAACCGACTCCTTAAATTGTTCCAGTTTTTTCCGAAGCATTAAATTTTCCTGAAGCAACTGTTCGTTTTCTTTCCCAAGTGAAAAATAATCGGTAATGTTATTTCTGAAAGTATAAACCCCGCCTGTTATATAATTGGCAGAACTTATAAATTTGTCATTGTGATAATTATGGGTTTGAATAGTCAGCGTTACGGAAATTGTAAAAAGCACGGCAAACAACAGGAAATTTTTATTCCGAATGAAGAAAAATATAATCTGCTGCATTGCTTAGTGGGGTTAAAATATTCTGCTTTCTAATGGGAGCAACGCCATAAATGGGTAACTATACTCTTGAAATTTTCCGGTAAAATAAACTTTTACCGAAAACTATTTAATCAACACGCTTTTGTATTTGGCAAGGTTTTTCAAACAAATCCCGGTACCGCGAACCACTGCGCGTAATGGATCTTCGGCAATGTAAACCGGAAGATCGGTCTTTTGCGAAAGCCTTTTGTCCAATCCGCGGAGCATAGATCCACCACCGGCAAGATAAATTCCGGTGTTGTAAATATCAGCCGCAAGTTCTGGCGGTGTTTGCGAAAGCGTTTCCATTACCGCATCTTCAATTCGAAGAATGGATTTGTCGAGTGCTTTTGCAATTTCTCTGTATGAAGTTTGTACCTGCTTTGGTTTTCCTGTAAGCAAATCGCGCCCTTGCACGTCCATTTCGTCTGGTGGAAGTTCAAGATCCTCAGTAGCGGCACCAATCTGGATTTTTATTTTTTCAGCGGTACGTTCGCCTACATACAAGTTGTGCTGCGTTCGCATATAGTAAACAATATCGTTTGTAAAAACGTCACCGGCAATTTTGATAGATTTGTCGCAAACAATCCCTCCGAGGGCGATTACGGCAATTTCAGTGGTTCCACCTCCTATGTCCACCACCATATTCCCTTTGGGTTGCATAATGTCAACGCCAATACCAATGGCAGCTGCCATTGGTTCGTGGATCAAGTAAACTTCTTTTCCGTTAACGCGTTCCGCACTTTCCTTTACTGCGCGCATTTCCACTTCGGTAATTCCGCTGGGAATGCAGATAACCATTCGCAATGAAGGTTTCAGCCATCTTTTCTTAAGTGCTGGAATGTCGCTGATGAACATATTTATCATCTTTTCACTAGCGTCAAAATCTGCAATAACGCCATCTTTCAACGGACGGATTGTTTTTATGTTTTCGTGTGTTTTTCCCTGCATCATCGCGGCTTCTCGGCCAACGGCGATTATTTTTCCGGTAGTTCGATCGCGTGCAACAATAGACGGTGCATCTACAACTACTTTGTCGTTGTGGATTATCAGGGTGTTTGCGGTACCCAAGTCAATGGCTATTTCTTCAGTCAGGAAGTCAAAAAATCCCATAGTTTAAAGTTCGTGGTGTTGAGAGTTAACGTGTTAGGTTTGGTTTTAACAAATGTAATAAAATTTAATGCTTAAAATGGCGTGTTCCAGTAAATACCATAGCCATTTCGTGTGAATTGCAATAATCGATGCTCAATTGGTCTTTAATGGAACCTCCAGGCTGGATTACTGCTGTTATTCCTGCGTTGTCTGCAATTTCCACACAATCGGGAAACGGGAAAAAAGCATCGCTCGCCATCACGGCTCCCTCAAGGTTAAAATTAAAGGCTTTTGCTTTTTCAATTGCTTGCCTTAATGCATCAACGCGGCTGGTTTGGCCGGTTCCGCTGGCGCAAAGTTGTTTTCCCTTTGCCAGAACAATTGTGTTTGATTTTGTGTGCTTGCAAATTTTAGAAGCGAACAACAAGTCTTCTAACTCTGCGGAATTTGGTTTATTGTTTGTTGCGTGCGTTAAAATTGCAATGCTGTCGGTAATATTGTCTTTTTCCTGTACCAAAACGCCGTTCAAACAAGTTCTCACGGTTGTTGAAGGTAGCGCGATTTCTTTCTGGATCAATAAAATACGGTTCTTTTTTCCTTCTAAAATTTCCTGCGCTTTTGCTGAAAAAGAAGGTGCTATTACCACTTCGCAGAAAAGGTCGTGTATTTCGGTTGCGGTAGCTTCTTCAATTTCAACATTGCTTATCAAAATTCCACCGAAAGCGGAAACGGGATCGCCCGCCAATGCTGCCAAATATGCTTGTTGTACGGTTTCTCGTTGTGCAATTCCGCAGGCGTTGTTGTGTTTTAAAATGGCGAAAGTTGGAGCTTCCCCTTTAAATTCGTTCATCAAATTTACAGCAGCGTCAACGTCCAAAAGGTTGTTGTAGCTCAATTCCTTTCCGTGAAGCTTGGTGAACATTTCATCAAAATTTCCAAAGAAAAAACCTTTTTGGTGCGGGTTTTCGCCGTAACGAAGTTCTTGCCCGTTGGGTTCACTTAATTTGAAAGCTGGAAGTTTCTCTTCGGAATTAAAATAATTAAATATCGCAGTATCGTAATTTGAAGAAACGTTAAATGATTTTGCGGCAAAACGCTTGCGGTCTTTCAAAGAAATTTTACCGTCGTTTGCTGAAATCAATTCCAAAAATTCAGCGTAATCGTCAACAGATGAAACGCAAATGGTGTCCTTAAAATTCTTCGCTGCCGCGCGAATCAAAGAAATGCCTCCGATGTCAATTTTTTCAATAATGTCTGTTTCAGAAGCGCCTGAAGCAACGGTTTTTTCAAAAGGGTACAAATCTACAATCACTGCATCGAGTTGCGGTATGTTGTACTGTTCCATTTCGGCTATGTCACTTTCGTTGTCTTGACGGTTTAAAATTCCTCCAAAAACTTTTGGGTGAAGGGTTTTTACGCGACCGCCCAAAATGGAAGGGTAATCGGTTAGATCTTCTACCGCAATCACTTCAATGCCAAGATCGTTGATAAATTTTTCAGTGCCGCCTGTCGAGTAGATTTTTACGTTCTGTTCCTTCAGTTTTTTAACGATTGGACCTAAGCCATCCTTGCTAAAAACGGAAATTAATGCGGACGTAATTTTTTTGGGATTGTTCATTATTGAAAATTAAGGTGCAAAAGTACATAATTGCATAGTAAATTTGTAACATAACCGCAGAGAAAACGTCTTACTTTTGATAAATTTATCAACCCATTCAAAGTTGAAAGTTGAAAATCGTTAATCGCCAATCGTTAATATGAAATTGTAAATGCTAATCTATCTTCGCGTTTTAAAGGAAAGTTTCAATTTTGCGCTCAATGCGCTCCGGAACAACAAGTTGCGAACCTTTCTCTCTTTGGTTGGTGTAACGATTGGAATTTTTTCCATCATCGCGGTTTTGGCAGCGGTTGATTCCTTAAAACGGGAAATTGAAGGCAGCATCAGTGGTTTGGACAATAGTACCATCATCATTATGCGTTTTAATTTTGGTCCAACAGAAATTCCGCGATGGAAATGGCAACAATTTCCGGATGTTACGTATGATGAATACCAGTATATTGACAGAAATACCCCGAATATTGAAGCGGCAACTTTTACGCTAAACGTTCCAAATGAGAGTATAAAATACGAAAACAATCAGGTTGACAATGTTCCCATTGGAGCGGTTACAGACAGTTATTATGATATTGAAGCTTTAAAACTTGGCGAAGGCAGGTTCTTTAATGGTTCGGAATCAAACAGTGGCTCTATGGTCGTGGTTTTGGGTGATGAAATTGCCAATCAGTTGTTTGGAGGTGCTGTAAATGCTATAGGAAAGGAAGTGCGGATTTACGGAAGAAAATTCAATGTAATTGGAGTTTTGGAGAAGGAGGGAGCAGGTTTGTTTGGAAATTCAAAGGATACATCCCTTTGGATGCCCGTAAATGTGGTGCGCCGCATTTATGGCGATAACAATAAGCAAACCTTTCCTCAGATTGTGATAAAACCCAAAAAAGGCGTGGACGAAGCGGAATTTAAAGCCGTATTGGAACAAAAACTACGGGTGAAGCGCGGTTTGAAACCCGATGAAATAAGCAATTTTTTCATTAACCAAATGCAGGGTTTTGCAGATTTTATTGATGAAATAACTGGAAGTATGAATATTATTGGGCTTATAATCAGTGGGTTTTCACTGCTGGTTGGCGGCTTTGGGATAGCAAATATTATGTTCGTAAGCGTGAAGGAACGCACCAACTTAATAGGAATTCAAAAATCCTTGGGCGCAAAAAATAAATTCATCCTTTTCCAATTTCTGTTTGAAGCTGTAATTCTTGCAGTAATAGGTGGATTGATTGGGTTATTTTTGGTTTTCATAGTTTCCATACTTGCATCCCAATTCACTGGCGATTTTGAATTTGTGCTGTCACCGTGGAATATGTTTATTGGTACGGCAATCAGCGCGGCAATTGGCTTGATTTCAGGAATTCTACCGGCCATTTCAGCTTCAAAACTTGACCCCGTGGAAGCGATTAGGACAGGGATGTAAAGCCCCTCCGCCCACGAAGGGAGAAAGCCCCCTAACCCCCGAAGGGGGAATTCCACTGTTGTGAAATTAAAAAAGCTTGTATTGAAGTTTTTAAGGTTCGAGTAAGAGTTTCCCCTTCGGGGGTTAGGGGGCCAATATCTGTGAAACTTCTTCATTCACCCATTCCAAAAACCTTTCGTCTTCAACAGAAAATGGATCTTCTACGTGTGAGTCGATATCAATCTGCCCAATGTTTTTTCCATTCTTAAATAGTGGGATTACAATTTCAGATTTCACGGTAATACTACAGGCAATGTAGTTGTCCTGTGCTTTCACATCTGGCACCACAAAATTTTTGTTGCTCACTGCCACTTGTCCGCAAATTCCTTTTCCGAAAGGAATAACAGTATGATCGGTGGGCTCGCCGGCAAAAGCTTTTAGATGAAGTGTTTTTTCAGCTTCGTTTGCAAAATAGAATCCAACCCAGTCATAGTAGCCAATGGAAGACTGCAAAAGCTCACAAACTTCTTTCAATCTTTGGACAACAGTCTCATTGTCGTTTGCCAAAATGGTGGTTACTTTAGGCTTTAAATGTGAAAAGGACATATTTTTTTATTCTTGATTACTTCGGTAAAAGTATTTTAAAACCATAATATACACCAAAAACAAATACTGTATTTTTGTTAAAAAAGTAGCTCGGACAATTGCGAAAACTCTTCAGAAAATATAAATCCGTTATTCGTTTTGTAATCCTGTTTTTAGGGACCTATTTGGTTCTGGGTTTTCTGTATTCGGTTTATTTGAATGCTTCAGAAAATGGAGCGTATTTCCCAGATTACATTACGGATCTTGTTGCAAAACAAAGCGCAGCGACACTTGACGGTTTTGGCTACAATTCAGTTTTAAGAAAAGATTCTTTGGGTCAGGGAATGTTGTTGACCATAGATAATAAATATACCGTGAGTGTTGTTGAGGGCTGCAACTCCATTAGTGTCATTATTTTATTTGTTGCTTTTATTATCGCTTTCGCGGAAAATTTCAAAAAAACGTTGCTGTTTATTTTTGCCGGAGCGGTATTGATTTATATCGTGAATATCATTCGGATTGCAATTCTTACGGTCGCGCTTTATAAATTTCCGCAGTATGAGAACATATTGCATTCCGTAGTTTTTCCAGGCATAATTTATAGCATGGTCTTTATTCTTTGGATGGTTTGGGTACGGATGCTGAAACCAACTTCAGCAACATGAAAAAGGCATTAAAAATAGTATCCATTGTTATTCTCGCCTGTTTTTTAGTGCTCATCAGAACTTTTGAAGATTTGTTGTTTTACGATCCGCTTTTGGAGTTTTTTAAAATGGATTACAAAACTTTGCCGCTTCCAAAGATGGATATGCTTGGACTATTAACAGGTGTAGTATTTCGGTTTTTTATGAATACAGTCATTTCACTTGCAATACTTTGGCTTGTTTTTAAGGATAAGGAAATTATTAAGCTTTCAAGTATTCTTTACGGCTTCTTGTTTGTATTTCTTTTTACTGCTTTTAGTTTTATTGTTTTTACTTCGGAAGGGACTGGCAGCCATTTGGTTTTGTTCTATGTTCGCAGATTTCTGATTCAACCTTTGTTTTTACTTCTTTTGCTCCCTGCTTTTTATTTTCAGAAGTACAAATCCCGATGAAATTTTAATACATTTGCATCTCTAAATTTACATATATAATGAAAAAATTATCGCTTATTTTCTTCGCTATTACAGCATTTGCCGTTTCATCGTGCAAGGACTCCCCAAATCAAGCCGAACCCGAAGTGGTAACCGTGGACAATGCGGCGCCAAAAACCTATGAAATAGCCAAAACAGAGGCTGAATTCAACGATCCAAAAGTGGAAGCAGTTTTTGAACAATACCTTCAAATAGAAGCGGCACTAGTAAATACCGATGCTTCAAAAACAGCTGCTGCAGCTTCAAAATTGCAGGAAATGCTGAAAGAAATGAGTGCGGATGAAGCCACCCAAACTTCAGTTGCTGCAATGGCAGGTTCTGAAGACATAAAAGTGCAACGCGAAAATTTTGAAACTTTGAGCACGGGACTTGAAAAAATCTTAACAGGAGCCTTAAAGTCTGGAACACTTTACAAGCAATACTGCCCAATGGCCTTCAATAACAAAGGTGCCTATTGGATCAGCAGCAGTAAAGATATCCTAAACCCATATTTTGGCGATAAAATGCTGAAATGTGGAAGAGTTGATTCCGAAGTAAAATAATTTTAAGAAAGCCTTCCAATTTTTTTGGGAGGCTTTTTTTTGTACTTTTGTTTTTCAATGAAAAAAGCCATTTCCATATTTCTCTCCGTACTGATGCTGGCCAGCAGTTCAGGGATTGCCTATGCGCAGCACTTCTGCAGTGGGATGGAAATGATGGCTGAAATTACTTTGGGCGAAAAACATCTTTCCTGCGGAATGGTGGATGCTCCAGATTCGGATTGCGGTGATAAAACAGCTGCTTCCGAAGCGCACGATTGCTGTAAAAACCACGTCACCAAAATACAGACCGACGATAATTTTGCCAAAGCCTCGTTCGACTTAAAACTGAACAAAACCTTTGTAGCTACTTTTGTTTCTGTATTTATTTTGCAGGAAGTAGAAATTGCTTCCATAGAAAAAACCTTCTTCGCGGATTACAAATCGCCCCCGCTCGAACAGGATTTAAATATACTGTACGAGACTTTCCTGATTTGATTTTATACATCTTTTAGTAATCACATTTCATTAATTTGAAGTGTAAGTTTGTTGTGCCCTAAAGAATTATTAGGGCTTCAATCCGCTGAAAATAGATTTAAAATCGAAAAAAATGACACATACATATAAAATACACGGAATGACCTGCAATGGCTGCCGAAGCCACGTGGAACAAACTTTGAATGACATTGAAGGCGTTTCCAAAGCATCGGTAAACCTTGAAAAAGCTGAAGCAGTTATTGAAATGGAAAACCATATTCCGCTGAAAGTTTTCGAAAAAGCTTTGGAAGACGATGGCGGAAGGTACAGTATTTCGCTTCCCGACGATGCCGAAGCAGCGCAAAAACATCAAGTGAAAAAGGAAGAAAAAAGAGCGAAGCAAAGCAGCTCGGGCACCTTTTACTGCCCAATGCATTGCGAAGGTGAAAAAACCTACGACAAACCAGGCGATTGCCCAGTTTGCGGAATGGACTTGGTTGAAGAAGTAAAAACTTCTGTCAATACTGCTACAGAATACACCTGCCCAATGCATCCCGAAGTAATCCGCGACGAACCGGGTTCCTGCCCAATATGCGGAATGGATTTGGTGCCAAAAGAAGCGGACGAATCTGCCGAAAACAAAAGCTATAAAGCTTTGATGAAAAAGTTTTGGATTGCGGTTATATTCACAATTCCAATCTTTATCATAGCAATGTCTGAAATGATTCCAAACAATCCATTGTACGATTGGAAGCCAATGAAGACTTGGAACTGGATACAATTTGGCTTATCAATTCCAGTGGTTTTTTACGCCACTTGGATGTTTTTTGAACGCGCATACCGCTCCATCAAAACCTGGAATCTGAATATGTTCACCCTCATCGGAATCGGTGCTGGGGTGGCTTGGCTTTTCAGTGTTTTCGGGATGTTGTTCCCCGATTTTTTCCCAGACCAGTTTAAAACCGAATCTGGCACAGTACACGTTTATATTGAAGCGGCAACCGTAATCCTCACTTTGGTTTTAATGGGGCAGGTTTTGGAAGCGCGCGCACACAACCGCACCAATTCCGCGGTTAAGGAATTGCTGAAATTGGCGCCAAACAAAGCCGTTAGGATTGTTGACGGAAAAGAGGAAACAATAGCGATTGATAAAATAGAAGTTGGCGACAAACTCCGCGTAAAACCGGGCGAGAAAATTCCTGTGGACGGAAGTATACTCGAAGGCGAAAGCTCCATTGACGAAGCAATGATTACCGGCGAACCCGTTCCTGTTACAAAAACGAAAGGCGACAAAGTAAGTGCCGGAACAATAAACGGCAAACAGACTTTTGTGATGAAGGCCGAGAAAGTGGGAAGCGACACCTTGCTTTCCCAAATCATCGAAATGGTAAACAAAGCCAGCCGAAGCCGTGCGCCAATTCAGAAATTGGCAGATAAAATTTCAGGATGGTTTGTGCCAATTGTAGTTCTTGTTTCAATAATCACATTTATTGTTTGGGCGGTTTTTGGTCCCGAACCAGCATATGTTTACGCTTTGGTCAATGCCATTGCGGTATTGATTATTGCGTGTCCGTGTGCCTTGGGTCTCGCCACGCCAATGTCTGTAATGGTTGGAGTAGGGAAGGGCGCCCAAAACGGTGTGCTCATCAAAAATGCAGAGGCACTCGAAACGCTGAACAAAATTGACGTATTGATTATTGACAAAACCGGGACTATTACCGAAGGAAAACCTTCCGTTGAAAAGATAGGATCGGAGGATTTATCGGAAGAAGAAGCGCTTCAATATATTGTTTCGCTCAATCAAAACAGCGAACATCCTTTGGCTGATGCTACCGTAAAATATGGAAAGCAGAAAAATTCTGAAGTATTAAAGACAAGCGATTTCAATTCGGTTACAGGAAAAGGCGTTACTGGAACTATCAACGGCAAAAAGATTGCGCTAGGTAATGAGAAGATGATGCAGGAAGCTGGCGCAGACATTTCACAAGCACTTCAAAAGAATATTTTGGAAGAACAACAAAAAGGCAAAACAGTACCGATGCTT
This sequence comes from Aequorivita sp., assembly GCA_026646335.1. Taxonomy (GTDB): domain Bacteria; phylum Bacteroidota; class Bacteroidia; order Flavobacteriales; family Flavobacteriaceae; genus Aequorivita. The sequence goes on along the minus strand of JAPKFY010000024.1, from coordinate 4,438 downwards.
TCAGTAGATGGAAAAGTGGTTGGTTACGTTGTGATTTCTGATAAAATCAAGGAAAACAGCAAAAAAGCAATCGCCGAACTTCAGAAAAAAGGAATTCAGGTTATAATGCTCACCGGCGATAATCACGACACCGCAAAAGCCGTCGCTTCCGAGTTAAATCTTACAGATTTTAAAGCGGAAATGCTTCCGCAGGATAAACTGGAAATAGTTGAAAAATTGCAAGCTGAAGGCAAAAAAGTTGCAATGGCCGGCGACGGAATAAACGATGCACCCGCCTTGGCAAAAAGCGATGTTGGGATAGCAATGGGAACCGGAACCGATGTAGCTATCGAAAGTGCCGGAATAACATTGGTTAAAGGCGATTTGCACGGCATTGTAAAAGCGTTCCATTTAAGTGAAAAAGTGATGGGCAACATCAAACAAAACCTCTTTTTCGCTTTAATTTATAACGTACTCGGGGTGCCTATTGCCGCTGGGGTTCTCTTTCCGGTTTTCGGAATATTATTGTCGCCTATGATTGCTGCACTGGCCATGAGCTTCAGCTCTGTTTCGGTAATTACAAACGCTTTGCGATTACGCAGTGCAAAAATTTAAAAAATGAAAAATCTATTATATATACTTTTTATATTTCCGCTCTTCGTTTTTTCACAGGAAAAAATATCGGGAACCATTACAGAAAATGTTGATAATAAAGAAATTCCGCTTGGCGGCGCAAACGTTTATTGGCTGAATACTTCCGTGGGAACGGTTACCGATTTTGATGGAAATTTCGCATTAAATTATAAACCGGAATACAAAAAATTGGTCATAAGTTTTGTGGGCTATAAAACAGATACCATATTGGTGAAGTCTTCAAAGCCAGTAACACACTCTTTGGTTTCTACAGCTAATCTGGATGAGGTTACGGTTACGGCTAGGCAGAAAGCGAGTTCGCGTTCCTTCATTCAAGCTGCGAATGTTTTGAATGTAAGTAGCGCAGAACTTTTGAAAGCCGCCTGTTGCAACTTAGCTGAAAGTTTTGAAACCAATCCGTCCATTGATGTGAATTTTGCGGATGCTATTTCGGGAACACGGCAGATTAAAATGCTGGGGCTTACAAGTCCGTATATTTTAATTACAACTGAAAATGTACCGAGTATTCGCGGGGCTTCACAGGCGTATGGTTTGAGTTTTATTCCTGGCACTTGGGTGGAAAGCATTCAAATTACTAAAGGCGCAGGAAGTGTTACAAACGGTTATGAAAGTATCGCTGGGCAAATAAACGCCGAATTGCAAAAACCCTCGACGGACGATAAGCTTTTTGTAAATGCTTATGGTGCTGGAAATGGCCGCTTTGAACTGAATACCCATTTAAACACAAAAGTTACCGAGCGATGGAGTACGGGCTTGTACCTTCACGGAAATATGCGCGATACGGAATTTGACAAAAACAACGATTCATTTATAGACGCGCCATTGATGCAACAAGTGAACGTTATGAACCGCTGGCAATATACCGATCAGGAGAATGGTTATGTTGGGTTTTTCAATTTCAGGTATTTGAATGATGAAAAGCAGACTGGACAAACTTTTTTTGATCCCGACAAAGACCGTGGAACCACAAATGCCTGGGGAAGCGAGATAAAAACACAACGGTTTGATGTTTCGGGGAAATTCGGTTTTGTAAATCCTGATATTCCTTGGCGAACCGGTGGCCTGCAACTGGCTTACAGCCATCACGATCAAGAGTCTTATTTCGGGTTGAATGATTATAATATTCAGCATAACAGTCTTTATGTTAACTTGCTTTACAACTCTATCATCAGCGATTCGCGGCACAAGATAAAAACAGGGCTGAGCGCAACTTATGACGGTTATGACGAATTGGTTTTGACCGAAAATTTCAGCAGAATCGAAAATTCAGTAGGAGCCTTTTTTGAATACAATTTCGACAATTTAGGCAATTTGAATTTCAGTGCCGGTATCCGTGCGGACGTCCACAATAGATTGGGAACTTTCTTAACACCGCGATTCCACTTGCGTTACACACCTTGGGACAAGTCGGCTTTTAGAATTTCTGCGGGACGAGGAAAGCGCAGTGCCAATATCTTTACAGAAAATCAGCAACTTTTTGCCACTTCGCGCAGTTTGAACATTTTGGGGAATGGCGGAAATATTTATGGATTGGATCCTGAGATTGCTTGGAATTATGGATTTTCCTATATGCAGGGCTTCAATCTTTTCGATAGAAAGGCAGATATTACTTTAGACTTTTATAGAACAGATTTCGTGAATCAAATAGTTGTGGATTGGGAAAACCCTTCAGAAATCAATTTTTATAATTTGGATGGTGAGAGTTTTTCGAATAATTTTCAGGCGGAATTCAACTATAATGTTTTTGAGCATTTTGACATGAGATTGGCGTACAAATTTTACGACGTAGAAACTACTTATTTAAGCGGGATTAAACAAACACCTTTAACGCCAAGCCATCGCTTTTTTGCGAATGCTTCCTACGAAACCCATCAAAGCGCCAAGGGTGGGATTTGGAAATTTGACGCTACGTTCAATTATTTGGGAGAACAGCGGTTTGCTTCCACGGAAAGTTATTTGAACACGATTGGTCTTTCAGAGTTCTCGCCAAGTATTTCAACATTGAATGCTCAGGTTACAAAAGTTTTTTCGTCTAATTTTGAAATTTACGTGGGCGGGGAAAACATTGCGAATGTTACACAGAAAAATCCAATTGTGGGAAGCGATAGCCCATTTGGAACAACTTTTGACACAACCTACGTTTACGGGCCCATTTTTGGGAGTTCGTACTATGCGGGTTTAAGATATAGACTTAATTAAAACTAAAAATCAACTTTTAAAAATGTAATGTATGAAAAATGTAATTTTAATTTTAGGAATGTTAGTAATTGGGGTTTCCGGTTTTGCCCAAAACAAAAATGCCCATGCCACGATTGAAGTGGATGGCGTTTGCGGTATGTGCAAGGAACGCATTGAAAAAGCATCCATTCAGGCCAAGGGAGTAAAATCGGCAACTTGGAATGTGGACACCCATCAATTGGATCTCATTTATAACGAAGGAAAAACCGATTTGACCAAAATTCAACAGAGTATTGCCGATAGCGGCCATGATACGGAAGCTATAAAAGCTGATGACGCGGTTTACGCAAACATTAATCCATGCTGTTTATATCGTGATCAAAAAGTTATTGATGACCACAAGGATGATAAGCACGATTGATTTTTTAAAATGCAATTGTTAAACTTTAATTAAGAAGAGAATAATTTAACAGTGGCGCTTTTTACCTTTATAAGGTTAATTCAAAAAAAGTAATTGTTATGCCACAAAAACAGCAAAGCAAAAAGCCACAACCTGCCAAAGGCCCCCAAGCCCAAAAACAGGATGTTAAAAAGGCTCCGCCAACTGCTCCTAAGAAGAAGTAGTCTGCGTTTGGTTTATTAAGAAAACCATTAAAAACCATCCCTCGTATGACGGATGGTTTTTTCATTATGGCTATTTTTGGGCGCAAGTTATAAATCCATCATAATTTTATATTTTTAAACAATAAATAATAAGCAATAAATTGATGAAACAGATTTTAGGAATAGGCTCGCGGATTGATCACCCAAAATACGGAAAGGGTGTAGTTACAAACGTAACTGCTAAAATGTATTGGGTAACTTTTATTGAAAACGGTCTGGAAACCATTCCGACTGACGATGATTTTGAGGTCATTGAAGCCGCCGAAGACGAGGTGGATACGGTAAGTTTTTATGAAGTTGAAAAAAGTCTTCGCGATATTCTGAAAAAATGGAACGGGTTCAGTGAGATAGTTCCTATAGCTGACAAGTGGAAAGGTGGAACCTTAGTTTTAAAACCGGCGGACAAAAACTTGGCTTCAAAGGAAATTCCTGTAGATACTTTTTTCCACAAAATAGTGATGTTGCGCGACCGACTTCGGGTAATGGAACAAAAAATAAATGCCAGTAAAGAATTGGGAGAACAGGATAAAATAGACCTTCAGCAATACATAACGCGTTGTTACGGAAGTTTAACTACCTTCAATGTGCTTTTCAAAAGCAATTCACAACAATTTAAGGGAGAGGGTGCCGCATAATGATATTCTGGCTATTAATATTAAGGAGTGGTTATCGATCATTTTTATTAATATTCTTAATTCTTTTTCAAAACTTTATAAGAAATTTCTTTCTTCTAAGGAAACTTCAAAATGGTCAAAAACGGCATTATTTGTGAAGTTGGGGGAATTGTTCATAAAGTGTTTGAAATTTTTTTAAAGTTTTTTTGTAACGCCGCCGCGCGCGGGGAATTGTCGACGCCGCAGGGAATTGAGAAGACGGCTCGCAGGATGCTCGCAGATCCACGCGCTCGCGAGGCTCTGAACGAGTTCGTTTCGCAATGGCTGCGGTTTGATCGTGTCCTTACGAC
>JAPKFY010000023.1 GCA_026646335.1 Aequorivita sp. | reverse complement strand
TGAAAGACCACACGGTTCATTAAATAAAATGAAACCAACAGAATTTGAAACTTATGTTGATAGCTTAACCGATCAGCATAAACCGAAATATAAGATAAACTATTAACCAGAAAAAAGGCAACCTTATTCAGGCATGCTCATTCCATCAACCATCAACCATCAACCATCAACCATCAACCATCAACCATCAACCATCAACCATCAACCATCAACCATCAACCATCAACTATTTTCTATCAACCGAATATTTCCCAGGGCCCAAAAGTGCAATGACGGTAAAAGCAAATAGATAAAGAATTGCCATTTCTTTCGTTCCCAAAGGATCGGCAGCGTGCACTATAAAGGCTGCCACGACCATAGTGATTATTACAGGTATTGCGGCCAATCTGGTTTTAAAACCAATAATTACTAAGATTGGAAAAAGTGCTTCGCCAAGAACAGCTAAAACTAAAGACGCAGGTTCGCCAATACCAATGGGATCTCCAAAGGAAAAATCGCCAGAAAGCATTTTTAAAAGTTTTGGAATTCCGTGTGTAAGCATCATTCCGCCGAAACCTAAGCGAAGAAGAAGCAATCCAATGTTATGACTAGTTGAGTTGTTCATTTGTTTATGTTTTAAAAAATTTATAAGCGAATATAACGAAACATTTTATTCAAATTAAAAACTAACCGTATTTCAAAAAATTGGCACAGCCCTTTTTAAAATGTACTTTTGTTACTTCAAAAAAAAATGAATGACAAAGATTAAAGCTTGGTTTGCTGCCGCCAGATTGCGAACATTGCCACTTTCGGTTTCGGGAATTATTGTTGGGGCGAGTGCTGGAATTTTTGAGAAAACCAATCTCTTACAAGCTCAGACGGATCTGGAATATGGCGGAGTAGTTTGTTTAGCAGGGACAACTATTTTAGAATCACGTATGTTCTGGCTTGCTATTTTGGTTACCGTCGGTTTTCAGGTTTTATCAAATTTCGCAAATGATTACGGCGATGGAGTTCGGGGAACCGATGCCAAAAGAGAAGGCGAAAAACGCATGGTAGCATCGGGAATTATTTCACCCAAACAGATGAAGATTGGGATGATTGTTACTGGGGTTATAACATTTTTTCTCGCTACTTTTTTGATTTTTATGGCTTTTGGAGATGAAAACTTCATCATTTCCTTTGTGTTTTTCAATCTCACTATTGTTTCTATAATTGCTGCCGTAAAATATACCGTAGGCAAAAAAGCCTACGGCTACTCTGGCTTGGGCGATGTTTTTGTATTTCTGTTTTTTGGATTGCTGAGCGTTTTGGGAAGCTATTATTTGTTCACCCATAACTTGCAATGGCAATTATTGTTACCTGCCATTGCGATTGGCTGTTTCAGCACGGCTGTTTTAAACTTGAACAATATGCGCGATATTGAAAATGATGCGGCTGCAGGTAAAAACACTTTAGTGGTAAAGCTGGGAATAAAAAAAGCCAAACAGTATCACGCATTCCTGTTGCTTTTAGGAATGTTTTGCGCGATTATTTATACAGCAATAAACTATAGGGAGCCCCTACAATATGTATATTTAATTGCATTCATCCCTTTTCTTTTAAATGTAAAGACAGTCTTTAAAAATAAAGTGCCTATGTTGCTTGACGGCGAATTGAAGAAGGTTGCGCTCAGCACTTTTTTGTTTGCAATCTTGTTTAGTATCTTTATGTGAAAAAATATATTTTATGAAAATTACATACTACGGACAAAACTGTCTTGGCATTGAAATAAAAGGAAAACACATTATTGTAGATCCTTTCATTACTGGAAACGAACTGGCGAAAGACAAAATTGACGTCAATACCCTAAAAGCAGACTACATCTTGCTAACCCATGCACATCAAGACCATACCTTAGATGCTGCAACAATTGCGAGAAGAACAGGCGCAATAATCGTCAGCAATTTTGAAATTACAAACCATTACGAAGCAAAAGGAATTGAGGTTCACCCAATGAACCACGGCGGTAGCTGGAAGTTTGAGTTTGGGAAAGTGAAATTTGTAAACGCCATTCACTCCAGCAGTTTTGCCGATGGCAGCTACGGTGGGCAACCCGGTGGGTTCGTGATTGAAGGCGAACACAAAAACATTTACATTGCTGGAGATACAGCGTTGACAATGGATATGAAACTTATCCCGATGCACACAAAATTGGATTTGGCAATTCTTCCCATTGGCGACAATTTTACGATGGGTATTGACGATGCGATTATTGCCAGCGATTTTGTTCAGTGCGATAAGGTTTTGGGCGTGCATTATGACACGTTCGGATATATTGAAATAGACCACGAAGAGGCAAAACGCAAGTTTTATGATGCCAACAAAGATTTGATGCTTCTTGAAATAGGAGAGAGTATTGAGCTATAAAATTCCAAAAATAAAATTCCAATTTCCAAAGAGCGCTCTTTTGTAATTTGGAATTTTAAAATTTGGTGCTTCAACCCTAAAACTACTTATAATTTGAAAGCCTCTTTCAAAAAACACATCCTAAATTTCAAAAGTCCCAGCGGTACTTCGCGCGGAGTTTTGAATACTAAAGAAACCTATTTTCTTATTGTTAAATCTGAAGAAGGTTTTGGGGTGGGCGAATGCGGTCTGCTTCGAGGTTTAAGCATTGATGACCGACCTGATTACGAAGAAGAATTGATTGGCGTTTGCGAAAACATTGATTTGGGTTTGGGTGAAGCAAATTTATACGAAGCCTTGCAGGAATTTCCTTCAATTCAATTTGGGGTAGAAACAGCTTTTAAATCTTTGAATTCAAAAAATCCTTTTGAACTATTTCCTTCGCAGTTTACGTGTGGCGAAGCTTCAATCCCCATAAATGGTTTGGTATGGATGGGCGATAAAAGTTTTATGAAAGAACAGATTGCTGAAAAGCTGAAACAAGGTTTTACTTGCATCAAGATGAAAATTGGCGCCATCGATTTCAAGACTGAACTAGAACTTTTAAAATCCATCCGAAAAGAATTTTCAGCTTCAGAAGTAGAGCTTCGCGTGGATGCAAACGGCGCTTTTTCGCCTAAAGAAGCTTTGGAAAAACTAAAAGTGCTTTCCGATTTGCAATTGCATTCAATTGAACAACCCATAAAACAAGGGCAATGGCAAGAAATGGCACGGCTTTGTGAAGAAACGCCATTTCCCATTGCGTTGGACGAGGAACTCATCGGTATTTTTTCCGAAGAAGAAAAGAGAAAACTTCTCGATACCATCAAGCCACAATTTATAATCTTAAAACCATCGTTAATTGGCGGTTTCCGCGGAAGCGATACATGGATTAACCACGCGGAAAAACACAGCGCTGGTTGGTGGATTACTTCGGCGCTGGAAAGCAATGTGGGTTTAAACGCCATTTCGCAATATACATTCACAAAAAACAGTAAATTGCCGCAAGGTTTGGGCACGGGCAGCCTTTACACAAATAATATTGACAGTCCATTAAAAATTTTAAATGGAACGTTGCATTACAACCCTTCACTTGAGTGGAATTTTCAGATTTAAGAATGCTCAATAAACAATAAAAATAAAAATAAACAATAACCCAAAATGTACATTCAACAAGCTTTTAAATCCCTGCACGAATGGTGGCGCTATCTAGTAGGTTTTATCATTATTTTCCTTGCCAGTCAAATAGGGTCCATTCCATTATTAATTGCCGTAATGTTCAAGGTAGTGACCGATGGCGGCAATATAGAGTCTATTCAAGATCCAAACGTGATGATGACCGTATTGGATTCAAACCTCACGCTTTTTTTAATTTTGCTCAGTTTTGCCATAGGTTTATTGGCGGTTTATCTTGTGGTGAAATACTTTCACAAACAGCCGTTTGTTGAACTTACTACTTCACGTAAAAAAACGGATTGGGGGCGTGTGTTTTTTGGTTTCGGACTTATAGCCATAACTACACTCGTTGTTACGGCCTTAGATTATTACAACAATCCTGAGGATTATGTTTTGCAGTTTGATTTAGTTCCTTTTCTGATTCTCGCTGTGATTGCAGTGATTATGATTCCATTACAAACCAGTTTTGAAGAATATCTTTTTCGTGGCTACTTAATGCAGGGAATTGGCGTTTTGGCTAAAAACAAGTGGTTGCCTCTTGTTATTACTTCGGTCGTTTTTGGGGCACTTCACTTGGCAAACCCGGAGGTAGATAAACTTGGAAACGTTATTATGATCTATTACATAGGAACAGGTTTCTTTTTGGGAATTATGACGCTGATGGACGAAGGAATGGAGCTCGCATTGGGCTTTCACGCCGGTAATAATTTAATAGCGGCACTTCTGGTAACGGCAGATTGGACGGTTTTCAAAACTAATTCTGTATTAAAAGATATTTCGGAACCATCCGCTGGGTTCGATGTAATTGCACCTGTACTTATTCTGTATCCTATTTTTCTTCTTATAATGGCTTGGCGCTACAAATGGAGCGATTGGGGCGGAAAACTTTTTGGAAAAGTGGAAGAACCCATTGCTATAGCTGAAGAAAACACCCCGAATTCAACTTTTATTGAATAGTGAAACCATTATTGCATCCCAAGTTTAAATTAAATGGCGAAGCATTCCTTTCTGCAGAAGCTTTAAAGGAACGGGCGAGTCATTTTGTTGAAAAAGGAAGGGATGACGAAACTGCCATTGGAAGTTTTATTTTGGAATGGTTGGACAGCAATGATTATATAATCGTAAAAACTTCAGGTTCTACAGGTATTCCCAAGGAAATTAAACTTCAGAAAGAAAACGTTGTCAATAGCGCTGAGGCAACGGTGAACTATTTTGATTTGAAGGAAAACACAAAAGCCCTACTATGCCTTTCTGCGGAATATATTGCAGGAAAGATGATGCTTGTGCGTGCAATGACAGCCGGTTGGGATTTGCACACTGCTGCCCTTGGAAAGAATCCATTAGAAAATTCGGACAGTGACTTCGACTTTACAGCAATGGTTCCATACCAAGTTTTTCACTCCTTGGCAGATTTGCACAAAGTGAAGAGGCTTATCATCGGTGGCGGAGCGGTGTCATCAGAATTGGAACAACATATACAGCAGCTTAACACTCGTGTATTTGCAACTTACGGAATGACGGAAACCATCAGTCATATTGCAGTTCGTCCATTAAACGGAACTGAAAAATCAGCAATTTTTTCTGCATTGCCAAAGGTGAATTTTTCACAAACTGAAAATGGTTGTCTGGAAATTCACGCTTCAGAAATTTCAGAAGAATTAGTTGTAACTAATGATGTGGTGGAATTGCTTTCGCAAACTTCGTTTAAATTTTTGGGAAGGATTGACAATGTAATAAACACAGGTGGCGTAAAAATTCATCCCGAAGCGATTGAAGAAGAGCTTTCTCTTCATATAAACAAACCGTTTTTTATTGCTTCGGAAAAGGATGATGCTTTAGGACAACGGGTAATTTTAATTATCGAGAGTGAAAAACAATTAAAAATTGAAGCTTATTTTGAAACTTTTGAAACACTTTCCACTTACGAAAAACCTAAAAAAATATATTCAGTGCCACATTTTATTTATACGGAAACTGGAAAAATAAAACGGGCTGAGGTTTTGAAGTATTTTTTGCTGAAGTAAACTTTAAACCAATGGCTTGTCTTCCTGTTGAAATTCACTTTTTAAGGGACCTTGCAGCATCAAATCTCTTTCTACCTTATCTCGCGTGGGCCGTTGCATAATGAGCCATCCAAGGAGTAATAGGGAAATAATTAAAAAGTACTGATTCCCTTCATTTATAAAAGCCACAATGCCCAATAAAGCTGGACCCTCCAGAAGTGCATATTTTATAACAGAAGCTGATTGAAAGCCATTCAGTTTTTCCATTAAGGTATTTTTGGAAGCTAATCCTTTTATAATGTTTCCATAAAGATAATTGCCCGCCACTATTCCTGCAATTGCCATAAACGGAACTACAAAGAACATCACATCACCAGAATAGGTGAAAGTTAATTCTTGGTTTTTGGTTTGCAAAAACATCATCAATCCAAAAATTAGCACGCCGGCTACCAATGCAAGATGGATCAGTGTAAATGTTCTTAAAAAAGATTTTGGGGTAATTGGAGGTGTTTTTTTTTTCCATAATCTATAGTAGTTTTATTAAAGATAACCATTCCAATGTATAAAAAAGATGGAAAGGTTTGAAGAATGATCAAGGTTTAAGAATCCAATACTCCTTCAATCTTTCCAATAATGGTCGCTTCAAAAGTTTCGGGGTCGTAAGCTACCAAAACTTTCTTTCCAACTTCAAATTCGTGGATGCGCAATCGGGGCACGAGTTGCTCGGTGGTAGTTGAAAACTTTGGTGCGCTTTTAGGCATTACTTCCAGTTCAAAACCCACTATATACGAATTGTTCACGGTGGTTCCCGTTTCGTAAATATTTATGATTTTTGCAGGAGCTTCTTTTCCATTTTTCAGCAATCTGTTTTTAGAACTTTGGGAGGTTACTACCGACCCAATAAAAAAGATAAAAGTTAAAACAAAAAAAAATCCCAATGCCACAAGGGAATATTGGGTAAGTTCCGGAAGTTCATCAAAATCATAAGAGCCTTCGGGCATTCCCCACATACCTATAAACAAAGTAATAAAAGGAATCCACATAAGGGCGAAACAGCGCCAGCCCATTTTACGAAGTGTGGCGGGATTGAATTTCATAGCGGGATTGGTTTGAAATTAAATTGATAAACCAAATATATTGAAAACCAGCGAATTAATAAATAAGCCCTTCTAGTTTTTAAACCTGAATAACCCCCAAATTAAAAGTCTTTTCAATAGGCGCATGGTTCGCGGCTTCAATCCCCATAGAAATCCACTTTCGGGTGTCCAAGGGATCAATTACAGCATCGGTCCAAATTCGCGAAGCTGCGTAATAAGGAGAGATCTGCCTGTCGTAGCGAGCCTTAATTTTGTCATAGAGCTCTTTTTCCACTTCGGGGGTTATTGTTTCGCCTTTCTTTTTAAGCGAAGCTGTTTCAATTTGAAGCAATACTTTGGCAGCACTGTTTCCGCTCATCACAGCAAGTTCGGCACTTGGCCAGGCTACTATCAACCGTGGGTCGTAAGCTTTTCCACACATTGCATAATTGCCCGCGCCGTAGCTGTTTCCTATTATAATCGTGAACTTAGGCACTACGCTGTTGCTCACGGCATTTACCATTTTGGCACCGTCTTTTATAATTCCTCCATGCTCGCTTTTACTACCTACCATAAAACCAGTTACGTCTTGTAGAAATACTAAAGGAATTTTCTTTTGGTTGCAGTTGGCTATAAAACGAGTGGCCTTATCAGCACTGTCGCTATAAATTACGCCGCCAAACTGCATTTCGCTGGGTTTGGTTTTCGCTTTGGTGGTTTTTACCAAGGTGCGTTGATTGGCAACAATACCAACGGCCCAGCCGTCAATGCGGGCATAGCCTGTTAAGATTGTTTGGCCGTAACCTTCCTTGTATTGCTCAAAATCACTATCGTCCACAAGGCGTTTTATTATCTCGCGCATATCGTATTGTTCTGTGCGCGCTTTTGGGATGATGCCGTAAATATCTTCTTGTTTTTCTTTTGGTTTTACAGCCTTTTCACGGTTGAAGCCTGCTTTGTCAAAATCGCCAATTTTAGAAATAATATTTTTTATTTTATCTAGCGCGTCTTTATCGTCTTTTGCTTTGTAATCCGTAACGCCACTCACTTCACAATGTGTTGTTGCGCCACCCAGCTCTTCATTTTCGATACTTTCGCCAATGGCAGCTTTCACCAAATAACTTCCCGCGAGGAAAATACTGCCGGTTTTGTCAACAATCAAAGCTTCGTCGCTCATAATGGGAAGATAGGCGCCACCAGCCACGCAACTGCCCATCACTGCCGAAATCTGCGTGATGCCCATACTGCTCATAACGGCGTTGTTTCTAAAAATCCTTCCGAAGTGTTCCTTATCTGGGAAAATTTCGTCCTGCATAGGAAGATAAACTCCTGCGCTATCTACTAAGTAGATGATTGGCAGACGGTTTTCAATTGAAATTTCCTGCGCCCGAAGGTTCTTTTTTGCGGTAATCGGGAACCAAGCCCCTGCTTTCACGGTGGCATCATTTGCAACCACAATGCACTGCTTCCCTTTCACATAACCAATCTTCACAATCACGCCACCACTGGGAGCGCCTCCTTGTTCCTCGTACATTCCGTCGCCTGCAAATGCACAGATTTCAATACTCGGTTTATTGGGGTCCAGCAAATATGCAATGCGTTCACGGGCTGTGAGTTTGCCCTGTGAATGCTGTTTGTCAATTCGTTTTTGACCACCACCAAGTTTTATTTTTGCCAGTCTGTTCTTTAGGTCGGAAACTAAAAGTTTATTGTGGTCTTCGTTTTTGTTGAAGTTCAAATCCATTGAAAATGTAAGTTTGCGCTAAAATACAAAATGCCGCGAACTCACTTTGGGAATACGAGAAAATATTGAAAAGTTTATCGAAATTGGACTGAAGAGAAACAGGATTGAAGGGAAACAGGGCTAAAGAAAACAGGCCTAGAAGGGATTAGAACCCAAGGTTAGATTATCCTCTTTTTTTTGTTTGAAGACGAATCTGTTCTAGTTCTTGTGGCGAAGCGGTCTTGTATCATGGTTCTCTTTCAAACTATGACATTTTGTTAACGAAAATCCATTATATATTGCCGATATTTGCTTTTGAGTGTAAATTTGCAACTTAAATTAAACCAAAGAAAATAGAATATGGGAATGAATAAAAATACTGTACTGGCTTGGGCCACTTTTATAATGATGGTTGTTGGGGTGGTACTTATAGGGTTAGGCGCTTTCAGGTATGACGACGTGGCCGGCTGGGGCTTTGCTGCCGTGGGTATTGGCTTCTTTGCAATAGCTTGGGTATTTAATGCACTGAAGGGAAGGGTGTAGCCCCTAACCCCAAAGGGGAAATTCAGTAATCAGTGTTCAGTAACCAATGTACGAATCCCGAATTAACGAATCAATGTCTGAAGAAAAACAACTACGCGAACGGCTTGTCAAGCACCTCATTGGAGGCGAGGCTTTTATGCCCGTGACCGAAATGTTGAAGAAAATTTCTTTTGAAGACATCAACACACGGCCGGGAAACTTGCCGTATTCGCTTTATGAGTTGTTTTATCATATCGTCTTTACTCAAAAGGATATTGTGAAATTCACTTGTTCAGACGATTATACTGAACCCAGATGGCCCGAGTATTATTGGCCGAAGGAAAAAATATGCAGGAGTGCTGACGAATGGGAAACTCTAAAAGCCGAATACACCACAGATCGTGAACGATTGAAAAACTTCCTTTTGAATGAAAAAAACAAACTGATGCAACCCGTGAAAAATGGAAAAGGCGAACAAACCCTTTTGCGTGAAATAATGCTCGTCATTGAACATACGGCTTATCACACGGGGCAAATGCTTGTTGTTTTAAGGCTACAGAATCTTCATTAAAAACACGAATTAACCAATCACCAAATATCCAATTAACATTTAATGATTAACCAAAATGAGCGACGATAAAAAAGTAATTTTCTCAATGTCTGGCTTGACCAAAACCTATCAAAGTGCCCAGACTCCCGTACTTAAAAATATATACCTAAGCTTCTTCTACGGTGCCAAAATTGGTATCCTCGGGCTAAATGGAAGTGGTAAATCCACTTTATTGCGAATTATTGCAGGCGAAGAAAAAAACTATCAGGGAGATGTGGTTTTCGCACCCGGTTATACGGTTGGATATCTTGAACAAGAACCCAAGCTGGACGAAACCAAAACCGTCCTTGAAGTGGTAAAGGAAGGCGTTCAGGAGGTGGTTGATATTCTTGACGAATACAACAAAATAAACGACATGTTCGGTTTGCCGGAGGTTTATGAAAACCCTGCAAAGATGGACGAGCTGATGGAAAAGCAGGCAAAGCTGCAGGATAAAATTGACGCCACCAACGCTTGGGAACTAGACACCAAACTGGAAATAGCGATGGATGCTTTGCGCACACCCGAACCCGATAAACTCATAAGCGTACTTTCTGGAGGGGAACGAAGAAGGGTTGCACTCTGCAGGTTACTCTTGAAAGAACCTGATGTATTGTTGCTCGATGAGCCAACGAACCACTTGGATGCTGAAAGCGTGCATTGGTTAGAGCATCACCTTGCAGAATACAAAGGAACCGTGATTGCCGTAACCCACGATAGATATTTTCTAGATAATGTTGCGGGTTGGATTTTGGAATTGGACAGGGGAGAAGGTATTCCGTGGAAAGGAAATTATTCTTCGTGGTTAGATCAAAAATCAAAACGATTGGCGCAGGAATCAAAACAAGCTGGCAAACGTCAAAAAACATTAGAGCGAGAGTTGGAGTGGGTTCGCCAAGGTGCAAAAGGTCGCCAGACAAAACAAAAGGCCCGTTTGCAGAATTACGACAAACTATTGAGCCAGGACCAAAAACAATTGGACGAAAAGCTGGAAATATACATCCCGAACGGTCCGCGTTTGGGGACAAATGTTATAGAGGCGAAAGGCGTTTCAAAAGCGTTTGGAGATAAATTGCTATATGAAGACTTGAATTTCAAACTTCCGCAAGCTGGAATCGTTGGAATTATAGGGCCGAACGGTGCCGGTAAAACAACTATTTTCAAAATGATTATGGGTGAAGAAACACCTGATAAAGGTACTTTCGAAGTGGGAGAAACCGCGAAGATTGCCTATGTAGACCAAGCACACTCAAACATAAACCCCGATAAAACCATTTGGGAAAATTTTAGTGATAGCCAGGAATTGATTATGATGGGCGGAAGACAAGTTAATTCCCGTGCATATTTAAGTCGTTTTAACTTCAGTGGAAGCGAGCAGAACAAAAAAGTATCGATGCTTTCTGGTGGAGAACGAAACAGACTTCACCTTGCAATGACTTTAAAAGAAGAAGGAAACGTGCTTTTACTGGATGAGCCAACAAACGATTTGGACGTAAACACGCTTCGGGCTTTGGAAGAAGGTCTGGAAAACTTTGCTGGCTGTGCAGTGGTTATTAGCCACGACCGTTGGTTTTTGGATAGAATTTGCACACACATTCTTTCTTTTGAGGGAAATAGTGAAGTGTATTATTTTGAAGGCGGTTTCAGCGAATACGAAGAAAACAAAAAGAAACGTTTGGGCGGCGATTTGATGCCGAAGCGAATAAAATACAAAAAATTGATACGCTAATCTATGTGGAAAAATATAGTTCTACTTGTTCTGGTAATTGGCGTTTCATCTTGTGGAAGCAAAAAAACCGCAATGAAATCATCAAATGAATCTAAAGAAGTTGTTCTGGGGAACAACGAGACTGTTTCCTATAAAAGTTTGGGAAATGGCGTTGCCTCAATCTCCATACAGCTTTATGAAAACAATACTTTCAAATTTGATTTTAAAAGTATTCCACAACCCGGAACTGGGGAAGAAACTGTAAAAATTTCAGAAAAGGGAACGTACACATCTGATGGAAGCTGGAAAACGCTGAACTTTAAAAATCCTAAGTTTTCATTAGCGGCCATCTTCGATGCACAATATGCAAGTGCTTCAGATTTTAAGGTGATTGATGAAGAAAACGTAAAGATAAATACCGCGAAAAATGCATTGCCAATTTGGGGCGTAGTTTGTGAAAAACAGTAGAAATAATTAGAAATAAAAAAAAACCGATTCTGTTCTTGAATCGGTTTTTTTTTATTTTGAAAAAGATTGACTTTATTTATTGATAATCAATTTCTTCGTAACAGATTGCTTCCCAATATTCACTTTCACAAGATAAATTCCTGCTGCAATTCCATCGGTTTTTACTGTGATGTTTTTATTAGCGCCGAAATTTCCATAGAACAATTCCTTTATCTTTTTCCCCGAAATATCAAAAAGCTGAACAGTTCCTTCCGAAGAAAGACTTTGCGAAATTGTAAACTCTGAAGTTGCGGGATTTGGGTAGATTTTTACTGTGCTTGAAGCTATTTCATTTTCACCCACACTTAAAATATCACTAACGTCGAATTTGTGCATCGCTCTTCCGAAAGTTCCAGCATAAAGCGTTTTGGTAGGTTCGTGGAATTTTAAATCCATAACCACCGTGAGCGGAAGGTTGTTTCCTAAAATCGTCCAACTGGCACCATCGTCTTTGGAATACCAAACATTTAAATCAGTCGCGACAAAAAGTATATTTTCAGCTGGGTAAGTAATAATATCGTTCACAGGAATATTTGGCAAATTTGATGAAATATCAGTCCAATTTTGCCCTCCGTCCGTGGTTTTGAAAACGCGCGGGGTATAATCCAAATATTTAAACCCCGAAACAGTTACATAGGCAGTCATATCATTACTCGGAACCATCGCAATGGAAGTGATGTATTGATCGGGAAGGCCAACACTTATGTCAGTCCAGGTTGTTCCGCCATTAAAGGTTACGTTTACGTTTCCGTCATCGCTTCCAGTATAAATCACATCTAGATTGTTGTATGAAGAAGCAATAGCGGTAAGCGTTCCGAAAGCCAAAGAACCACTTGGATGAAGTCCGTCCGTTAAATCGGGACTTATAACAGACCAGTTTGATGCTTTATTGGAAGTGTATAACCGATTGGTTCCATAATAAAGGATTTCGTGGTCAAAAGGTGAAATAATAACGGGTGTATTCCAGTTATTTCGGTCACCGCTACTAATTCCATTTGTAGCGCCGTTGAATGAATTTCCGCCATTGGTACTTCTTCCCAAGTTCCCGTATTGCGATTCCACATAAATATAATTGTTGTCCACAGGGTCCACATTTACGTGAAAACCATCGCCCCCCCAAATGGAGTTCCAATCGCTTGCGCCGCCCGTAACGGTTCTAATGGTGTTATTGTCTTGCGTTCCTCCGTAAAGTCTTTCAGGTTGGGTTTTGTCAACTTCAATATTATAAAATTGGGTAATAGGAAGATTTAAAAATTTAGTCCAGCTATTACCGCCATTATTTGAAATATATGCGCCACCGTCGTTTCCAGAGAGCATAAAATTGCTATTGGTCCGCGAAAAATCCAATGCGTGATGATCCACGTGCATACCGTTCAAGGTCTGCCACGAAGCACCGCTATTGATAGACTTTACAATATCGAAACCTACAATATAAACTTCAGAGGAATTGGTGGGGTTAACCCGAACATTTCCAAAGTACCACCCAAAATTTGCGTCAATCCCACTTAATGCGCCTGCAGGAGTAACAAGCGTCCAGGTGTTGCCATTGTCTGTGGATTTGTATAGACCATTGAATTCATTGGTAATTTCATTGGTAGTAAATCGCGCATAAACCGTGGATGGATCAGATTCTGAAACGGCAATCCCTATGCGTCCGGTTTGAGCATTTGGAGCGGGTAAGCCATTGGCAGCTCCAAGTTGCATCCAAGTTGTGCCACCATCCATAGAACGATGTATTGCGGAAGTTACCCCGCCATAATCACGCTGCCAAGGTTTGCGGGTGCGCTCCCACATTGCTGCGTAAATTATATTTGTATTCGCAACATTCATAGCCACATCTATTGCCGCTGTTGAATCGGTTACGAATAATACCTTTTCCCAGTTTGTTCCACCATTTGTGGTTCTATATATTCCGCGTTCAACGTTTTTACCGTAGAGTTGTCCCGTAGCAGCCACAAAAACACGGTCTGGATTTGTGGGGTCAACAACTATGCGGCCTATGTGATTACTTTCTGGCAGACCTACATTTGTCCAAGTATCGCCCGCATTATCGCTTCTGTATATTCCATCCCCAAAATAGGCACCGTCTGTAGCGCTTCCGTTGGCTTCACCGGTTCCTGCATAAATTCGTTGTGCGTTTGATGGAGCTATTGCAATATCGCCAATAGAAGGTTTAGTTACTTCGTCAAAAATAGGGATCCAGTTTGCGCCAGCATCATAACTCCTGAAAATTCCGCCAGTTGCTGTTGCCACGTAAAGATGGTTGTCATTATCAGGTGCAATCGCAACGTCTGTAACGCGTCCTCCAGTGTTTAATGGCCCAACAAACGTCCACTCGCCAGCCGCTTCTGGGGATCTATTTGCAAGAATTTGTTTGGATTGAAGAACAGCTTCTTTATAAGCTTCTTTATTGATGTAATTATTTGGATAGGCCCGCTGGTTGTACATCCACTCTGCGGGATATTCCATCTTTCCGGTTTCTTTTTCTGCTATTTTTTCTTCGGAAGCGTTTTTACAGCTTGAAAAAAGAAGTGCGGAAAATAAAGCAAGTACAATTAAGTTGAAGGGGATTTTGTAGTTTTTCATCAATAAAGATTTAGTAGTATAGATTTTATAGAATGAATCTTGCAATTCACTGATTGTAAATATCGTAATTATTTTTTGGGATGCAATTCAAAGCAACAACTTTACGATTCAAATTTAAAAGTAAATTTTGCCAATGCATCACTCACCAAATAAGCAATCGCCCTGAGTGCTTGATTTGGAAACTATGCTTTATTTGAAGTAAATGTAATAATTAAAAAATTCCGCAGCTCTTTTTCAGAATTGCGGAATTTATTCTTAAAAATATTGCTGTAATTAGGGTAAGGTAATTTTTATTATTTCGAATTTGGTAGTATTGTAATTATAGGCTGAAGCTATAATTTGATTGCCATTCGTTAAAGTAAAACCATTCAGGATATACTTATTATCCATAGAGATATCATAGGCAGCCACTCCTTTAAAAGGGTTTAAACTGTATTTGTGGATAATCCCTTGTCCAGAAATGTATAAATATTGATTATCCACATCTAATCCATCCAACAATTGCACACTTAAATCAACTGTACCTCCCCAGTCTTGAGCAATAAAATCATATTTTCTAATTTCAGAATAAAACGATCCCCATAATTCAGATTCATTTGAACCTAAATGATATACGGTTCCATATAGGAAAGGCATGATAACTGTATTGGTATTGTTAAAAGAAGTGTCGAATTCATACATAATATCATTTGCACCCCCTCTTTGATACACCCAAAATTCATTGCTTCCAACATATTCAATATTGTCTTCATAGCCTAAAGTAGTAGTATTGGCAGGTGCAATCGCTATATCTTGTATTGCCCCAGATTGAGGATCGATTTTAGTAATTACATAATTTCCGCCTAAATCTCTATGTCCATCAGTATAGACAAATCCGCCATAATAGGTCATATCTGCAATTGCATCCATTGCAAAACTGGATTGTTGTAACATTACTTCCGGATTTATTTTTGTAACCCATTCGTTGGCTGTGGGTGCGGAAGATTCTGTAATAAACTCATATTTTCCCGCAATACCTCCGTCTAGAATTAATTTATTGCCAACAAAAGAAATAGAAAAGGAATTGGAGTAAATAGTAAGTTCAGTATCACTAACCCTAGTATATTCTATATCGTTCCTAAACCGTGTTCCATAATTACCCACTTCACCTAGCAGAGAAATATAATCATCATCAATATATGCATATCTATCAAGGCTTGAGGGAGATGTCAAGACCAAATATTTTCCTTTGATATCAACCGGACCTGCGGGATCGGAAGGGCTATCATCATTTTTAGAACAGGAAAACAGAGCAGTTACAATAACAAGTATTACAATTAATTTTTTCATGACTTTATCTTTTAAGGATTTAACGTAAATCCATTGGGACCGATAATTTGGCGCACATTTAAATAAATTCTCAGAAAATTAATTTGGTTGTACTAAATTTAAGACAAAATACTGATTTATAATTATTTAATTATATTTTTTATTGTTAATGAAAGAATTTTTTTTAAAGATTCTGCTAAATAAGTAGGTTTGATTTACTAGATATTCATAAAAATAAATCACTCGCCAAATAAGCAATCACCTTCCCAACTTGAGTGGAAAAAACCCCCGCTGATGGTGAACCTTCGCAAATATGAAAATAGCTCACGTTAGAATTTTTTGAATAGTGTGGAACAAACTTTTGAAGTAACCGATAACCAATATTGGCAAGATCCACTTTTACAATACTTTAAGAAATTCAGGTTACATCTTGCCATCTATATATTCAATTGTTTCTTGTTCTATTTTAATGGCGGCCTTATAAATTTTTTCGGCCTTCTTTAGAATATCATCAGCAAATTTTCTGTCTTTAATATCCTTAGCATTGATCCGAACATTAAAATAGGCTCCTATTACAGCGGTTCTGGCACATAGAATTCCTACTCCTGCATCAGACAAAGAATTTTGCAAACCATCTTTTAACATAGCTTGCATTACTTCCATAGATTGATAGGCGGTTTCCATTACTTGAAAAGGAATTTGTGTTGCGTATTTAGTTGCTTCTTCAATAGCGGCTTTCCTGTCGTTTATTTCCTTTTCAGAACCTTTTGGCATCCTAAACCCATCAATTATTTTGTTAAAGGCGTTGGTGTCTTCATCAACTAAATACAACAATTTGTTTTTATAAGCCTGTCCTTTTTCAGCCCATTTTGAAAAGAACTCCCATTTTTCGTCCCAGCCTGCCTTATGGGCCGAAAGATTTGCGACCATGGTTCCCAAGGCGACTCCCAAAGTACCAACATAGGCAGCGATAGAGCCCCCGCCAGGGGCTGGTGATTCCCCAGCGGTTTCATCGGCAAAATCATTTAATTTAAGATCGATCAACTTTTTTTCACCTTTATCAAGCATGTATTCTATGATCTTTTCCTGTGGATTGAAAGGTTTTAAATCGTCCAGTCCCAATGATTTGATGGCAATTTTTATCTTTTCACTTTCTGAAATTCCCAAAGAGCGTTGTTGTTTCACTAAAAAATAATCCGCGGCATCGAGCATTGCCTGCAAGGGAATTAATCCAATGAGTTCAGATCCTGTTACACGAAGGCCACGTTTTTCGGCTTCCTTACAGGTTTCGTCAAAGGCTACGTGCATAGAGGTAATCGAAATATTAGTAAGGTTATACGAAATTTGGGCGATGCCATACTCCTCAATATACCAACCAATACCTTTTACGGCTTTTAATTTTCCTGGGATCCGAACAGGCTCACCGTTTTTGTCCAAAATCTGTTTTCCGGTAATCGGGTTTCCTTCGCGTTTTACGCGCCCAGCTTCACGAATATCGAAAGCTATGGCGTTTGCCCGTCTTGTGGAAGTGGTGTTGAGGTTTACATTATAGGCTATTAAAAAATCCCGTGCCGAAATGGCCGTAGCACCCGTTTTTGCAACTTTATCACTGAATTCGGCAGGTCCGAAATCTGGTTTCCAGTCTTTATCGACCAGTTTTTTAGGTAGGCCTTCATATTCTCCCGAACGGCAGTTGGCGAGGTTTTTACGCTTTTCCTCTTTCGCGGCCTTTTCATAAAAATATCCTGGAATACCCAACTCTTTTCCCACTCTTTCACCCAGTTTATGGGCGTATTTGGCAGTTTCTTCCAAAGTAATGTTGGCAATCGGTACCAAAGGGCATACATCGGTTGCGCCAAAACGGGGGTGCGCACCACTGTGTTTGGACATGTCGATAAGTTCCGAAGCTTTTTTAATTAACCTAAAAGCAGCTTCAATTACAGGTTCAGGTTCCCCTACAAAAGTGATTACGGTTCTATTGGTTGCCTTTCCTGGATCAACATCCAAAAGCTTTACGCCTTCAACTGTTTCCACAATTTGGGAAATGGCTTTGATTTTTTCAGCATCTCGGCCTTCACTGATATTTGGAACACATTCTATTAACTGCTGTTGCATAATTTTTTATTTAGATAATTTTTTTGAATTTTAAGCTATTACATCTGAAATTAAAAACGAAATGGTTTTTCCCACCTGGGCAGGGAAATTTCCCAACTGTGGTGCACCTTCACAAATATGGAAATAAACGCAATGTTCCTTTTTTGAAAAATACGAAATGAACTTTCGCGCATCATTAATGGAAAACCCCCCTGGCGTCATAGCGCTACTGCCCATATCCTCGATGGAATCCAGATCCAGCTCCAATCCGAACGATGCGTTGCATACAAACATTTCCGCCTCTTGAATACCTTCGGAAAAGGACAATTTTTCATTGATGGCTATATCTTCAAAAAGACTGAACTTTATACGGTCTTGGTGCTTCACAAGTCTATCGAAAACAAATTGGGGTGTATAATTACGATGAAGCCCGAAGGTAAAATAACGGTTGAGGTATCCGTCTTCAAAGGCATAAGAAAATCCGTTGCCACTATGACGGTGGCCCAATGCCCGGAAATCTGTATGTGCATCAAAGTTGAGACAATTCACAGGGGTTTTCAGAGCTTCAGTAGTTCCTTTTAGGTTTCCATAGCTATTGTTGTGGCCGCCCCCAATAATTATAGGAAATTTCCCAGACTCGATTATTGTTTTCACGGTAATGGAAACCTTATGGTCTATTTGCGAGACAAGCTCCCCCAGTTTTTCAACATAATGCCCATCTTCTGATGACAGGTTTTCAGCCTGTTGCATTTGAGGATCACAATCAATTTCACCTAACAAAATCACATTTTCGGCTTTTGCAAAGTCGTTTTGCTGAATGTTTAAAAAGCTTTTTAACGCGGCTTCCCAAGCTTTTGAAGTCCCAGGATTCCCATAATTGGCCCGCACCCCGATGTCTTCAGGGATTCCCAATAAAACATATTTTGAAGAATGGTTTTTTAAATTTTCCATGCTTTCAACAAAACATACCTTTTCCCCAAACTTTGTTTCCCCAGCACGGGTCTTAATAAATTGATCGACATCTTTTCTAGAGTATATTTTTATGGAACTCATGAAATTTCTTTTCCGTTGATGATTACAGTATCTATCAGATCACTGCCAAAAGCATATGGCAAATACCCGTATGAAGGGATTTCTTTTGTAATGATAAGATTTGCCACTTTTCCTTTGGTTATGCTGCCGTGGGTTTTGCTCAATCCCATTGCGTAAGCACCATTTATCGTTGCAGCGTTTATGGCTTCTTCGGGCGTAAGCCTCATTTTAATACACGCTGTTGCAATAACAAAATTCATATTTCCACTTGGCGTGGAACCTGGATTGTAATCTGTGGCGAGCGCCAATGGCAATCCGGCATCAATCATTTTTCTGCCCGGAGTGTAAGGAATACTCAAAAAATAGGAGCAGGAGGGAAGTGCCACTGGCATGGTGTCAGTGTTTTTTAAAGCCTCTAAATCTTCATCTGTCAAAACTTCCAAATGGTCCACACTTAGCGCTTTATGTTTTACGGCGGCCGCAATTCCACCGATACTGTTGAATTGATTAACATGAACTTTCGGAATGAGCTTGTGTTTTTTTCCTTCGGAAAGAATACGTTCCATATCGACCACAGAAAAATAACCTTCTTCACAGAAAATATCCACATATTCTGCGAGGTTTTCTTTAGCTACTTTGGGAAGCATTTCGTTACAGAGCAAATCTAGATAACCGTCCTTATTGCCTTTGTATTCCGTGGGAATGGCATGTGCACCTAAAAATGTAGTTTTGATTGTAATGGGATATTCTTCGGATAATTTTTTAGCCACGCGCAGCATTTTTAATTCAGCATTGGTGGTTAATCCGTATCCACTTTTAATTTCAATAGCACCCGTGCCAAGACACATCACTTCTTCCAGTCGTGTGGCAGATTGCTGATACAAATCTTCTTCAGAAGTTTGTTGCAGTTTTTTAGCGCTATTCACAATTCCGCCCCCTTTTTCTGCGATTTCCTGATAACTGAGGCCGTTGATTCTATCTACAAATTCCTGTTCGCGGTTGCCAGCGTAAACAATGTGCGTGTGGCTGTCGCACCAAGCGGGAAGCACTGTTTTTCCGGAGCAATCCAAAGTTTTAAAACCTTGGTGTGGCCCCATTTTGTCCATGGTTCCGTAATCCTCAATAATGCCGTGACTAATAAATACCCAAGCGTTTTTAAGGGTTGGGAGTTCCTTCATTTCTTTTCCGCTCAGTTTTGGCGGACAGTTTTCACGGACTTGGAGCAATTCTTTTATGTGGGTGAGCAGTAATTTCATGGAATAAATTTAATAGCGAAATTTTTTATAAAGATAGAAAAACTAAATGCTAAATGGGAAGTGTCAAATTTCAAATTTGGAATTTATTTGGGATTTGGTTTTTGATATTTGGGGTTTTCTTCTCAGTTATTTATACCTTTAACCAACTGAAAATTGCTTTAAATGAAATCAAAAAATTTAGGAATCAACACCATCTGCACGCACATTGGCGAGGTGGAAGACAAACAGTTCAAGGGAGCTATTTCTCCATTGTATATGTCCAGCAGCTACGCCTATGAAGATGTAGAAGTAAAGCGGTATCCGCGTTATTTCAATACTCCGAACCAAGAGGCGCTCTGTAAAAAAATCGCAATGCTTGAAAAAAGTGAAGCGGGTCTTATCTTCGGAAGTGGGATGGCAGCCGTGAGCACTACAATGATGGCTTTTTTACACAAAGGCGACCACGTTGTGCTTCCTCAGACTTTGTATGGCGGAACGTATAATTTTGTGGTTGAGGAATTTCACAAATTCGGAATAGAGTATTCCTTTGCCGAAGGTTTTTCGGAAAAGGATTTTTCTGATAAAATCCAGAAGAACACCAAAGTGATATTTGTTGAAACCCCTTCCAATCCGTTGATGCGGATAACAGATTTGGAAATGATTTCGCGAATTGCAAAACCGCTAGGAATCGTTACCATGATAGATAATACGTTTGCTTCCCCAGTAAACCAAACTCCGGCTGATTTTGGAATTGATATTATGATTCACTCCGCCACAAAATATATGGGTGGCCATAGTGATATTTTGGCTGGTGCGGTGGCTGCTAGCGAAGAACACATAAAAATAATCTGGAATCTTGCAAAAAACTTGGGCGGAAGCCTTAGCGATTATACCGTTTGGCTTTTGGAACGCAGTATGAAAACTATGGCGTTACGCGTAAATGCCCAAAATAAAAACGCAAAAAAAATGGCCAAATGGTTGGATAAACATCCTTTGGTAACAAAAGTTTACTATCCGGGCTTGAAAAGCCACCCCGATCACGAACTTGCGAAAAAACAGATGGGCGGTTACACGGGAATGCTTTCCTTTGAAATAAATGAATCTTTGAATGTAGGCAGTTTTTTAAAAGCTTTAAAAATGATAAAACCGTCGATGAGCCTCGCGGGAGTGGAATCTACCATTCTTTCCCCAGCAAAAACCTCTCATGGGTTATTGACTCCCGATGCGCGAAAAGAACAGGGCATTAGTGATGGTTTGCTTCGCTTTTCAGTGGGAATTGAGGAAGTAGAAGATATAATTGCCGATTTGGAAGGAGCTTTTCAAAAGGTTTCGAAGAAAAATTTAGTTTAATTTAAAAGATACCCCCTTCGCGGGCATGACTTATGAAAATTGATATACTCGCCATTGGCGCACACCCTGACGATGTAGAATTGGGCTGTGCGGCAACTTTGGCAAAGGAAATAAGCAACGGTAAAACAGTTGGAATTTTAGATCTTACCCGTGGCGAACTAGGTACGCGTGGCACTGCTGAAATACGCGACAAGGAAGCTGCCGATGCTGCAAAAATTTTAGGAGTTAAGTTTCGGCACAATCTTGAATTTTCCGATGGGTTTTTGGTGAACAATGCCGCTTCGCAACTTGAAATTATTAAAATTATCAGAAAATATCAGCCTGAAGTGGTTCTTTGTAACGCCATTGATGATAGACACATAGACCACGGAAAAGCGAGCAAGCTTGCCTCCGATGCCTGCTTTTTGAGCGGATTGCAGAAGATTGAAAGTATCTACGAAAGCAATCATCAAAAGGCTTGGCGGCCAAAACACGTGTATCATTACATTCAATGGAAAAACATTGAGCCCCATTTTGTAGTTGATGTTACGGAATTTATGGCGAAAAAATTGGAAACGGTTTTTGCATATAAAAGCCAATTTCACCAAAAAGAAGCAGACGAGCCGGAAACACCAATTTCCTCTACAAATTTTAGGGATAGCATAACATATCGTGCACAGGATTTGGGAAGGCTTATCGGCACTGAATATGGTGAGGGTTTTACTGCGGAACGCTATCCAGCGGTGAATTCGATTTTCGATTTAATTTAATTTTCTTCAAAAAGAGTATTGCGCAACCGTTAGAATTGATTTATATTTGCGTCCGCTTAGTGAAGTTGTGTTTTAAAGCACAATAAATGGTGGTTGTAGCTCAGTTGGTTAGAGCGCTTGATTGTGGTTCAAGAGGTCGCCGGTTCGAACCCGGTCTTCCACCCGAAACTAAAAGCTTCTCAGAAATGAGAAGCTTTTTTTTATGTTACAGCTTTAATTTACTTGCCGGGTGAGAAGTTTATCCTGAGCGCAGTCGAAGGGAACCCGGTCTTCCACCCGAAACTAAAAGTTTCTCAGAAATGAGAAGCTTTTTTTTATGTTACAGCTTTAATTTACTTGCCGGGTGAGAAGTTTATCCTGAGCGCAGTCGAAGGGAACCCGGTCTTTCACCCGAAAAAAAAAATCCTCCCTATTTGGGGAGGATTTTTTCGTTTCAACCTGAAGGTTTCTGGGTCAAGGTTTTGTCGATTTTTTCAACTATTCAGCCTGCGCCACTTTTGTTCTGTTTCAAACAGTCGTATTTTAAACCGTCCTGTTTAGTGTGGTTCTATTATTATTTGTCTATTGAAATTCTTTTATCGCGATTAGCTACTTCCCAAGCGGTGTAAAAAATTAACTGTGCCCGTTTTGCCATTAAATCATATTCAATTTTATCGGGCGTATCGGTTATTTTGTGATAGTCTTCGTGAACGCCGTTGAAATAGAAAATAATTGGCACGTTGTTTTTGGCGAAGTTGTAATGATCGCTTCGATAATAAAAACGGTTTGGATCGTTCGGGTCGTCGTATTTGTAATCCAGCTCCAATTGGGTGTATTTATCATTCACTTCTGTGGAAACATCTTGCAATTCTTGGCTCAGTTTGTTGCTTCCTATTAAATAAATGTAGTTGGGATCATCCTCTTTATCGGGATCAATTCTGCCGATCATATCAATATTGAGATTGCATACTGTATTTTCCAAAGGAAATAATGGGTTTTCAGTATAATATCGCGAACCGTAAAGCCCGATCTCTTCACCCGTAACGTGCAGAAAAAGAATCGATCTTTTTGGTGGATGGCCATCTTTTACAGCCTGTTGAAAGGCTTGGGCAATTTCTAATATAGAAACTGTGCCACTGCCATCGTCATCAGCGCCGTTAAAAACATTTCCTTCATCATCCATTCCCACGTGGTCTAAATGCGCAGAAATAACAACAATTTCTTCAGGCTTTTCAGAACCTTTTATAAAAGCAACCACATTTTCAGAAGCTTGTGGATCTCTTCTCCCCGCAAAAAAACTTACGGGAATATCCTGGAAATAATTGTTAGTTCCTGGGGCTGCTGCAATTCCTTCGCTTTTATAGAAATCACGGATATATTCCACTGCCATTTTTTGGCCTTTGGACCCAGTCATTCTGCCTTCCATTTCGTCTGCAGCATAGATGTATAAATGCTTTTTAAGGTCTTGTGCGGTTATTGTGTTTGCGTAATCAACGTTGGTTTTTTTTGGGCCATTAGAGTTTTGTGAGGCATTACAGCATAAAATAAAAGGCGAAAAAATAAAGAAGAATATAAGCTTCATAAAGTTGGGGAGTTATAATTATTCAAAAGAAATAAGTTCGTAGTCTTCTGGCGCCAAACCATCTTCGCCAATTTTTTTATAGTTTAAGGTATATGTTTTTAAAATTTCGTTGCCTTCACGATCTTGTGATTTTACGGTAACCTT
Source organism: Aequorivita sp. (assembly GCA_026646335.1). GTDB lineage: Bacteria > Bacteroidota > Bacteroidia > Flavobacteriales > Flavobacteriaceae > Aequorivita. The sequence continues at coordinate 5,820 of JAPKFY010000023.1, read as the reverse complement.
CACTATATAAGTTATCCCGATGGAAGCTTCACCAGTTTCGGTTTCGGTTAATTCAATATGCTCCTCAATAAACTTTGTGCCTTCTGGAAGTTGCAATTTTTCAACAGCATCTTTTTTTGCAAGTTCGCGAACCACCTTTTCCTGCTTATTATCTAAAGAACAAGAAACCAATAGAAACGTTATCAATATAAAAGCTAATTTCTGCATAATTATTTATTTCAGGTTTACAGGTTAACGGGTAAAGATAAAATAAGTTGGAAGCCTTAATGCAAAAGTTTTGTGAAAATAGACACTTTGAATATATTGTTTTATTTTTCTAAAATAGACAATCCTTATATTTGCCAAAAATAGAGAAACAATGAAGGTAGAACAAATTTACACCGGATGCCTTTCCCAAGGTGCATACTACATAGAAAGCAACGGAGAAGCCGCAATTATTGATCCATTGAGGGAAACGAAGCCTTATTTGGAACGCGCCAAAAACGACAACGCTAAGATTAAATATATTTTTGAAACCCATTTTCATGCTGACTTTGTAAGTGGGCATGTAACTCTTGCGCAGCAGACCGGAGCTTCTATAGTTTATGGGCCACTTGCAAACCCAACTTTTGAAGCAATCCTGGCTGAAGATAAAGAGATTTATAAATTGGGCGATATAACCATTACTGCTATCCATACCCCAGGCCACACCATGGAAAGCACAACCTATTTGTTGAAAGATGAAAATGGAAAAGATTACGCAATCTTTACTGGCGATACACTGTTTTTGGGAGATGTAGGTCGCCCAGATCTTGCGCAAAAAGCAAATGAAGTTACTCAGGAAGATTTAGCGGGAATTTTGTTTGACAGCCTTCGGAACAAAATAATGCCGTTGGCAGATGATGTAATTGTTTACCCGGCCCACGGTGCTGGTTCCGCTTGCGGAAAAAATATGATGAAGGAAACCGTTGATACTTTGGGCAATCAAAAAAAGATGAATTATGCCCTGAGAGCAGATATGACCCGCGAAGAATTTATAAAAGAAGTAACCGAAGGCTTGGCCCCACCGCCTTTGTATTTCCCTATGAACGTTAAAATGAACCGTGAAGGCTATACCGCTTTTGACGAAGTGATTGCACAAGGAACAAAACCATTGGAGCCAGAAACTTTTGAAAGAATAGCAAATGAAACCGAAGCCATTGTACTGGACGTTCGCAATCAAATTGAATATATTGACGGCCACATTCCACGCTCCATTTTTATTGGATTGGACGGCGGCTTTGCACCTTGGGTTGGCGCTTTGTTGGCAGACGTAGAACAAAAAATACTTTTAGTTGTTTCCCCCGGCAGGGAAGAAGAAGCCGTTACCAGATTGTCCAGAGTTGGTTTTGATAGAACTCTCGGTTATTTGCTGGGTGGCATTGAAGCCTGGAAAAAAGGTGGAAAGGAACTTGACACTTTGGAATCTATAGATGCAGATACCTTTAAGGAAAAACTGGAAAACAAAATTTCTGTTTTCGACGTGCGGAATGATGGCGAGTATGCCAATGGCCGAATATCCTGTGCAGCCCACGCGCCTTTGGGATTCCTGAGCCAATACGTCAATGCTTTTCCCGATGGCGACAAGTGTTATCTCTATTGCGCGGGTGGTTATCGCTCCGTAATTGCCGCCTCTATCCTGAAAAGTAGGGGCATTCACAATGTGGTGAATGTTGCTGGCGGTTTTGCAGCAATAAAAAATGCAGGGATACCAGTGGAAGCCTAATTTCAGATATTACTTAAAAGAAAAGCCTTGAATTTATTCCAAGGCTTTTCTTTTGATGTTTTTATTTGACTTCAGGTGAGACTTTCATCTTTGCTTTTAGTTTTCTTTTCAACCTCCAAAACTCTAAATTTTACTATTTCTTCAATCAAGCTATATGGAATTTCCTCGTTCAGCTGAAATTGTATGGAACCTTTCCCTGTTTTATATTTTGAAAGTTCCATTTGAAAAGCTTCATTTCCCGAAGGAAGTGCATAAAAGCCAATGTGCTTTTCATAAGCTCCAAAATAGACTAACGGCTTGCCGTTCAACTTAAATGCAGGCATTCCATAACTTATTGTTTCCACAGCCTTTGGCGCAACTTTCTTTACTGTATTGCGAAATTGTTCCAGAATATCACCAACTTTTTTCGGAAACTGGCTTATGTATTCTTCGGTGTTTTTAGGATTTGGATATTGCATTACTTTGACATTTTTTCTAAATCCATATAAAGCATATTCCACCGATGGCCATCTAAATCACTAAAAGCGAAACCGTACATCCAACCCTGGATATCTTGGGGCTTGCTGAAAACGTTTCCACCAGCTTTTTTAACTTTTTCAGCCATTTCGTCCACTTCTTTTTTGCTTTCGGCATCAAAGGAAATCATTATTTCAGTTGTTTTTGATGCATCAGAAATCGGGTTCTGTACCACATTCTGAAATATTTTTTCTTCAAAAAGCATAATGGGCATGGCTGCTTTCCCTACCAATAGTGCAGTCATAGTATCGGTTTCGCGTTCGGTTTTGAAAGAAAAACCAATTTCGGCAAAAAACTTTTTAGATCGCTTTATATCCTTTACGGGAAGGTTGAGCCAATATTCTTGTATCATAAATCGATTTGCTTTAAATTAATTTTCATCACAGTTTATTTCTTCTAAAGGCATAGCGTTATTAAAAGTGAATTTAGTCTTGCTTTTAAACTTTGTTTTGCCTTCTACTTCTTCCACTTCGCCATAACCTTCCACAAGCTTGTTTCCTTTTTTCACAAACATAACTTCGCGAACCGAAACTGTGCCTTCGGAACCAAAAGTATAATCTGCAAAAAGTGTATCGCCAACCATTATTCCTTCAAAAGTGCCCTCGTTTTTATCTTTTTCAAAGTAATTGTAGCTCAGCGTTCCAGCCACATCATCGCTCATTTTTTCCATTTGCAGTAACACCGTGTCTTTTTTAGAAACATAGCGATAGCATGCTATTTCGGGGGCGTTCACATCGCTTTCCATAATATCGGCTTCTTCAGGGGACACAACCTCAGGTTCTTCTTTTTCGGTTTCATTTTTACAGGAAATAATAGCAATTGAAACAATGGCGACAAAAATCAAAAGATACTTTTTCATAGAATTGTTTGTTAGGTTTAGTGATTCATAAAGCTATAAAATTATCTATGCTTGTTGTGATTGCTTATAATTATTTTAACAGTAGCTAATTATATTTATGGATCCGCTTCAAGATTTTTCGAGCCCGTGCTTGGTAGCCTGCGCTTTTATTTGGTGCGTTTTCGGTAAGAATATTTCGCAATTCGGGATAAATCCATTTTTTGTCGTGATCCCATCCCAAGTAATAGAGGCATTGCATAGCAGGGGCCTGGCAAGCGACTTTCTGGTCGGTGATTAGCCAATCGAAGCAACATTCTGTAATTCGCTGTCTTTCCTTTTTACTTAAGACATTGGAAACTATGCCAAACTCATGCATAAAATGATAATGGCAAAGCATTTCACATATTTTTGCGCAGGAACGCAACGCAGAATCGTTTTTTATGTTGGGAAGCTGCTCAAAAAACAAATGCATATATTTAAAGAAGTTTTTAGCTTTATACTCACAGATAACTTCCAACACCCAAGCAGATTGAACTAAAAGTTCATTTTCTTCTGTAAAACACCATTGCAGTGTTTCACGCACATAATGAGGTTTTTTGGTTATCCAAAACGCAATTTCCAGCCTCTTTTTGCGACTGCTGTCAACCTCCATCAATTTTTCCTTTAAATCTTCGGGAAGCATAGTTTTTCTATTTTAAAAGTTCAACAACCTTTGGAATTCCTGTAGAAGCATTTTCTGCAAAAACCGTGATTCTTCTGTTTTTTGAAATTGAGGGCTTCGGATCAACAAAATAAATATGTGCATCGGCTTTTGCATATTGTACCAAACCTGCTGCGGGATAGACCTGCATCGAGGTTCCTACAATGATGATTGTGTCAGATTTTTCAACAAGAGCCGCGGCAACTTCAATCATTGGAACCATTTCGCCAAACCAGACAATGTGCGGGCGCATTTGGTGGTTGTGCTCGCAGATATCACCAATGTTCAGATCCTTTTTCCAGTCCAAAACCAAGTCTTCATCAAAAGTGCTTCTCACTTTTAGCAACTCGCCGTGAAGGTGAATCACGTTGGTGCTTCCTGCCCTTTCGTGTAGATCGTCCACATTTTGGGTAATAATCGTTACCTCGTGATTTTTTTCGAGTTCTGCCAAAGCAATATGTGCGGCATTAGGCTGAACGGTCAACAATTGTCTTCTGCGCTGATTGTAAAAATCCAGCACTAATGCAGGATTGCGCTCAAAACCCTCGGGCGATGCTACTTCCATCACGTCATGGTCTTCCCAAAGACCATCGCTATCCCTAAAGGTTTTTATTCCGCTTTCGGCGCTGACTCCGGCGCCTGTCAATACTGCTATTTTCATTATTAGGTTATTTAGTTACTAAGTTATTCAAAATTGCTGATTTAAGAAACAAACAATTAAACCAATAACTTTTATCTTAGCAAAAATTCAATAACGCAATAACCCAATAATTTTGAATTTAGAACTTTTAAAATACCTTCAAACCTACCTCACCGAGCACAGAAATATACGTTTTCAAAAAGTGCTTTCTGAGCGGACGCGCCATTTCACCGTGGTTACCGAAGACGTTTACCAACTTCACAACACCAGTGCAGTAATGCGCACTTGCGATGTTTTTGGTATTCAGGATTTGCATGTGGTGGAAGAAAAAGTGAGTAAGCGAATTGACAAGGAAATTGCGATGGGTGCCCAAAAGTGGGTATCTTTTAAAAGATACCATTCTATAAAGGAGTGCATTGCAAATTTGAAAAGTTCCGGCTATCAAATCATTGCAACCACACCGCACGATAATTCCACAATGCTCCACGAGTTTGATGTTTCAAAAAAGAGCGCTTTTTTCTTCGGAAAGGAAAGCGATGGACTGAGCGATACTGTTATGGATGCTGCTGATGGTTTTTTGAAAATTCCGATGTACGGTTTCACCGAGAGTTTGAATATCTCTGTTTCCGCAGCGATAATTTTGCAAAGCGTAGTTTCAAAAATGAAGCAAAGTGATGTAAATTGGCAACTTTCCGAAGAAGAAAAGTTTGAAATTGAAATGCAATGGTTAAAGAAAACTATTAAGGCTTCGGAGGAGATTATTGAGAGGTATAATATTGAAAATCCCAAAAATCAAGCACCAAATCCCAAATAAAAAATCCAATGTTCAATTTTCAAGATATTTATCTCACATCTAAAATCTAATGTCTAAATTAATGAAACTAGTCTTCGCAACCCATAACAAAAACAAATTCACCGAAGTAAAAACAATGCTTCCGAACCACATTGAATTGCTGAGTTTGGACGATATAGGCTGTAATGAAGACATTGAAGAAACCGCAAACACCATTGAAGGCAATGCAATTTTGAAGGCAAATTATGTTCGCGACAACTATAATATAGATTGTTTTGCGGATGACACAGGCTTAGAAGTGAAATCCCTCAATAACGAGCCCGGTGTTTACAGTGCACGCTACGCTGGGGTTTCGCACGATTCCAATGCGAACATTCAAAAATTGTTAAAAAACCTAGCAGACAAAGAAGATCGTTCCGCAAGATTTAAAACCGCAATCGCACTAAATATGAAGCATGAAGAAATTATGTTTTTGGGCATCTGCGAAGGCGAAATTATAAATGAACTTCGCGGCGAAGCAGGTTTTGGCTACGACCCAATCTTCCAACCAAAAGGCTTCGATAAAACCTTTGCAGAGATGACGCTTCAG
>JAPKFY010000022.1 GCA_026646335.1 Aequorivita sp. | reverse complement strand
GTCCTGAAGGAGGAGCTGCCGACGGAAAGGAACAGCCGATTCGGTGCATTCCTGCTCGGGTCGCTCGGCTACTCCTTCCTCCTACAGTAATAGGAATTATGAAATTGTTTTCCTGTTCCTGCCTGGCAATGCTTTCCTGCAAGGACTGAACAGGAAGATTTACTTTTAGAACAATGTATAACCAAGCCATAGACCAAAAGAGCTATATTTTGAATTATAGGCGTTATAATCTACCGTAAGGCTTCTATCCGTTTGGTAACGCACTTCTGCACTGTATTTATTATTGTACTTGTAGCCAAACCCTATGGCTATGCTGCTACCGGATACCACATCTAGGTCGTCGCCAAGTTCAAATGTGAGCTTTGAATCCAATACTACATCCACCACAAAAGAGGCGTTTACAAAAAGTTTTGATTTGTGGTTCAAAAAGAAATAATGCCTTAGGCCAAAAGGTATTTCAAGGGATGTATAACTCACTTCCACTCTCTGACCTTCCTGTGTAAGTTCAGGGGAGGGCTCGTAGGATTGATAGGTTGGCTCCAAAATAAGGGCCCATTTGTTGCGGTCGTATGGAATAACGTATTCTAGCTCCACCCCTACGCTAAAACCGGTTTTAGTTTCAAACGTTGCACTTTTTCTCTTGGCAACTGCGTTTTTAAAGGAAAAGGACGCCATGCGAATGCTTGGGCGTAACGTAAGATTGAAATCTCCTTTAGGTTCAGCCAATTCATAATCCGCTATTATGGCGTTTGTGCATTTGTTGTATGTTCTAAATAAGCCAATTAAATCAGATTGGGCATACTCAAGCCTATTGATCATACTTATGTCTATGGTTTGGCATTTCAGGTTATTGTACAACTGCTGTTTGTACTGCTCGTTTTTCCCCACCACAGTACTAAAAGCTTTATAGGGTTTATATACCAACTGCTCAATAGGAACTTTATATTTACTGAAGAAGAAACGCTGCAGATTATTGTCTGCATAAAAATACAGATTGGCGTCCCCTTCTATAAGTACTTTTAAAAATAGCGTTTCCTCTTCAAGCTTCGGGGCTTTGGTTGATGATATATTATTGCTGTCGTCAGATGATCTATCAATGGCCACAGTGGCACGGATGTATTTGAACTTTCTTTCAACACCAAACTCTGTAATGGCGTCCATTTTTAATAGTTCTGCCCCAACCTCTTTGTTCTCTTTGAATTCTATCTGGGACGGATTGTTTTTCCAGCCCTCATTTTTTATAAACCCGTTGACCTTTTCGCCGGAATTGGTGATGTAGTATGCCGCTTCATATTTAACTTGGCCCGTGCCAATTGCAAAACAAAAAAGGAACAGCAGACTCAAAAAGGGATATTTCATAATTTAAAATGATTTTGGGGTTGTTTTAAATAGAGTTTAAAATGCTTTGTTCCAAAAATAGCTTTTTGAATGATTAATACGCTATCTCTTTATTCTTTTTCAACAATAAAACCATTTTTTATCCAGTATTCAAATACTTTTCGCCTCAATCCATTTGCTCAGGTACTTTGTGCTTTGTAATGTGTGATGCTGAAGAATTTGTCCGAAGAAATTTTGCTCGCGATGGTTTTGAAGATTTGCAGTAAGATCGCGGATGTGCTTATTGAAAGCTTCGGAAAACAGTTTTTTCTGAAAACGTTTTTCAATGATGCTGAAACCGTTTTTTTGGGCCTGGTCCCAAAGGTTTTCTTCGGAATACAATTGAATTGCAGCATCAATAAATTTCTCTTTTGAAGTAGTGATCGTTCCACCAAAAGGAAGTTTTCCGCTCATTCCCTCTGCGCCAATCTCGGTAGAAATAGTTGGCAATCCAAAACGCATAGCGTCCAAAATTTTGCCTTTTAAGCCTCCGCCAAAGCGAAGCGGGGCAAGTTGCAAGCGATAGTTTTTCATAACATTTTCTAAATTTTCTGTCCAACCTTTTATGATGAAACCTTCCTTTTTATTGTTCAGTTGAAGTATTTGTTGGGGTGCATAGGCGCCGTAAATGTGAAGTTCCGCACTGGGGAGTTGCTTTTTTATTGCGGGCCATATTTGTTTCAACTGCAAAACTGAATCTACATTGGGCGCATGGAGGAGATTTCCGATGGCGAGAAAATTTTGGCGGTCTTCAAAAGAAGTCATTTTTTCAGAAACCTCTTCAACCAAAAAGGGCAAATAATAAAGTATTTGACCAGAAACTTTAAAGGTATTTTGAAGTAATTCCATTTCATATTCCGAAATGATAAGCGACACATCGCAGCGCAAAATACTCGCCAGTTCCCGTTTAGCGGTTTCAGAAAAAAGGTTTGCTTCGGAAACTGGTTTGTTATTTTTTACAGCTTCTTCCCTAGCTTTCCGCAGAAAATGAAGGTCTTCTGTATCAAGGATTTTTAATGCCTCCGGACAGTTTTCAGAAACACGCCATCCGAATTGTTCCTCTGTAATGTAACGGTCAAATATTACGATTTCAGGATTTAGTTCTCTTAAAAATTCATCAGATGAAGTATCGTTAAGCAAAATATTTTTTACTGAAATGTTTTTCGATTCAAGATTGGAAGTTCGCTCAGAAACAGCTGCAGTACTGGCGAAAGTGGTTTGATATTTTTCTTCAGCAAATAATTCAATCAGCTGCATCATCCTGCTCCCCGCCGCAGTGGTAGTGGGTTCGGGAAAGGTATGGCCTATGATTAGAAGTTGTTTCAAGTTTCAGGTTTTAAGTTTTGCGACATTAGGTTTCTATATTAACTGAAATAATAGTTACCCAAAAATGTTACACATAAACCTGAAATAAAAAAAGGAAGAAAGCACACCTAACATGATGGCGCTACTGACAAACAAAGTGGCGAGAATAACAATCTTATTGTTTGAACGGTAGTTGATATAGTTAAGTATAAGTTGAAAACCCAAAGCTATGGCCTGCGCAATCATCAGGTTATCAGCACAAAATGTATTATCCACTCGATAATACAGAAAATAGCTAAGCAGGATAACCAAAATCGAAACTATTGTAAAAATGAAAACGACGGTTTTGGGGAAACGAGATCTTTGGGAAGTTGTCATGGCGCGCAAGTTTCTTTCAAAGATAACTATTAAGCGGCAGATTTGGTATCCCCAATATTCCTTCAAAAAAAAACCTTCCCATCAAAATAATATTGATGGGAAGGTTTGAACAAAATTTAGCTAATTACTTGGTTGAGATTAAACCTTAAATTTTATTGCTCAAAAAACTCTGTACAAGGTGTATTAATAAAAGACAGGTTTCCAGAAGAATAATTTGGATTGGCGGTTTGTCCACCTAACAATCTTCCATAAACGCCACAGGATGCCAAATCTTTAAACTCTGTATCGTGTATGTAAAGTTTTGCACTATACCATAGACTAACGGCGCCCTTATTGGTTGTTGGATCTTCTCCTGCATTGCTTATTTTTGCAAAGCCAATTTCGTTTAAAGGGTTTGTACCATCTATCTTAATCCCAAGCCAAGCTCCAGGTACTGCATTAACACCTTTTATTACTATAGGTAATGCAGCGGTACCAACCATTTTTAAACTGCCTGTGTCGCGAATACCAATACTTGTACCAGGAGACATTTCTATGATTACACCAGGTTCAATAGTAAGGTTCCCTCTTGCATTGACTGCGCTTCCACCAGTATTCAGAACACGGTAGGGCACATTAATGTTTTTCCAAACACTGGGGGTTTGAAACTCAACTGAGTAGTTATATAGTAACACTCTGTCCAAATCATTCCCCACATAGTTATCAGTCGCAGAGGTTTGGGTGGCATAAACACTGTTTATGAGCAAAGGATTTGCATTGCCTGTAAAAACATTGTTTTGCAAAGTAAGGCTGGTATTTCCATATATTGCATTTAGCCCAGATGTTTGACTGCTGATTACATTACAATTTTTCAATGTTAGGGCTCCGTCTGCGTAAACAATAATATTGCCACGGTCGCCATTGCTGTTAAATGCTTGGCCTCCGCCATAGCTAACAGTAACGTATTCCATAATATTGGAAGCATTGCCGCTTTCAATAAAAAGTCCGCGCCAAGAACCACGTGTGGATTGTGTTCCTGTAAAAATAATAGGTTTATTTGCGGTCCCTACTGCATGTAGGGAAGATACGGTTTCTCTAAAAGTAAGTCCAGAATCTGGAGTAAAAGCAATAACAACACCTGGTTCTATAGTAAGATTGGCTCTTACCTGTGCAACACAGCTCACAATGTAATCTATTGGAGCGTTTGGATTGTCAACCAAAGTTCTATTTTCTAGAAAATAATCACAATCCAGTTGTATAGGATCTACATTCAATGGTGGTTCAACAGGATCGTCGCTGGAGCAGGAAACAGCCACCAAGGAAAGGGCGCACAACATAAAAAGAGTTGTATTTTTAAATGGGTTTTTCAGTAACTTTTTCATAATTTAAATAGTTTAGATTATACGTTTTGTGGAATTGAAAAAGCAAACCTAAACATTGCTTTGTGATGATAAAACGGTCATTTAGAATTTGGGCAGTGTCACTTAGAATTTGGTGAATTGTGAAAAAACCACCAAATTCTCATAAAAACCAACTGAATTCTAAAAACTTGAAAATCGTAGCTAATAGATTGGTACTTTAGCCTATTGATGAAAAATTCCCTATTTATATCACTTTTTTTCTTGACTGGCCTGTGGCAGGCCAATAGTCAGATTGTAGCAGATTCAATCATTGAATTGAAATTGCAAAAAGAAGAAAACACGAAGGCTGTGTTAGCGCCACGTAACATTACCTTTGGGGAGATTCAGAAATACGAAACGTGGAAACCCTATGATTCCACACAAAATACTACACCGTCAACATCACTTTGGCTAAGGTTTCCGATAATAAATAAATCTAAGGACACCGTTAAAATATACTTGCATCATAAAATTAAAGGTAATTATCTCAGCCTTTTTAAGCTAGAAGGTGGTGAATTTATTCATTACAAAAATGGGCAAATGATACCTATTAAGGAACGTGCCAATAAATTTGAATATTATTTCACCAAGATTACACTTTCTCCTTTCCAAAAATCTATATGTTACATAAAACTCAGTAATGATTACCCGTACAAAAGAACAATTTCCCCTATTCTTTATTCAGAAAAAGAGTATTTAAACAATATTTATCAATCGTCCAAAAATGAGGGGAAGTCAGTAATGTTCATTTACTTCTGTCTTATTTCCCTGATAACCATATTCATATTTTTTACGGTTTTCTGGTTGCGTTTACGCACAAAATTATATTTATACTATTCAGGATATTTATTCTTCCAATTAATTTTCGCATTTATTGTGTTGGGAAATACTGGAGCTACCGTAGGAAATATTTTTCTATACTTTCCCAAAATTTCTTTTGCCATCTCTGAAGCGATTCAGTTCCTGTTCATCGGGTTTTACATATTTTTTATAATGAACTTGTTGGAAATTAAAAAATATGACAAAATACTCTCAAAGGTTCTTAACTACTTTGGAAAATTCTGTTTTGCTTATGCAGCATTTTCAGTAGTTTATAATATATTTTCAAAGGATATTTTAACTGCGGATTTTATTTTTTCAATAGTACGGCTTATAGTATTACCATTGAATTTTGTTTTAATTTTTTGGGTGATCTATAAAGTAAAACACCCTCTTTTAAAATATTTCATTATTGGACAAACATTCTTTTTTATCGGCTCCATCTTGGCGTTTTATATTGCCTATACAGGCATTTTTTTAGATCCGAATAGTATTTTTCATTTTGTTCAATCCTCAAACATTCTTTTTCAGGCTGGTTTACTTTTAGAGGTTTTCTGTTTTTCACTCGCTATTGGAGAAAATATTTTTCTGCTCCAAAAGGAAAAAGAAACAACAAGTCAAAACCTTATTGAACAACTTCAAAAAAACCAGCTCATGCAAGAAAACATGCGCGCTGAACTGGATAAGAAGATAAATGAGAAAACTGACGAACTCGTTCAGCTTTATTCCAAAATGGAAAAGCAAAAGGAGGAACAGATAAAAAATTCATTCACCCAAAAACTGCAGGAAATGGAAATGCTTGCGCTTCGTTCACAGATGAATCCGCATTTCCTTTTCAATAGTCTTAACTCCATAAAACATTTAATAATGACTTCCCGTAACGACGATGCCGTGAAATATCTTGACGATTTTTCAACATTGCTTCGCGGCATACTGCAAAATAGTAATCGGGAAATTATTACCGTAGAGGAAGAACTTGAAATCCTGGAACTCTATCTTTCTTTGGAAAAAAATAGAATGGGCAACAACTTTAATTACAGCATTCAAGTTTCTTCACGGGAAGAGCTTTCACAATTTTACATTCCACCACTTTTGTTGCAGCCTTTTGTTGAAAACGCTATTTGGCACGGCCTGAGCACAAGCGATAATCCCGAAAAAAAACTGACCATTATCTTTGACACGAGTGAATGTTTAAAAATAATAATTGAAGACAACGGCATTGGCAGAAAAGCGAGCAGTGAAAAGAAAAAGCTCCATAAGTCCATGGGCATGAACATCACCCGGGAACGATTAGCGCTATACAATCATTCAAACGACACCTCCATAAGCCTTGAAATTATTGATCTTGAAGCTGAAAACACACCTCTTGGAACCCGAGTAACACTAACCTATTCTTATTGAAATATGACAAAGGTAATAATCATTGACGACGAAGCTCACTGCACGAATGTACTTGCAAATCTTATTGAAAAGGTTCATTCGGACTATGTGATCTCCGGAATTTTCACGAACCCTTTGGAAGGTTTACAATTCATACAAAACAATCCCCCCGATTTACTTTTTCTGGATATTGAAATGCCCAATTTGAACGGTTTCGCCCTCTTAGATAAACTGTTGCCGATAGATTTCGACATAATTTTTACCACAGCCTATGATCGCTATGCCATTCGCGCCTTTAATTACAGTGCCATCAATTATCTTTTGAAACCAATTACAGAGAGAAACATTGTAACAGCACTCGCAAACTGGGAAAAAAGAAGAAAAAAAACAAGTCCCGAACAATGGCAATTATTTCAGAATAGTCTTCAGGATTCAATTAAAGAACGCACAAAAATTGCACTGCCAACAGGTGTTGGCTACAATATTGTTGAAATTAAAAATATTGTGCGGTGCCAGTCAGACAACAACTATACAAACTTCTTTTTGAAAGATGAAAAGAAAATTCTCATCAGTCGTACGTTAAAGGAAATCGAAGAAATTTTAACGGATAATAATTTTATAAGGGTTCATCAATCGCACCTTATAAACCCTTTATTTGTAAAAGGAATTTTAAAACAGGACGGTGGTAGTTTAATTATGAGCGACAATACTGAAATTCCCGTTTCAAGACAAAAGCGGAAACAGATCAATGAAATCTTGGAAACCATGCTTCGTTTTAAATAATCGCCAACTTTCGCAAAGTTTACTCCCTAATTCTAAATCATAACTGTCAAATTCTAAATGGGGGTTGCGTTCGTCCCTTTTGTTGAATAAGTTTATTCAAAATTATACCTACGAATCAAATTTTTAAAATTCAACCATTATGAAAAAGTCATATATCTTTTCGCTGACAACATTGCTTTTATTCCTTTTTATCGCTCCCGCACAAGGGCAAAGCGGATATATTAAAAAGAAAATACAGCAGGATATGAAAGAGAAACACGCAGAGCCCGAAAGAGAGAAAGGAAAGAAAGCACTTGAGGATATTACCTATGAAAACGATACACGTTACCCAATTCCAGAAAACCCGGTCCAGGCAACATTGGTAATGGAAATGCAAAGTTTTAAAAAGAATGGCAAGTTAGATGAAACTACGACCACAAAAATTCTTTTCGGCAAAACTGGGGAATGCATGGTTATGAACGAAGGTGAAAAAAACGAAACCCGTATGCTCTTTGACTATAAAGGCGCTGCTACCTATATAGTCAACGAAAAAGAAAAAACCGCCATGAAGATGCCGATAATCAACTTTCAAAAAATGGCTGAAAAAATGGCAAGCCAAGGAGGAAATATGGAAGATGACAACGGCGAATGGACACGTACTAATGAACAAAAAGAAATCAACGGCTATGACTGTCGCAAATATGTATATATCAACAAAAGTGAAAAAACCAAAGTAGATGCGTGGGTTACCCAGGACATCAGCATCGATTTGAGCGGCAACCATCTTTTTGGTGGACAAATCAAGGATTTTTCCAAGAGTGCTTCTGCGTCCAATCCTTCAAAAATAGATGAAAACTACCCTCGGGGATTGATGGTGCGCAGTATTTACTATGAGAAAAACAGTGATACGCCCAATATGGAAATGAATATCACTACTTTCGAAAAATCTTCCGATCCTGCCTATTTTGACCTCAGCGGTTATGCGGTAACCGATCTCTTGGGAAAACTATAAAAACTTAAGATAAAAAAGATTAAGATCAAAGTTTGAAAAACGATACTACGCTTTAGATAATTAAGAAATAACTACCTATGATTACAAAGCAATGCTTCGGCTTTGCTCACTGACCAGGCTCAGGGTAACTATTTAACAACTTCCGCATAAAGATCAACCCTTCGACTTTAGTTTATCCTGAGCTTGTCGAAGGGCTCAGGGTGACAATTAAACTACCTCGGCATAAAGATCGAAATCCTCTGCTGCCGTAATTTTTACGTTGAAGAATTCACCTGTACGCAAATAATCATTTTCGGCATTAATCAACACTTCGTTATCCACATCTGGGCTGTCAAATTCTGTTCTTCCCACAAAATAGCCACCTTCTTTTCTATCGATTACAACCCGGAATTCCTTGCCTATTTTTTGTTGGTTCAATTCCCAAGAAATCTGGGATTGTATTTCCATAATCTGGTTGGCGCGGTCCATTTTCACATCTTCCGGCACATCGTCTTCAAGATTGTAGGCGTGCGTATTTTCTTCGTGACTATATGTAAAACATCCCAAACGTTCAAAACGCATCTCCTTCACCCATTGCTTTAGGGTTTGGAAATCTTCTTCGGTTTCACCAGGATAACCTACAATTAAGGTAGTTCTTATTGCCATTTCTGGAACTGCTGCTCTAAACTCTTCTAAAAGTTTTGTAGTCTTTGCTTTGGTAGTTCCACGGCGCATAGACTTCAAAATTGAATCTGAAATATGCTGTAACGGAATATCAAGATAATTACAGATTTTGGGCTCGTTGCGCATCAGTTCCAAAACGTCCATCGGGAAACCCGTTGGAAAAGCGTAATGTAAACGGATCCACTCAATACCTTCAACCTTTGCGAGTTTTTGAAGCAGTTCTGCAAGATTTCGTTTTTTGTATAAATCTAAACCGTAATAGGTTAAATCCTGAGCGATCAAAATCAGTTCCTTCACCCCCTTCGCGGCGAGCTTTTCGGCTTCAACCACCAAATCCTCCATTGGCGTGCTTCTGTGCTTTCCGCGCATAATTGGGATTGCACAAAACGAGCACGGACGGTCGCAGCCTTCGGCTATTTTAAAATAGGCATAGTTTTTTGGAGTGGTTGTAATTCGTTCACCAATCAACTCGTGTTTGTAATCTGCGCCCAATGCTTTTAATAATCCTGGAAGTTCGGTAGTTCCAAAGTACTCATCCACATTTGGGATTTCTTTTTGAAGATCTGGCTTGTATCTTTCAGAAAGACAGCCGGTAACAAAAACTTTATCTACAATGCCTTCTTCTTTTTTTTGAACGTACTCAAGAATTGTATTAATGCTTTCTTCCTTCGCATTATTAATAAATCCACAAGTATTGATCACCACAATATTGCCTTCCTCTTCATGCACCACTTCTTTATTGCTTGCTCGCAATTGGCCCATCAGCACTTCGCTATCATACACATTTTTGGAGCAGCCAAGGGTTACTACGTTTATCTTGTTCTTCTTTAGGGTTTTGGTGCGCATCTCTCTGAATTCTAAATTTTTAAAAGTGTGCAAAGATACAACCATTTTAAACCATTTCAGCAAAGAATAGTCAAAGCTGAAAACACAAACTTATGAAACCTTTAGTTTCACTACTTTTATTGCAATTGATTTTCTTTTCAGGTTGTTCCCAATCTGACGAAACTACAGAAACCCCTTCTTTAGCACCTTATTTCCCAGCTGTTAATTCCGAAGTCTGGGAAACCGTTAGCCCAGAATCTTTAAACTGGAACGTTGCATTTCTACCCGAACTTAAAAATTATCTTAACGAAAAACACACTGATGCCTTCATCATTTTAAAGAATGGACGAATCGTTGTGGAATATTATTTTGACGGTTTTACCGAAACAACACCACATGCCTGGAACTCTGCGGGAAAAACGCTTACCGCTTTTACGACTGGAATGGCACAACAGGATGGTTATTTGAATTTAAATGATTCTACCACTGAATATCTGGGGCCAGGCTGGACAGTAATGACGCCCGAACAGGAAGCGGCAATTACAATTCGCCATCAACTTACAATGACTTCGGGTGGCGATTACAACGTGTTGGATACCGGATGTACAGATCCAGAGTGTTTGCAATATTTAAATGAACCGGGAAGTTTTTGGTTTTATCACAATGCTTTTTACACTTTGCTACAACCCGTTTTGGATAGCGCTATTTCTGAAGGATTTGACACTTATTTTGAAGAAAAACTAAGTAACCCAATCGGAATGTCGGGCACTTGGTTGCAATTTGGTTACAACCGCGTATTTTTTAGCAATGCTCGTTCTATGGCCCGTTTTGGAATATTAAACTTAAACCGTGGAAATTGGAATGGCGCTCAATTATTGAACGAAAACTATTTTCAAGCAATGACAAATACTTCACAAAACCTGAACAAAGCTTATGGTTACTTATGGTGGCTAAACGGCAAAGAAAGTTATAGACTCCCACAGACTACACTTGAATTTCAAGGAAAATTAATCCCAAACGCACCCAATGACCTGATTGCCGCCTTGGGAAAAGACGACCAAAAATTATATATCGTTCCCAGCCAGGATTTGATCGTAATCCGCATGGGCGATGATGCTGGAAATGCCGTTCCAGGACCATCGGGTTTTGACAACGAACTTTGGGGAAAGCTGGGCGAATTGTTCGATTATTGACAAAGTATTTTTTCATGGCTATCTGTTTCCGCTGTGCTTGAAAACCGCCAATTGCAACTGAAAACTGCCATTTTTTTTAAGTAACTTTACACTTCTTAAAAATTCAATACTTTATAATGATGAAAAAAATAACTTTCCTGCTGGCCTTTCTTTGCGCTGGCTTCTTGTTTGCCCAAAAAACAATGACTCCCGAGCTTTTATGGCAGGTGAAAAAAGTAAGCCCTATTGGAATTTCAGATAATGGCGAAGTGCTATTTTACAAAGTTTCAATTCCAAACATGGAAGAGAATAACTTTGATTCAAAATATTACAAAATGCCTGTTACTGGCGGAAACTTCACTGAAATCTCTAAAGACGAAGCAAGAGTAACGGACAAAAACCTTTCGCCAAACGGACAGTATCTTTTGATGAACAAAGCCGTTCACGTGAAAGACGTAGCCGGAAAGGATATTTACAGCGATCTTCCAAAAAGTGATGCCTACGTTTATACTTCTTTGGACTATCGCCATTGGGACACATGGAACAACGGCAGCTATAACCACGTTTTTTACAAAGATGTGAAAACAGGAGTTGAAACTGACATTACACCTTTACAACCCTACTATACACCGCAAGCCCCTTTTGGAGGAGATGAGGATTATATTTGGGATCCTAAAGGCGAAAACATCTATTACGTAAGCAAGAAATTGGCAGGTACAGAATATGCTGTTAGTACCAATACAGATATTTACAAATTCAATTTGGCCGATAAGAAAACTGAAAATATTACTGCAGAAAACAAAGGCTACGATACCCAACCAGCCTTTTCAAAAGAAGGCGCATTGGCTTGGCTTCAAATGAAAACAGATGGGTACGAAGCTGATAAGAATGATATTATTGTACTTCAAAACGGTGTAAAGCAAAACTTAACCACACAATGGGATGGTACCGTAAATGGTTTTATTTGGGCTAAGAATAGCAAAGACATTTATTTTACCGCTCCCGTTGATGGAACGATTCAGCTTTTTAAAGTTGACCATCCCGGAAAAACACGAAAGATGCCCGTTGTGGAGCAACTTTCGCAAGGACAGTTTGACGTTACAGGAATTGTTGCCGAAAACAACGGACAGTTGATCGTTACCCGAACCGACATGAACCACGCCTCAGAAATTTTTTCTTTTGATTTAAAGAAGAAAACTTTCAGACAACTCACTCAAGTAAACACAGAATTCTACGGAAAGTTAGATTTGCCAACTGTTGAAAAAAGAATGGTTACCACCAAAGACAACAAGCAGATGTTGGTTTGGGTAATCCTTCCCCCAAACTTTGACAAAAATAAAAAATACCCAACTTTGTTATATGCCCAAGGCGGGCCGCAATCTGCTTTATCACAATTCTATTCCACCCGTTGGAACTTTCAATTGATGGCTTCAGAAGGTTACATTATTGTTGCTCCAAACAGAAGAGGAATGCCAGGTCACGGCGTAGAATGGAACGAAGCCATTAGCGGCGATTGGGGGGGCGGCGCTATGCAGGATTACCTTGACGCTATTGACGATATTTCCAAAGAATCCTATGTAGATAAAAATCGTCTGGGTGCTATTGGGGCGAGTTTTGGCGGCTATTCTGTGTTTTGGTTAGCGGGAAATCACGATGGGCGTTTCAAAACATTTATTTCCCACGATGGTGTTTTTGACACCCGTTCAATGTACGGGACCACTGAGGAATTATTCTTCGTAAACTATGATATGGGCGGTGCTTATTGGGAAAAAGACAATGCAAAAGCACAGAAAGCATTTAATGAATTCAATCCAATTAGTTACGTTGATAAATGGGACACACCAATAATGATCATTCAAGGCGGAAAAGACTACCGCGTACCGATTGAACAAGGATTGGAAGCTTTTCAGGCAGCACAGCTAAAAGGGATAAAAAGCAAACTGCTTTATCTTCCGGAAGAAAACCATTGGGTGCTGCAACCACAGAATGCACTAGTTTGGCAACGTGAGTTTTTCAGCTGGTTGAAAGAAACATTGTAACAGAAGATAGAAAAAAGAGAAAAGAATAAAGACGTTTGTGTCTAACTTTAGCCACGAATCCACGAATAATCTTTAAAGTTATTTGTGGATTCGTGGCTTTTTTATCCCCCATAGGGATTAAAACTATTAAAAAGCTCAAAGAGGCTATTCTGAGAAATATGCAATAAGAGAATTAAAACGCCATAAAATACGGCATATCCTCTTGATACATATTCCTTCCTAATAAAATAGATACCCAAAAAGAGCAAACCCAAAAGAAAAGGAATAACAGATAAGTAAGGAAAAGCGATGTATTTGTATAAATCCAAAGGCATTAATGGATTTGGAACGGGCTTTATAAAGTACTCAATGATTTTAAAAGAATGGTATCCAGTCAGTATTCCTATGTAGCCAACCATAGCCCACATAATATACATAAATAGTTTACCTTTTTTCTGGGGTTCTTTTTCTTCCATCTATTTAAAAAATGAATCTACAAACTCAAATTTATTGAAAACCTGCAGATCTTCCACTCCTTCACCAACGCCAATATATTTTACGGGAATCTTAAACTGATCACTGATACCGATTACTACGCCACCTTTTGCCGTTCCGTCAAGTTTTGTAACGGCCAATGAAGTTACTTCGGTTGCAGCGGTAAATTGTTTTGCTTGTTCAAAAGCATTTTGGCCTGTGGAACCGTCCAAAACCAAAAGCACATCGTGTGGCGCATCTGGAATTACCTTTTGCATTACACGCTTCACCTTTGTAAGCTCGTTCATTAAGTTTACTTTATTGTGAAGTCGCCCAGCAGTATCAATAATAACCACATCAGCGTTTTGAGTTACGGCGCTCTGTAAGGTATCAAAAGCCACACTGGCTGGATCACTGCCCATACTTTGTTTAACAATTGTTACATCAGTTCGGTCAGCCCAAATTTGCAATTGGTCAATCGCTGCGGCACGGAAAGTATCCGCTGCACCCAAAACTACTTTCTTTCCAGCTTTTTTGAATTGATATGCGAGCTTTCCTATGGTCGTAGTTTTCCCAACACCGTTTACGCCAACAACCATGATGACGTATGGCTTTTTGTTTTCGGGTACTTGAAACTCGGTGGCATTTCCGGAATCTATTTCGCTTAAAAGCCCGGCAATTTCTTCACGAAGAATTTGATTCAATTCATCCGTTCCCAAATATTTATCTTTGGAAACACGCGCTTCAATTCTATCAATTATTTTCAGTGTTGTATTTACGCCAACATCACTTGAAACGAGAACTTCTTCAAGGTTATCCAAGACATCATCGTCAACTTTACTTTTTCCGGCAACTGCTTTGCTCAATTTGTCGAAAAAGGATGTTTTCGTTTTTTCCAGCCCTTTGTCAAGTGTTTCTTTTTTCTCTTTGGAAAATATTTTTTTGAATAGACTCATTTTTTGGTTGTCGGTTATCAGTTGTCAGTTGTAAAACTTGGGCAGATAAAATTAATTAACAAAAATACGAAAAGCCACCTTCGCAAAAAAGTGGCTTTTCTTCTATATTTTAAAGCTGGTTATTTTTTGTTCAACCAGTCATTTACCATTTCTGGAGCCATGATAGACTCAGTAAATGTATAAGCTCCTGTTTTTGGCGACTTAACCATTTTAATTGCTTTGGTTAAACGCTTTGAACCTGTTTGTAATGATGCTACTGATTTCTTTGCCATGACTTATATTATTTAATCTCTTTATGAACGGTCATTTTCTTTAGAATTGGGTTGAATTTCTTCAACTCCATTCTGTCCGGTGTGTTCTTTTTGTTTTTGGTAGTGATGTAACGGGAAGTTCCAGCTTGACCAGACTCCTTGTGCTCAGTGCACTCCAAAATTACTTGTACTCTATTTCCTTTTTTAGCCATTGTAACAGACTTTATTGATTATTGCAATTATTTTGTTAAAAAGCCTTTTTCGCGAGCTTCTTTCATAACCGCAGAAATACCTTTTTTATTAATGTCTTTTATAGCAGAAGCCGATACACGAAGGGTTACCCACTTGTCTTCTTCTGGGATATAAAAACGCTTTTTAAGCAAATTTACATCAAACTTACGTTTGGTTTTGTTCATCGCGTGCGACACGTTGTTTCCAACCATCGCTTTCTTTCCGGTAAGTTCACAAACTCTTGACATTTCCTTAACTTTATTAATTATTTTAAAACAGGGTGCAAATTTAAGTAATTCTTTTGTGATGTACAACAAAAGAAAATCAGTTTTTTGAAATTTCTTTCAGAAACATTTCAAAGGCTTTGTTTATGGTCTTTTCAATTACACGGAAACGGTCTTTCCCAAAGTTGAATTTTTCTGAAACAACACCACTCGGTGAAGCAATAGCAATGCATACCGTACCCACCTCATCTTTTCCATCACCCTTAGTGGGACCTGCGATTCCCGTGGTTGAAATGGCGTAATCAGTATTAAAAAGCCGACAAGAATTAACCGCCATGCTTTCGGCAACTTGAATACTTACAACAGAAAACTCTTCAATTAAGGAAGCTGGAACGCCCAAAATTTTGGTTTTCAGTTCGGTTTTATACGGTATAATGCTTCCTGTAAAAAAAGATGAAGCACCGGCCTCAGCGATGATTTGTTGAACAATAGCGCCTCCAGTGCAACTTTCAGCCAGACTCAAGGTTTGCTTTTTTTGGTTGAGAATATGTGCAATCCTGCTAACAATGGTTGTTTCGTCTTCATACCCAATTGCAATATCCGAAAGCATTTCATTTAAAACTTCCATCCGCGAATCAATACTTTCCATTAAAACTCTTTCGTCATTGCTACTTGAAGACAATCTTAACCGAACTTTTCCCAAAGAAGGCAGATAGGCAAGTTTTATATTTTCCGGCAAACTGTTTTCCCAATCGGCTATTCTTTCGGCAATGGCGCTTTCGCCAAGGCCATAGGTTAAAAGTGTTTTGTGGTAAATATGTGGGCGATTGAATCTTTTTATAATCCTGGGCAAAACTTCTTCCTGTAGCAGGTGTTTCATTTCATAAGGCACTCCGGGCAAGGATACGAAAACGGCTTTATCCCTTTCCATCCACATTCCAGGAGCGGTACCATAAAGGTTCATTAAAACAGTTGCTTTGGAAGGAACCATCGCTTGCAGAAAATTGGCAGGCAGCGGTTTGCTTAGTTGGTAATTTTTGAAAAGTTGCTTAACGTTTTCAATTACGTCTTGGTCTTCAATTAGGATATCATCAAAAAAATCGCAGAAGGTTTGCTTGGTTATATCGTCTTTTGTAGGGCCCAAGCCACCAGTTATAATAACAAGGTCAGCGTGTTTTTTTGCATCCTCAAAAGCTTGTAAAATATGGTCCTTATCGTCTTGCACAGAGGTGATTTGATAAACCTTCACCCCTATCCTGTTCAATTCCTTTGAAATATAGGCTGAATTGGTATCAACAATTTGGCCTATGAGAATCTCATCGCCTATGGTAATAATCTCTGCGAGCATTTTATAATTGGAAGTCTTCTTTCAGCTCAGTAAAAACGTGGTTCAAAGTCTCTACAACATTTTCCAAATGTGGAAGAACTGAAGTTTTATTTTTGGAAGTTTTGGACCAGGCCTCGATGCTGGTTATATCTTTAAGAGCATCAATGCCGAACATTTCAATGTTCGGCTTCATTTTATGGGCAAATTGGTACGCCAATTCCCTGTTTTCATTATCGATGGCTTCCTTCATGGAGTTTAGATCCGGTGGAATCTCCTCCAAAAAAGTCTGGGCCAATATCTTTAAAAAATCTTGGTCGCCATCGGCGATCTCGGCAAGATTTTCTTTTGCATAATACTTTATCATTCTACTTTACTTTTATGGAAAACATTTCTGTTTCACCAATAAATCCCGTCAATATATCATTGGCTTTAACACTACCAACACCCGCAGGAGTTCCTGTAAAGATAATATCCCCAATTTTCAGTGTAAAATATTTTGAAACATATTCGATTAACGCATCAATTTTCCACATCATCAGCATAGAATTGCCTGTTTGAACTGTTTTTCCGTTGCGTTTTAAGCTGAATTCTATATTATTTACATCTTCAAATTGTTCTTTTTTTAAGAAATTTCCCACAACAGCGGCGCCGTCAAATGCTTTTGCCTTTTCCCAGGGAAGCCCTTTTTCCTTCAATTCCGTTTGTAAATCCCTGGCAGTGAAATCTATTCCCAAACCTATTTCGTCATAATATTTATGCGCGAACTTTTGGTCGATGTGCTTTCCTATTTTATTTATACGAACCAACAACTCCACCTCGTGGTGCACATCATTTGAAAACTCTGGAATAAAAAACGGTTGTTTTTTTAATAAAACTGCCGTGTCTGGTTTTAAGAAGATAACCGGGTCTGAAGGTTTAACATTATCCAACTCCTTAATATGGTCTGCATAATTTCTACCGATACATATTATTTTCATCTCGCAATTAAAGTTTTGTGTTCAACTTTTGAAGTCGAATACGCGTCAATACTTTTTTTGTATAAAGTGGGAAATCAGCATTTAGCAACCAACCGAAATAGCCTGAATCCTTCTCCATAATGTCCGTGACCAGACTTCCTTTGTATTTCCCGAAGGAAAAGACCTCAACCCCTTCTTCGTTATAGCTTATGAAACCAGCAAAATCAGCATGGTCTCTGTGCGAGCTGAAATCTGCCAAAAAGTTTATATCGTTTTCAAGTTCGCTGTATCTGTCCAACTGTGCTTTTAAAACCTCATAGGTTGCATTCGTGTCTGCCGCAGCGCTGTGGGCATCCTTTAAATCTTTATCGCAATAAAATTTATAGGCTGCTTCCAAAGTGCGCTTTTCCATTTTGTGAAAAATAGTCTGCACATCTACGGATAGTGCTTTCTTCATGTCAAAATCCACTTCCGCTCTTAGCAATTCTTCGGCAAGCAACGGAATATCAAAACGATTGGAGTTGAACCCGCCCAGATCGCTGTCCTTTATCAAGGCGAAAATTTTTGGCGCCAGTTCTTTAAACGTGGGTTCGTTGGCAACCATTTCGTCGGTGATTCCATGAATTGCTGAAGATTCTGCGGGAATGGGCATTTCAGGGTTTACGCGCCAAGTGTGGCTTTCTTTGTTTCCGTTGGGAAAGACCTTCAAAATTGCTATTTCAACAATCCTGTCCGTAGCAACGTTGATTCCCGTGGTTTCAAGATCGAAGAAACAGATTGGTTTTTTTAAGTTGAGTTCCATGGTTTTGTTTTGTGAGGCAAAGATACCTCTTATTGAAGTTTTGAAGGAAGATATAAAATAGAAAAGAGGAACAAATTTAAAAACCTGTTCCTCTCTTAATATTTAATATATCTTAGTTATATTTCTCTGTTAACGTCCCAAGCCTCCAAATAATCAGCAACGCGTTTTACGAATTGCCCACCCAAAGCGCCATTTACAACTCTGTGGTCATAACTGTGCGAAAGGAACATTTTGAAACGAATTCCAATAAAGTCGCCTTCCGGAGTCTCAATAACAGCCGGTACTTTACGAATAGCTCCCAAGGCTAGAATTCCAACTTGTGGTTGGTTTATAATAGGTGTTCCCATGATGCTTCCAAAGGTTCCCACATTTGTAACTGTATAGGTACCACCCTGAATATCGTCTGGTTTTAATTTGTTTTCGCGAGCTCGGTTTGCGAGATCGTTCACCGCTTTGCTCATTCCGACCAAATTCAATCTATCTGCGTTTTTGATCACTGGAACAATAAGGTTTCCATCTGGAAGCGCTGCCGCCATTCCCAGATTTATGTTTTTTCGTTTTATAATGTTATTGCCATCAACCGCAATATTCATCATCGGGAAGTCTTTCAGCGCTTTCGCAACTGCTTCCATAAATATTGGGGTGAATGTTAGGTTTTCGCCTTCGCGTTTTGCAAAAGTTCCTTTCACTTTATTTCTCCAATTCCAAACGTTGGTAACATCACATTCCACGAAAGATTGAACGTGAGCAGAAGTCTGCGTGCTTTCAACCATATGGTGGGCTATTAGTTTACCCATTCTGGTCATTTCAACAACCTCGTCGTCTCCGTTTATTGAAACTGCAGCTTTTGGTTTTGCAGGTTCTGAAGTTTGTGCTTTTGCTGTTTCGGGATTTTTAGCTTCAGCAACAGTTTGTGGTTGTGATTTTGCAGAAGAACGGTTTTCAACAAAACTCAAAATATCGTTTTTGGTTACGCGACCATCCTTTCCGGTACCTGAAATCCTATCTAATTCTACTTGCGAAATATTTTCAGCAGCAGCAATATTTTTTACCAATGGCGAATAAAAACGATCGCCATTATTTTCAATCGGTGCTTGAATAGCTTGTTTAGCAGTCTCAACGTGTTTTTCAACCTCTTTTCCTGCGTCTTCCACAGCTTTAGCGGAGGGTAGGGCTACTTCTGGTGAAGGAGCGCTTTCTGCAACAGCTTTTTCAGTCCCGTTGCTACCGCCACTAATTTCAATTATAGCGATGGTCTGGCCCACTTGCACCACATCATCAACATTGAAAAGTTTTTCAATCAAAACGCCATCTACCTCACTGGGCACTTCGCTGTCAACCTTGTCGGTAGCAATTTCAAGCACAGCTTCATCGGCTTCAATGGTATCGCCCACTTCTTTTAGCCAGTTAGTTAAGGTTGCCTCTGCAACGCTTTCGCCCATCTTGGGTAGTTTCAATTCAAATTTTGCCATAATAGTATTTCAATGTCGAATTTTGTAAGCACAAAAGTACTTGTTTTAAAAACCTTGCAAAATTAGTTAAAATTTGTTCGTATTGGGTTTCAAATTTCTTAAAAAACAACTACACCACCCTTTTCGTCGCTTTGGTCGCTTCCTATTATGAAATTGCAGCCAGGCGGACGTATGCGGAAAAGATTGTTGTGCCCTTTTAGTTGTTTCATGAGTTGGAAGATTTCTTCATAGGAAATGTATTCGGCATCAAAGACAAGCAAGCTGTTTATGAGAACAACCTGCGAATGCACATTTTTAGAAGCCATTTGAAAAACTGTCGCTGTAGTTGCGGACAGCTTTTCGAGCAGCTCAATATTTTCAGTAAAGAAATAATTCCGATCAAGTTTTGGAACCGACTTTGCTTTTTTATCAGAAGTAATTTTACTTGTCGCTTTTGCAAAAGCAACCCCCGCGGAAACGGAACTTTCAAGTAGGAAATTTTTATTGAAATGCTTTCTGTAAAAAATCTGCATAGCGCCGTAAAAACGTTCAAAATAAGCATCGTCTTTTTTGGTGCTTTCGCCTTTGTAGTGAAGCACTGTCACACTTCCCAAATAATGGTTTTTATAGCCTGCTTTGGTGATTTTATAAGAAAGATCAATGTCTTCGCCATACATAAAATAGTCCTCGTCAAAACCGCCGACTTGGTTATAAATGTTTCTTTTTATAAGCATAAAGGCGCCTACCAATACTTCAACTTCTCCATGGGAGGTTTCAGGGACATGCTTGGCGTAATATTTTTTCGTAAAGCCGGAAAGCTTCATCAATGAAACCTTTGGAGTTGGGAGGTTGCGTTTGCTTTCGGGAAGGAAATTTCCTGTTCCGTCCATTAAATAAACGCCCAGCGCTCCGATATTTTCAACACTTTCTGAATACTCTATTGCTCGTCTAAAAGTATCCTTGGAAACCGCGGTATCAGGATTTAAAATGCAAACATATTCACCTTTCGCCACAGCTACTGCTTGATTATTTGCTTTGCTAAAACCAACGTTTTCTTTGTTTTCAATCAAAACAATATTCGGAAACAGCGTTTTGACCATTTGGCAACTACCGTCTTTGGAATCGTTGTCTATCACAATAATTTCAGCATCCCAGTTTTCAATTGCTATTAGGACGGAACGGATGCACTGCTCTAAAAAGTAGTGCACATTATAATTAAGGATTACAACGGAGAGTTTCAAACTACAGGCTTTTTAGTGAAGATTCAAAAGGAATACGGTGCAAAATACTTCGGCCCAAGGTAACCTCATCTGCATACTCTAGCTCGTCGCCCACGGAAATGCCTCGGGCAATGGTGGTTGTGGTTATATTGTAAGGTTCAATCTGTTTATAGATATAAAAATTGGTCGTGTCACCCTCCATTGTGGAGCTGAGCGCTAAAATAAGTTCACGAATGTTTCCCTTTTTTACTTTTTCAACCAAAGAAGGAATGGTCAAATCACCCGGACCAATGCCGTCCATCGGGGAAATTTTTCCACCCAAAACGTGGTAATGGCCGCGATACTGGCTGGTATTTTCAATTGCCATGACATCGCGAATGTCTTCAACTACACAGACTAATTGTTCGTCACGTCGCGGATTTGCGCAGATTTCGCAAAGCTTTGAATCGCTAATATTATGGCAGTTTGCACAAAAATTTATTTCATCGCGCATTTTTACCAAAGTAGAGGCTAATTTTTGTGATTGCTCCTTGGGCTGTTTCAGTAAATGAAGCACCAAACGCAGCGCGGTCCGTTTCCCAATTCCGGGGAGCTGGGACATTTCGTTTACCGCGTTTTCAAGAAGTTTTGAAGAAAATTCCATAGTATCTTACCTGCCGCCAAGATAAAAAAAATGCTTCAGAAAAATGAGGTTTTTCCTGAAGCATTCCTATTGTAAAAAAGGTTGTTAATTTATAAGAAGCTTTTTGGTTGCAGTTCCTTCCTCAGTATTCAGGCGAACAAAATAAGTGCCCGAAGAAAGTGATGAAACATCAACGGTATGCTTGTTTGCAATTAATGCATCTGCCTCATAAACAAGCAGTTTTCCAGTGATATCAAAAACCCGAACTTCTGCCTTCATTGATTTTGGCAATGCGATTGTAAATTCTGAAGTTGCAGGATTTGGATAAATACTCATAGTACTTTCCGAAATTACATCTTCAATACCTACAGTGCTATCAACCAATGGGGAAGCCCAAAGACCTCTTCCGTAGGTGGCTGCATAAAGCGTATTGGTCGTGTTATTGATATCCAATTCGTTTATAATTACGTTTGGCAAAAGGTTGCTGTATGGTTGCCAATCTGTAAAAGTATCATCAATGTAATAGATTCCGTAATCCATTCCCAAGTAAAGTCCATTTTTACCATTATCATCCCAAACAACAGCCAAAGCACTAAAACTTGGAAGGTTCAATTTGTAATCTGTCCAAGTGGTTCCACCATCATTGGAAATGAAAACACGATTTACACTTGTTGTTGCCACTGCTATTTTATCTGGATTTGTGGGGTGAATAGCTATAGAGTTAATAACCCCGCCTGGTGTTGTTGCCTGAACCCAATTTGTAGCTCCTGCGTCTGCAGTTCTGTGAAGTATAGGACCTCTTGAAGCGTACATTACCTGATTGTTGGAAGGGGAAATTTTCAAATTGTCCAAGTTACCTCCAAAATTTTGTGAAATTGCCGTCCAAGATGATCCAAAATTGCTGGATTTATATATAATATTATACCCCACATATATAGTATTTGCAAGAACAGGGTCTTGTTCAAATGGTGTAACCCAGTTTCCTGAACCACTACCTGGCTCATTAAGTCCTGTGTAACTAGTACCACCGTTATTGGTACGATACAGTTGCCCACCTTGGCTTGTTCCGTAAAATATACTGCTGTTTGTTTTATCAATAAATGATTCCATACCATCGGCACCCAACCAATCTTTCCATCCGGTTGCGGCTGTATAGAAAGATGTTCCATTGTCCTGCGAGCCTCCTGAAACAATTACATCAGTAGTTTGGGATACTCCAATTTTATAAAATTGACGTATTCCTAAACCATCTGTAAGGTCTTCGTAATAGTTTGCATTAATGGTACCGGTATTAGTAGCTTTAAAAATACCACCATCAGTTATCGCAAAAAGGATTGATCCATAGAACATTAGATCATCCACATCGGCATGGCAATAACCAATATTTTGTGATGCTGCATTTCCAGGCACCCAATCTGAGGTACAGGTAAAATTGGTTCCTCCGTTCATGGATCTCCATGTAAGGATTCCTGCAATGTGCACTTCATTTACATCGCTAGGGTTTACGGCTATAGCCATATCTCGTGGGGCTTGACCGTTGTTATCATTTCCGCTGGTACTATATCCAAAAAAGTTAAGACCTCCGTGATTCAGTTTTGTAAAACTGTCACCACTGTTACTTGAAGTGTAAAAAGCTCCAAATATACCGTTAGAAGCCTCTACAACATAAACAACGCTTGCATCATCAGCAGACACTCCAATCATTTTAGGTCCGTTAGTAAATCCGCCTATGGTCGTAAATGTTGCACCGCCATCAATGGATTTATGAAAACCACTCCCGGAAGCATAAACTACAGATAAATCTCCCGGTTTAAATTCTACATCATAGCCTCTGTTGTCGCCAGAAATAATTTTTACCCAATTCGCACCAGCATCTGTTGATCTGTAAATCCCCATGTTTTCTGAAGTAGCAAACATCAAGTTTGTGTTTGAGGGGTTTATAAGAATTTTATTTACAATACTGCTTCCAGCTTGTCCATGTAAGTTCCATGTTGCACCAGCATCAGTAGATTTAAATATTTTTCCACCTGTAGAACCAAAAAAATAGGTATTAGCATTAGTAGGGTCAATGGCTACTGAATATACTGAAAGGTTTGAAAAATAATCACACAGCGGAGTCCAAGTTTGTGCACCGTCTGTGGTTCGCCATACACCGCCGGTATTGGCACCAATAATCATATGGTTAATATTTCCTTCATCAATTGCAAGGCCTGTGATTCTTCCAACGCCAGGATTCCATCCTGAAGTTGCATTCCAAGACTTAGGGCCAAGTTCTTGCCAGTTATCAGGAAGCACTGCACGATTTTGGGCTGTGCTATTCAGATATGCGTTCCAACGTTGAAGTTCATTCAAACGCTCTTCAGTGGTTGGAAGATAACCATCTTCCTTTACCATTCTAAGGGCGTTGTATTCCCATCTTTTAAACTGTTTGTAGCCAGTTCCGCGGCCTTTGTCTTTATTGGCAAAGTAAGCTTCGGCATTATCAATAACATCCTGCACTTTATAGGTACCGGCATCTATCATCTGAAGATATTCCTGTGCCTGACCGGCAAAAGAACCAAAAAATAACGCAATAAGTAGAAGTAGTTTGAAACGCATCTTTTTAATTTTTAAGTAGTTATATAAACATTTATTCAATACTTTCAAAAGTATTAAAAATAAAAATGGTGGGGAAACCAAACTTTGTATTTTTACCAAAAAAGTATCTCCGAACTTCTATAGTCTTATATCTTATGCAACCCTTACACATACTGCTACTAATTGTTGGTTATTTTTTGGTTTTGATTTTTGTTTCCTTTTTAACCAATAGAGGCGGAAGCAATGCCGATTTTTTCAAAGCCGGAAAACAGTCGCCTTGGTATTTGGTTGCTTTTGGAATGATTGGAGCTTCACTGAGCGGTGTAACTTTCATCTCTGTGCCAGGCTGGGTGGAGGCTTCAAAATTCAGTTATTTTCAAGTGGTACTGGGTTATATTGTGGGCTATGCGGTTATAGGAACTGTATTGCTCCCACTCTATTATCGTTTAAATTTAACTTCAATTTACACTTATTTAGACGGCAGGTTTGGAAAGGCTTCCTATAAAACAGGAGCTTCATTCTTCCTACTTTCAAGAGTTGTAGGCGCTAGCTTTCGGCTGTATTTAGTGGCAGTTGTACTACAAAGTTTGATTTTTGACGATATGAACATCCCTTTTTGGGTAACCGTAACTATTACAATCTTATTGATTTGGCTTTACACCTTTAAAAGCGGAATTAAAACCATCGTGTGGACAGACACATTACAAACCCTCTTTATGCTAGTGGCCGTTGGAGTTTCGGTTTATTATATTTCCACAGATTTAGGACTCTCGGGCAGTAATCTTTTCACCTTTATTGCCGATAGTGACATGAGCCAGATTTTCTTTTTTGACGATTGGAAATCAAGTGATTATTTTGTGAAACAGTTTATCAGTGGAGCATTCATCGCTATTGTAATGACGGGACTGGATCAGGATATGATGCAGAAAAACCTAACGTGCCGTAATTTGAAGGACGCACAAAAAAACATGTTTTGGTTTACCATTGTTTTGACGATAGTAAACTTTGTTTTTTTAGTTTTAGGCCTTTTATTAACTGTTTATGCACAAAAAAACGGGATTGACGTACATAAAGATCAATTGTATCCAACCCTTGCCATGCAAAATGAATTTGGGATCGGGATTGCAATCTTATTTATTTTAGGCCTTATTGCCGCGGCATACAGCAGTGCCGATAGCGCTTTGACAGCCCTTACAACTTCCTTCAGTATCGATATTTTGGAAATTGAAAAGAAATATGACGAAGCAAAGCAAGTGAGTATCCGAAAACTAATTCACATTTTGGTTTCGCTAGTGCTCATTTTGGTAATTATAATTTTCAAATACGTCATTGCTGATGATTCCGTAATTGCAAAGCTCTTTGTTTTTGCTGGATATACCTATGGCCCACTTTTGGGATTGTATGCTTACGGTCTTTTCACAAAATGGGACGTAAGGGACAAACTTGTTCCCGTGGTAGCCATATTGACTCCCTTTTTGGGCTATGGTATAAGTTACCTAACTTCAGAATACCTGAATTTTGAATTTGGCTTTTTTATACTTATTTTGAACGGTGCGCTTACCTTCTTCGGTTTAGTATTGATTCGTTCCCAAAAGAACTAAAGTACAGGCTACCTCGTATTCAATATTGTTTTTCCCAAGCACTTCATATAACTCAGGATTTTCCGTACCTGGATTGAAAATGACGCGCTTCGGTTTCAACGAGATGATGTAATTGTAATATTCCGCTTGCCGTTGTGGGTTCAAATAAAGGGTTATGGTATCAATATTTTCAAAAAGTTCTTTTTCGGTTGAAATAGCAACGCCCGCAACTATTCCTTTTTTTAAACCAATAGCTTCAACAGTATGTCCGTGATTTACCAAGCGATTGATTGCAAGATTTGAATAACGGCTGGGATTGAGGCTGGCGCCAAGTACTAATGTCTTCTTCATAAATAATAGTTTTTTATGAAAATACAATACTCTTTTTCAAGATTTCATAAATGTTCGTTAAAATGAAAAGTTTGATGAAACATTCTTGCTTTTTGAACGTCTATATAGTAGTTAGAATTTATTCTTTACTGCGACAGTTTTTACGTTGATGGTTAGTGTTAATAATTGCAGTAAAGATCCAAACCCGAAGCATTTGCTTCGGGTTTGTTTGTTTTAAGGCGCGTTGTGTTATTGTTCTGTTAAATGATGGATTGCAGTGAAACTATCAAGTGTTTTTCTTCGTCTAAATAGCAAATACCTAAATCTTCATTTTTATAATTTATTTGAATTAGCCTTTAATGAATTATACCTTTTTTAGGTAATAAAAAAAGCCTTTCAGTTTTTGCTGAAAGGCTTTTTATTTATTTTCTTCTTAAGAAATTTACCATCTAATAATTGCGCTTCCCCAAGTGAAACCACTTCCAAAGGCCGCTAAAACCACCAAATCACCCTCCTTTATTTTTCCTTCTTCCCAAGCTTCCGTTAGCGCAATGGGAATAGAGGCCGCAGTAGTATTCCCGTATTTTTGGATATTATTGAAAACTTGATCGTCCGTCAGTTTCAACTTGTGCTGAATAAATTGCGAAATGCGAAGATTAGCCTGATGCGGAATCAGCATGTCAATGTCTTTCAATTCAAAATTATTGGCTTCCAAGGCTTCCATTATAACTTCAGAAAAACGGACGATGGCATGTTTAAAAACAAACTGCCCATTCATTACCGGATAGTAAGGAATATTTTCCTGCGGATTTTCAGCGATTATTTGGGGCACCCAGTGTTCCGTACTTGGTCCTTTTAGGGAAAGTTCACCTTTATGTTTTCCTTCGCTGTGTAGATGTGTGGAAAGAATCCCGCCCTTTCCAGTTTCATTTCTTGAAATTACAGCAGCACCAGCGCCATCTCCAAATATAACGGAAACACTTCTACCGCGATCGGAAAAATCCAAGCCACCACTGTGGTTTTCACTACCAATCACCAAAATGTTTTTATACATTCCTGTTTTTACAAATTGATCTGCTACCGACAATGCATATACAAAACCACTGCACTGGTTGCGGACATCCAAGGCTGGGATGGTGCGCATTCCCATCATTTCCTGCACTTCCACTCCACCGCCTGGAAAATACATATCTGGACTTAGCGTGGCAAAAACTATCATATCTATATCATTCGGCTGAAGTTTTGCGCGTTCCAAAGCGATTGTTGAGGCTTTCACGGCCATAACCGAAGTTGAATTGCCATCGCCCTTTTTTATATGTCTTCGTTCCTTGATGCCTGTGCGTTCTTGAATCCAGGCATCGTTGGTATCCATTAATTTTGAAAGATCGTCATTGGTAACAATATTTTCGGGCACGTAGTATCCCAAACCAGTAATTTTTGAAGTGTACATTAATTTCAATTTAAAATAGTAGGGAAAGATAAGTATATACTGCATTTCAAGGAAACAAATTGTTGTTTATATAGTATGCGCGCATAGCAAATGGGTCTTGATAATTTTGAATATCTTTAAGCCATAAAAAAATGCTATGAAAAAAATTATTCCAGTTATTGTGTTTCTTTTCTTGTCCACAAATTTTTTAGCACAGGAAAAATTAACATATCAAAAACCTCCAAAGGAAATTCTGGAACTTGTAGATGCTCCTTTGGCACCTTCCGTTTGGATTGACAGCAAAGGCGAAAACGCAGTTCTTTTTTATCGCGATGCGTATAAATCTATCGTCGAACTTTCTGAAGCTGAACTCCGGTTGGGTGGACTCCGTATAAATCCAAAAACCAACATTGGCAGCAGAACGCGATATTCCAATAATATAAAGGTAAAAAAGGCTACTGAAAAAGATGCGCGGCAAGTAACGGGAATTCCGGAAAACGCACGCCTTTCTAACTTCACCATTTCTCCAGACCAAAAAATGGTTGCGTTTCTAAACACTGCCGAAAACGGTGTGCAACTTTGGCTTACTGATATAGAAAAAGGGTCAGCCAAACAACTCAGCAATTTAAAAGTGAACGCAAATATGGGCAATCCCATCAAGTGGTTTAAAGATGGAAAAGCACTGTTGGTAAATATTATTCCGAAAAATAGAAAGGAATTGATAAACACAGAAGAAGCAGTTCCCGAAGGCCCAACGGTTACTGTCAGCGATGGCGAAAAAGCCCAGAACAGAACCTATCAGGATTTGTTGAGCAATCCAAACGATGAATATAACTTTGAGCAATTGGCGCTTTCAGAAATTAAAAAGTTTTCTTTGGCAGGAACTATTACCGATTTTCTGCCAACGGCAATGTACGATGATATCAACTTTTCGCCCGATGGCAATTATGTAATGGTGAACACCCTTAAAAGACCCTTCTCATATATAGTTCCTTATTCCCGCTTTCCATTTGAAAGCAATATTTATACTAGCGAAGGAAAACTGATTCAAAAAGTAAATGATGTCCCGCTGAACGAAGTAGAACCCAAAGGCTTTATGGCTACAAGAATGGGGAAAAGAAGCATGAGTTGGCGCACCGATAAACCCGCAACAATTTATTGGGCTGAGGCTTTGGACAAAGGCGATCCTGAGATAAAAGTAGATTACCGCGACGCTGTTTATGAATTGGAAGCTCCTTTTAACGGAACTGAAAGATTGCTTTTGAAAACCAAGAATCGCTTCTCAGGTATTACTTGGGGCAATGACAATCTTGCCATCGCCACGGATTATTGGTGGAACGATCGAAATACGAAATCTTATCTTTTCAACCCATCAAATGCTTCTGAAACGCCAAAGATTATTTTCGACAGGAATTATCAAGACAGGTATAATGACCCTGGCAAATTTGTTACAACCAGAAATGATTTTGACGAGCGCGTTCTCGAATTGGAAAACGGCAATGCCTTTTTAATGGGCGATGGTTTTTCAGACAAAGGACAATTTCCCTTTATAGATGAATTCAATCTGAAAACACTCAAAACCAAACGAATCTATCAATCTGAATACACCGATAAACTGGAAAACCTGAATTCAGCAATAGATATGAAGAAAGGGAAAATTTTGGTCAGAATAGAATCGCAGAATGAGTACCCAAATTATTACTTCAGAAATATTAAAAAGAAGAATGATTTAACGCCAGTTACTTCTTTCGAAAATCCTTTTAAAAGCATTCAAAGTGTCCACAAAGAAGTTATCACTTACAAACGTGATGACGGCTTGGAACTTGAGGGAACATTGTATTTGCCGATTGGTTATGATATGAAAAAGAAGGAGAAAATGCCGATGATTCTCTGGGCCTATCCACGTGAGTTTAAAGACAAAAACAGCGCTTCTCAAAACACAACGAACCCAAATGAATTTATCTATCCCTATTACGGCTCTCCTATTTATTGGGTTACCCAGGGTTATGTGGTTTTGGACGATGCGGCTTTCCCGATCGTGGGCGAAGGCGACGAAGAACCCAACGATACTTTCAGAACCCAATTAGTTGGCAATGCCAAAGCGGCGATTGATGCTGTTGACAAAATGGGTTATATTGATAGAAATCGCGTGGGCGTGGGTGGCCATTCCTATGGCGCATTTATGGTTGCGAATCTTTTGAGCCACTCCAATCTTTTTGCAGCTGGAATCGCACGAAGCGGCGCGTACAACAGAACCCTAACGCCTTTCGGTTTCCAGAGCGAAGAGCGAAGTTATTGGGATTCTCCCGAAACCTATAATACAATGTCACCATTTATGCACGCTGACAAAATGAAAACGCCTTTATTGCTTATTCACGGCGAAGCAGACAATAACTCAGGAACATATCCCCTTCAAAGTGAACGCTATTTCAATGCGTTAAAAGGTTTGGGAGCTACGGCAAGATTGGTTTTACTTCCAAAGGAAAGCCACGGCTATAGCGCTAAAGAAAGTATTCTTCACATGCTTTGGGAGCAAGATCAATGGTTGGATACATATGTGAAAAACAAAAAGGAAAATCCTATAAATGTTTCTGAGGAAATAAAGCAATAAACTATCGTCCGCGAGCGGCGTTGTGCTTCAACATATCGTGGATCAGGGCAGCGTGGTCCCGGTCAACGCGCCGATTGCGGTGGT
>JAPKFY010000021.1 GCA_026646335.1 Aequorivita sp. | reverse complement strand
AGATCTATCGGGAGCACGAGACGCCGGTTCCCGGCAGCCTGCTCGCCGGCGAGGACGGACAATGGCTGGCGCGCGAAGAGCTCTGCCGCGCCTTCGAGCGGCATTATCCGGGGCACATCGAAAGCCACGCGGGTCAATTCGCGGGCCGTCTGATCGAGATGATGCTTACGCTTAGGCACGTCGCAACCACCGCACCTGCTGAAACCCTCGATCCTCTCGTGTCTTCTGCTGGTATCGCCCTCGCCGCTGCCCAACGCTCATCGCCAAGACATGGCGGTGGCCGCCACGAAACTCCGGGATGCCCCACAGGTGTTCGTGGTAGCACGTAGTAAACTTGTCCCCATTTGGATCGGTAATCGCCAGGATCAAGCGGTCATCGACGTGGTAGCGGCGTTCACCGGGGTGGTCCCGGTGCTCGACCAGCAGCTCTCCCCACGCGTTCCGCACGGCTGCTTCCGAAGCAGCAACATACTGGGCTTTCGTCAGGGTGCCGTTGACCCCTAGGGCTTCGGCGAAGCATCCGTGTTCGCGGTGGGTCCGCTTCTGGTAATGGCGTTCCAGCGTCTCGGGGTTCCAGGTTGGCATGCGCTCTTGCAGTCTTCCTCACCGAACTTTGAACTCGCGAATCAAATCGAAGCCGTTGCCGCGCGCATACTGGTCAAATCGCAGCCGAAACTCTTTGTCCGACAGCAGCGCCAGCGTCGTGGTCGCCGCCGATGCGCCTTCATCGAATCCTCCCGAGACGCTCACGCCGCAGATGTTCGTGAGCAGGAAGCGGTCATGGAGCCGCTCGCCGTTTTTCCGCCCCCACCACATGTGAACCTGAATTGACTGTCCGCGCGTGAGGAGCCGTGTCAGCCGAGCGCAGCACTCCGCCTGGAACTGCGCGTCGGTCTGGCCGTCTCGGGCCTGACGCTTTTTCACGTGCAGATGCACAACGCGGATGCGCGCTGTCCCGGCCGCGATTGCGAGCAGCTTCTCAAGTGTCGGAATCCACCTTGAGTCGCAGCGCTTGCCGTTCTGTTCATGGCTGGGCCGAAATACGGGATCGACGATGTGCAATTCCGTGCCCATCTCGATAATCGGCTTCAACCAACGCGAGAACTCGTCCGCCTGCTTTGGTATGCACACCGTTCGGTTTACATGCCAGTTCGGATCGTCATCGTCAATTTCGTCAATGCAGCGAATCGGATCGTCCGTCGTATCCGAGGAGCCACAAATAGCGAGGCGCATTGGGTGTGAGCGGTGGGAACGGATCGCGTTGACGGGCCATGACTCGCCGTTCAGATACGCGCGTTCAGGTCCGCTCATCGTCGCGGCAAGCCGGCGGGCGTATTTCTCGACGATCGACTTGCGCTTGACCGGCGTCAGTTCGCTCCGCTTTTCGGCGCACCCACACGCGTCAGCAACCGCCCTTTCCCATTGGCTGCGATCCGGAAGGCGAGCAAGATAGCGGCCACGTTCGAAGCCGAAGCTCTCGTCCATGCGCTGGGCGATGAGGGCGATCACGAGGCCGGTCACCTGCGCGACCTGACGGAGGTCGTCACGTCGTGCGGCGACGAGATGCGACGCGAGCTGGCCGAAACAAACAACGTGATGCACTATTACGATAAAACCAATAAAATTTTCAATCGCGATTTTGCACAATCATTTATTGATCATACCCAATGGAATCCAGACAATTCGGTTCCTTATGCCGTAGAGGCTGATAAAACTTTGCTTAAAAAGTTCACTTCGGAAAAAACCATTCAAGGTATAACCATTACCAATGTTGGATTTTATGGACCACAAGGCCGCGTACTTCGCGCGAAATTGAAAGATGAAAATTTAAACGAAAAGTTGACTTCTTTCCGTTATAAAAAGAAAAAAATCACCAACTTGGAAATGGAAACTGCCACAATGTACGGAATGGCAAAATTGTTGGGCCATCACGCGCTTTCAATGAATGCCATCATCGCCAATCGCGCTTCCGGAACTTTCAGCGAAGATGCATCAAAAACCATCGATGCACTTATTCAATACACTTTGGAAAAAATTGCAGAATGAAAAACTTTCTAATCGGCGGCGTGCCGGAACACTTCAACTTGCCTTGGTATATCGCACTTCGCGATAAGGATTTTCAGGAAAAGGAAATCAATCTACGCTGGAAAGATTACCCTGGCGGAACAGGCCAAATGGCCCGTGCATTGCGCGAAAAGGAAATTGATATGGCTGTAATCCTCACCGAAGGAATTGTACGCGATATTATTAACGGAAACGAATGCAAGATTGTTCAGGTTTTCGTAAAATCACCTCTTTTATGGGGAATCCACGTTGCAGCCAATTCAGAATACGAGACTGTTTCAGATTTAAAAGGAACAGAAGCAGCTATAAGTCGTTTTGGTTCCGGATCTCATTTAATGGCTTTTGTAAATGCCGAAATCCTGGATTGGGACTTAAAAAATGATTTGAGCTTTAAAGTGATAAAAGATTTGGAAGGCGCCTTGGAAGAACTTCCAAAAGGAAACGGCGACTATTTTATGTGGGAAAAATTTATGACCAAACCACACGTTGACAACGGTACTTTTCGTTTAATTGGTGAATCCCCTACTCCGTGGCCAAGTTTTGTCATCGCCGTTAGGAATGATGTATTGGAGAACGATGCTGAAAGTGTGAAATCTATTTTGAAAGTAATAAACAGCACAACCTCAAATTTTAAAAACACCCCAGACATTGATGAAATGTTAGCTAAACGCTACGGACTGAAGATTGAGGACGTTTGGGAATGGCTTTCTTTGACCGAGTGGAGCGACCGACAATTAACTTCAAATGAACTGGAAAATATTCAACAAAAACTGGTAGAACTGGATTTGATTAAAAATAAAGCTCAAAAAAACAGCATCTTACATAATTTCCAAAAAAAATCTTAATATTTACGCAACCCGAAAGTAGAACTTGCATCTAGTTAATATAAAACCAAGTATTATGACTACTTTTTTAATCGTTTTGGGGGCGTTGTTAGTCACAAACTTCTTGCTGTTGCAATTTAGTTGCAATGACGCTACCGAATCAGATGTACCCGAAGAAGAATAAGAAATATCCCCATTTCTTTTCTTTTATTAAAAATCACCATTTAATTGGGTTTTTGCCTTTTTCCTTTAAATATTCATTTGTTTTACCGAAATGTTTATTGCCGAACCAATAACCTCTATTTGCCGCTAATGGCGAAGGATGGCCACTGGTTAGCACCAAATGTTTTGAAGTGTCAACTTTTGCTCCTTTCTTCTTTGCAGGCCCTCCCCAAAGTAGGAAAACCAACCCTTCTCTTTCCATAGAGAGCTTTTCAATTACGGCATCCGTAAATTTTTCCCACCCTTTATTTTGATGACTTCCAGCCTGATGTGCCCGAACCGTTAAGGTTGCATTCAGCAATAATACGCCCTGATCTGCCCAGCGCTCCAAGTTTCCGTTTTGGGGAATTGGGGAGCCGATATCAGTCCTTATTTCTTCAAAAATATTTTTCAGCGAAGGCGGAACAGCTACATTTTCGCCAACAGAAAAACACAAGCCGTGTGCCTGTCCCGGTCCGTGATAAGGGTCCTGCCCTAGTATTACAACTTTCACTTCCACAAAAGGCGTATGGTTAAAAGCCGAAAAAATCTGCTTTCCCGGCGGAAAACATTTTGTAGAAATATATTCCGTTTTAACGAATTCCGCCAAATTTTTAAAATAGGGTTTCTCAAATTCTTCCTTTAAAATCGCCTTCCATCCCGGCTCGATTGTTACCTCCATTATTGTTACTTTTGCATGATTGCTGAAAAAGTAAAATTAATGGAAATAAAACGGAAAGCCCGTATAGATAGTAAAACTTTAGAGGATCTCGAATTTCCCTCGGTGCTGCGCCAAGTCTCAGAATTCTGCGTTACCGAACCTGGGCGAGAGAAGGTGCTTTCAATTGTGCCCTTTCAGGATTTTGCTGAAATAGAACCTGAACTGCAACGCGTTAAGGAGTTTACTGCTTCGTTTGATGGCGACAACCGGATTCCAAATCACGGTTTCGATCCTATCTTTAGGGAACTTCGTTTACTGGATATTGAAAACAGTTCGCTTGAAATTTCAGGTTTCCGAAAAATCCTTTCCATTTCTGAAACCACTCGAATTCTCCTGAAATTCTTTAAAAAGTTTGAGGAATTCTATATTCACCTGAATTCTTTTTCGGAAGAAGTAGATTACACCTCAATCATTTCCGAAGAAATAAATAAGCGTGTTGATAAATACGGCGAAATAAAGGATGAAGCATCCTCTGAACTCGGTACAATCCGCAGAAGACTAAATGTTGTGAAAGGAAAGATTAATTCCTCTTTCACGAAAGCACTTTCGCAGTACATCCAAAACGATTATTTGGATGAAATTCGCGAGTCTGTTGTTGAAAACAGGAGAGTACTTGCAGTAAAGGCGATGCACCGCAAAAAAGTAAAAGGCGCCGTTTTGGGCAGTTCAAAAACTGGGAGCATTGTTTACATTGAACCACAGGAAACGCTGGAATATGCTAATGAGCTAAGCAATTTGCTGTATGAGGAAGACGAAGAAATCAAGCGAATTTTAAAAGCTTTGACCGAGTTTGTGCGTCCGCATGCCGAGTTGCTGGCATATTATCAGGAGTACTTGATAGCGATGGACGTGCTTTACGCAAAGGCGAAATATGCACTGAAAATAAACGGCGTTTTACCGATTATCGTTTCAGAAAAAAAGATTTCATTATTAAAGGCATATCACCCGCTGTTACTGGTTTCAAACAACAAACGGAAAGAAAAAACATTTCCACAGAGCATTGAACTGGTTCCCGACAAACGCATAATCGTTATTTCTGGGCCAAATGCCGGTGGAAAAAGTATTACTTTGAAAACCGTCGGCCTTTTACAGCTAATGCTTCAAAGCGGAATGCTTATTTCTGCTAATTCACAAAGCGAAATGTGTTTTTTTAAACGGATTTTGACAGATATTGGCGATAACCAATCCATTGAAAACCATCTCAGCACC
The DNA here is from genome assembly GCA_026646335.1 of Aequorivita sp. Classification (GTDB taxonomy): domain Bacteria; phylum Bacteroidota; class Bacteroidia; order Flavobacteriales; family Flavobacteriaceae; genus Aequorivita. The sequence continues at coordinate 25,535 of JAPKFY010000021.1, read as the reverse complement.
TACAGTTATCGATTGAAAAAAATGAACCATTTTCTAAAAAAGTGCGATAAAAAAACACTTTTTCTGATCGATGAATTTGGAACCGGGAGTGATCCCGAGCTCGGTGGCGCTTTGGCTGAAACCTTTTTGGAGGTTTTTTACGAGCGGGAAGCTTTTGGAATAATCACGACGCATTACACCAATCTAAAACTGTTGGCAAACGAACTGCCACACGTGATCAATGCTAACATGCAGTTTGACAATAAATCGCTGGAACCGCTCTATCATTTGCATTTGGGCGAAGCCGGAAGCAGTTATACGTTTGAAGTTGCACAGAAAAACGGTATTCCCTACAGCCTTATAAATAGAGCAAAGAAGAAGATTGAACGTGGCAAAGTACGTTTTGACAAAACCATTGCCAATCTTCAGAAAGAACGGTCAAATCTCAGAAAAACTTCAGAATCATTAAAAAATGAAGAGCAAAAAGCTCGGGTTGAAGGCAAGCAACTGGAAGAAGTGAACGCCAAAGTACAGGACAAACTTGAGAGCTATCAAGAGCTGTTTGATGCAAACCAAAAGCTTATCAGTTTGGGAAAGAAAGTTGATGCACTTTCAGAAAAATATTTCAACAACAAACAGAAAAAGCAGTTGATTGATGAATTGATGAAGCTGGTAATGATTGAAAACAGCAAACGTAAAAAGCTCACACCAAAAGTGAAAAAAGCCGTGAAGGTCAAGGAGCAAAAGGTTATAAAGGAAGTTGAGCAAAAAGTTGAAGTAATCCGCGAGCGCAAAAAAGTGGAAAAAGAAAAGGCTAAAAAACTCCCACCGCCAAAACCCAAAGTTACACTCAAAATTGGCGACAGAGTCAGAATGATTGATGGGAGGGCAATTGGAACGATTGATACCATTGAAAAAAACAAAGCCATCGTAAATTATGGAATGTTTACGACAAATGTTAGTTTAGAGGAACTGGAAAAAGTATAAAATTTAGATCTCGACAGAGCTCGGCCAGACAAATGTCTCCTCGAGCGCAGTCGAGAGGTTACCATGAATGAAAATCATAAAATAGTTCTCTTTGACGGCGTTTGCAATCTCTGCAACGGTGCGGTTACCTATATAATCAAGCGCGACAAAAAAAACGTATTTAAATTTGCGGCGCTTCAAAGTGAAGTTGGTCAACAACTGATTTCAAAATTCAACATAGATACTTCAAAAGTAGATTCCATCATTCTTATTGATGGCGAGAAACACTGCGAAAAATCATCGGCGGCACTACACATTGCCAAACAGCTTTCGGGAGCTTATCCCTTACTTTTTGGGTTTATGATTGTTCCAAAATTCATTAGAAATGCGGTGTACGATTACATCGCCCGAAACCGCTATAAATGGTTTGGGAAGAAGGAAAGCTGTATGATTCCTACGAAGGAGTTGAAAAGTAAATTTCTTTAACAAAGTTTTTATTGGATATTTTGTTGCAAAATAATCAATAACAGCATTTCCCTATTCCAAAGACCTCTTTCCCTCAAAGTGACTATTTAATTGAAAAGTGTTGTGATAGTTTTGGTTTCAGAATCAATTAAAAACCATCACCATGAAAAACCTTGCACTACTCTTCGTTCTTTTTCCTTTCGCTTTGTTGGCGAATGCTGAAAAACCATTGCCCTCAAAAATTGAAAAAGTGACTGTTTATTTGGAAGGCGCTTCCATTGAACGCACTTCTTCCGTAAATCTTTTATCGGGCGAAAACACTTTCGTCTTCAACAATCTTTCGCCAGATATTGATGAAAACAGCATTCAGATTTCAGGCTTGGGCGATGCTTCTGTGCTTTCCATCGTTTTCAATATTGATTTTTTGGAAAAAAAGGAAGCTTCACAAGAATACCAATCTATAGAAAATCTTTTAAAGACTTTTCAGCAACAGAAAAACGAAATAGAAAACGAAATTACTGGTTATAATGAGGAATTGCAATTGCTTCAAAAAAACCAGCGCATCAACAGCGATGCCACCAACCTTTCAGTGGAAATGATTAAGGAAATGTCCAACTATTACCGAAACCGCGTAACCGAAATAAAAAACGCAATCTACAAACAACAACTGCTTCTGGCGGTATTGCACAAAACCATTGCCGACCACCAAAACGAGCTGTTGAAACTGGACGATTCAAAAAAAGAGCAACGTGGCGAGATAACCTTAAAACTGAATGCCCAAAAACCTGCAAATCTTGTGCTGAAGTTTAAATACAACATCAAAAATGCCGGTTGGTTCCCGTTATATGATATTCGCGCAACAAACACCACCTCGCCTATCGAGTTTTCCTATAAAGCCAATGTTTATCAACAGAGCGGCACTGATTGGGACAATGTGAGCGTGGTGCTTTCCACTGGAGACCCAAACACGAACAACATCAAGCCTGAGTTGTTTCCAAAATATCTGAATTTCAATAATAAAAGTTATGCCAGTACAACCCCAGTGCGCAGTAAAGGGTATAAGTACAATCCTACCATTCGCAAGGTTAGCGGAACAGTATATGGCGATACAGGACTGCCTTTGCCGGGAGTGAACGTAATTATTGTGGGAACTTCAACCGGAACCCAAACCGATTTTGATGGGAATTACACCTTAGACATTCAGGGCTCCCGCGAACTGACTTATAGTTATGTAGGTTTTGAAACCGAAACTTTACCAATATATTCAAGCACTATGAACGTAACTTTAATGGTGGGTTCTGCTTTGGATGAAGTTGTGGTTACTGGGTATGACGGAGCTCTTTCAGGAAAATCTGCGGGCGTTCAAGTATCAAATGCAAACGGGAAGCCAGGTCAGGGACCTTTTGTGAGAATAAGAGGAACTGGAAGTTTAGCAGCATCAAATATGTTGTATATTCTTGATGGTATTCCTATTACTGAAAGAGAGGCAAGTAATATAGATGAGGAATTAATTACAGATATAAAATTTTTGAAGGATGCAGCAACAATGGCCAGGTATGGTTCTCGTGGAGCAAATGGCATTGTAGTAATTACCACAAAAAATCAAGAGGAACTTTCAATTGTAAACAAAGAATCTGGCCTTACCACCACCCGTTTTGAGATAAGGGAAAAATACACCATAAAGTCCAATGCCGAAATAACCGTGATTGAGGTTGATAATTTTGAGCTTCCCGCACTCTTTCAACATTATGCGGCCCCAGAGCTCAATGAGAATGTTTTTCTTACTGCCACCATTAGAAACTGGGAAAAGTTTGATTTCCTTGCAGGGGAAGCAAATATATACTTTGAAGGGAATTACGCCGGAAAATCAATCATAGACCCGCAAGCAACTGCTGATAGCTTAAACCTTTCCCTCGGAATGGATCCAAACATCATTGTGAAGCGCGAAAAGTTGGAAAACTTTAAAAGCAAGTCTTTTTTGGGCGGCACCCGAATTGTGGACAAAGGCTATAAAATTGAAGTGAAAAATAACAAGAAAACCTCAATCAACTTAGTGCTGGAAGATAGAATCCCAATTTCAGAAAACAAGGAAATCAAGGTGGAAGACATTAAAACCGGCGCTGCTGAATACAATGACAAAACCGGAATACTGCAATGGAAACTTCAACTGCAACCCAGCGCCACAGATAAAAAGGAATTTACTTATACCGTGAAATATCCAAAGTATAAAAAGGTTTATTTGTAAATTGAAAAGGAGGAACAGAAATGTTTCTCCTTTTTTTACATAATTGCTGCTAATTAATATTTTGCCCAACATTCAAATCTCCCGGAGAGTCATTTGCGGGGGCATTCCAAATAAAATCGCCGTAAGTGTTTCCTGTTCCTGTTAGTTGTAAAGAAAACCCATTTGGGGTAGTGATATCAGATTCTTCAACACCGATATCTATAGAAGTCATTCCGTTAGCTACATTATTTGTTGCTGTAAAACTTCCTTCATAACTTATAAATTGCAAAACTTGACTGTTTGATAATTTAATTAGGGCGATTCCATCGCCTTCAACATTCGTTCCGCCAACTCCATTTTGAATGGCATTGTGAAAAAAATTAACTGCTCCATAATTATTTGACTCATTATCAATAATGCCACTTAAATTGATTCCGTAATACATACTTCCATCTTCCCCATTATAGAGTAATAGCCTGTAGTTACTTAAATCTAAGCCAGCAGGGCCAGCTATTTCAATAAACTCACCAACATCTGTCCCAATATTGTCATAATGAAATTCATTGATCCACGGTTCCACAGCAATTGTGTCCAAACAATAAATGTTTTCCCAGCTCGTGCCGTTCCAAATCTGCAGACATCCAATAGACTCCACAAAAATCACTAGACCCGCATCATTTGCGGAGGGATTAATCAAATCCCTTTGCGCAGCAACTTCTACTCGTGGCGGCATTAACCCTTTATAGGTGAGGCCACCATCTGAAGTACTGCTGATTTCAAGCATTGAAGAATTACTGGGGTTCACTGTTCCAATCCCCACTTGGCCAAACACATTTCCCATTGTAAAGCCAGTACAAAAAACTAAGACAACTGTTTTCATAACTATGATATTTAGTCATAGCTAAAGAGGTAAATTCAAAAAAAACTTAGATCGGGCTATATTTGCCGGGGAGAAGTAATAGACTAATTTAATAAATTATATTCTTTTTCCAAAAGGTAAAGTGTTAAAAATTAATGCGTTAAAAGCAAATGGGTTTAAGCTATCTTTTCTTAAAAGTCTATGAATCTAAATCGAAGGTTTCAGAAGGGTTTTCCCGAGGATCATAATTAAGCATCCCCTCCCCTTTTGCGATGATGGTGCAAACGGTGGCATCTCCGGTAACATTTACGACAGTTCGGAACATATCCAGAATTCTATCCACTGGGAAGATTATGGCTATCCAGGCGGGATTCAGGCCAACAGATTCCAATACAATTATGAGCATTACCAATCCTGCGCTTGGTACAGCAGCAGAACCAATAGATGCCAAAGTAGCGGTTAATACAATTGTTAATTGTTGACCCATAGTTAAGTCTATCATATGCAATTGGGCAAGAAACACTACTGCAACGGCTTGATATAGACAAGTTCCGTCCATATTTACGGTTGCCCCTATTGGCAAAACGAAGCTGGTAATTTTTTTGTCCACACCCAAGTTTTCTTCTACACACTCCATAGTTACTGGCAAAGTGGCCGCACTACTTGAAGTTGAAAACGCCAAGGTCTGTGCGGGCGCCATTGCTTTAAAAAATCCTTTGTATGGCACTATTTTCACAAACAGTTTCATCAAAAAAGGATAGATAATTAAAATCATTAACATCAACCCTATAAACACCGTCAATGAATACCAACTTAGGCCTTTAAAAATTTCATATACCTTTCCAATATCATCGCCTGCCATTTTGCTTACAACGCCTGCCAATAAAGCGAATACGAAGAATGGTGCGGCCTGCATAACCAAATCCACCATTTTTAAAAAGACTTCCATGGCACTGTCCATGAAATCTGTAACGGGTTTTGATTTTTCATTGGGTATCAAAAGCAAACACACTCCGAAAAATATTCCAAAGAAAATAATCTGAAGCATCAAGCCGTTGTCTGACAGCGAAAAGAAGAAGTTTTCAGGTACAATATCTACCAAAGGTTGTAATGGTGTACCTTCTTTGGTTTTTTCGGCAGTGCGCATTTTTTCGGTAACCGAAGCGTCTTTCAGCTCACCTCTTGAAAGATCTGTGATTTTCTGTGCACGCTCAAAGAAAGCAGGGTCTTGTAAATAATTTATTCCATCTTTCACTGGGTGTCCTTCCGAGGCTGCCCAGATTTCATAACTAATACGGTTATCGATTCTGCTTTGCTCATCAATCAATTTTCCGGGTTTTATCACATTTACCAAAATCAATCCCAAACTCACCGCAAAAAGCGTGGTAAGCAAATAGGCCAGTAGCGTCTTCCCTCCCATTCTCCCCAAGCTGGAAGCATCACCAATATTCGCTACCCCGCTGATGATGGAAACCAAAACCAAAGGCACGGCAATTAATTTTAAAAGATTGATGAAAATAGTCCCGAATGGAGCTATCCAATTGATGGTAAAATTGCTCCATCCCAATTGGCTGGAAAGCAAGGCCCAGATGATTCCTAAAACTAAGCCGATGATTATTTTCCAGTGTAGTGCGAGTTTTTTCATTTACAGTTTTTAGACGTTAGTGGGTAGTCGTTAGTAGTGTGTTTCGTTCGTTTTTCAATCCTACAATTTAGAAGTTTTATTCAACAGCCAAAAATCGGCAATAACCAATGCAGCCATAGCTTCAACTATGGGCACTGCGCGGGGCACAACACAAGGATCGTGACGGCCCTTGCCTTCGGCTATTGCTTTGTTGCCATCGCTATCGATAGTTTCCTGTTTTTGCATAATGGTGGCGACGGGTTTAAAGGCTACTTTAAAATAAATGTCTTCGCCATTGCTTATTCCGCCTTGAATTCCGCCACTGTGGTTGGTTTTCGTACTGCCGTCTTCTTTAAAGATATCATTGTGTTCACTGCCTTTCATTGCAGTGCCAGCAAAACCACTTCCGTATTCAAAGCCTTTCACGGCATTTATTGAAAGCATTGCTTTGCCAAGCTCAGCGTGTAGTTTGTCGAAAACAGGTTCGCCCAAGCCTATTGGAACGTTTTGAACGACACAAGTAATTGTCCCGCCAACGGTATCTCCTTCTTTTCGAATTGATTTTATGTAATCTTCCATCTTTGAAGCCATTTTTGAATTGGGGCAACGAACAGGATTTTTTTCAATTTCTGAAAAATCTACTTCGGAATACTGTTTTTTGAGTTCCATTTCACCTACGGAAGAAACATAGGCGGTAATTTTTATATTGTGAAGCAATTGTTTTGCGATAGCACCAGCCACTACCCTACAAGCTGTTTCACGAGCCGAAAAGCGGCCACCGCCGCGATAGTCGCGAATTCCGTATTTTTTGTCATACGTGAAATCTGCATGCGATGGGCGGTAAATATCTTTTATATGGCTGTAATCTTGGCTCTTTTGATCGGTGTTTTCAATGAGGAAGCCAATGGGTGTGCCCGTTGTTTTTCCTTCAAATATTCCAGAAAGAAATTTCACTTCGTCCTCCTCTTTCCGTTGGGTAACTATTGCAGATTGGCCAGGTTTGCGGCGTTGCATTTCAGCGTTGATTGCTTTAAAATCCAGGGAAAGACCTGCGGGGCAGCCATCTATAATCCCGCCAATGGCCGCGCCGTGCGATTCGCCAAAGGTGGTAAGCTTAAAGATTTTTCCGAAGGAATTGCCCGCCATAGGTTGGTTTTCAACAAATGTAAACTTTCGGATTTAATAATTCAAGATTCACGGTTTAAAATTCATAATCATTCTTGTCTGATATATTTGCAACAGAAACCCAATAAGCATCGTATTATATGCCGTCACTACGGGACGAGTGATCTGGGGGGTGTTCTTTTTACCAATATTTAATGCCTAACGGCATTGGTTCAAATAAGGCAAAATACTAGAAAAACGAAAGACCACGAATCAATACTCTGTGAATGGACATTATATTATTTTTAGTCGGACAATGCTGATTTGGGAATTCGCGTTCAAAATTCAACGAATGCCGATTGAAATGAACCTAAACATAAGGGAAACAAGAAAAAAAAATGAATCAAGACTGGATAAAATTAGAATTTCCTACAGACCTCTTCTTTTTTAACAAACCCTTCCGGCAATCAAAACGCTGAAAAAATTCAGCTCGTAAAAATTTGCAATTAATAAACTTGCATGTCTATTTGAAATAGCTCAGAATTAGATTTTAGCGGCTTATTCATAAAATCACTGAGGTGTTTATCAATCTTTAATCCTTCTTGCTCTATTTTATCAGTTCTTTTTTCAGTTTTTTCAATCCATTTAATTACTTGGGCGCCTCCAAATAAATGACTAGTTGGCAAAGGCTCTCCCATCTCTTTTAGTATCATTCCAACTGGACAGTTTACTTTATCCTGAAGTTTTACAAAACTCGCCAATAAGTTTGCATAAGGTGTAATCAATGAGCCCACTCCCCCTCTTGGTTGCATCCATCCCACTAAATAAAGACCCTTGTAGGTATCGTACATGCTAAAACCGTAAACTTTTACATGCGCTTTTTCCACCCTGCAAAGTTCTTTTGGAAGAAAGGGAAAATCTGTCTTAAAACCGGTTGCATAAACAATGGTATCAACGTCTTCAATACTTCCATCTTCAAATTCTACTTTCGAGCCTAAAAACCTTTTTACAGCCCCTTTAATTATGGTTCTGCCATGCTTCACATGCATGAGGGTTTCGGTATTCACCGTTGGATGCCTATCGAAAACTTTAGATTCCGGTTTGGGCAATCCATATTCTTTATGGCTTCCTATGGTAAGCTTAAGCATCATTTTTATTAATGCTTCCCTTAGCCAATCAGGTATCGGTGGCACTTGTAAAGACGCTAAGGGTTTCCCCATAAAAGTTTTTGGGAAGATCCAGATACCGCGTCTTACGCTTAAAAAGTTTTTTGAACTTACCCTGGCAGATTCCGAAGCAATATCAAAGGCAGAATTGCCAGCTCCAATTACCAGAACCCTCTTGTCTTTTAACTGATCAGACGACTTGTAATCCTTTGAATGAAATGAGCCGCCTGTGAATTCACCTTCGTATTTGGGGAAATTTTTGCTCCAGTGATGCCCATTACAAACTACGACTCCTTTATAAATTCGGGTTGTGTTATTTTCAAAAGTAACTTCCCATAAATTTTCGATTATAGGATTAACGTGTATTACTTTGGTGTTGAATTGAATAGTTTCAGTTAAATTGTAATGTGATGCATAACTTTGATAATACGTTAGCATTTGTCCACTACTCGGGAAATCGGGATAATCCTCTGGCATTTTAAAATCGGGATATTCCATTACTCTTCTAGCAGATAGAATATGTGCAGATTTGTAGGTGCCGTGATACCAATTTCCTCCCACATCATCATCGGCATCTACTTGGTGATATGGAATTCCGGCCTCTTTAAAAGATTTTGCAACCGCTAAACCAACAGGTCCTGCCCCAATTATTAAATGATGTGCATCTAGGCTTTCACTTTTCATATTTTTTTCTCTCAGTTAATGGTCTTCTTTATTTTTATGACAACCTTCCCTTTGGTTCGTCCCTTATCAACATAGAGTATGGCATTTAAGGTATCTTTTAAGGGAAATACTTTGTCAATTACAGCCTTAACCTGTCCTGATTCTACAAGTTCTGTTACTGCATTGAGTTGCTTTGCGTTTGCTCTCATCAAAAGAAGGCTGTAATAAGCAGATTTAAGCTTTATCTGCTTCGTTATTTTTCTTCTTTTCCACTTTAAATAAAGTTTGGCAAACAAATTAAGTTTCATTCGGTTGGCGGTTTCTTCATCAACTGGACCAACAAGGGTTATTACTTTTCCGCCGTTTTTAATCACTTTAAAAGCATCTTCGGTATATTGATGACCGAGTGTGTCTAAAACCATATCGGCATCTTTTACAATGGTTTTATAGTCTTCAGTTTTATAATCTATTACGCGGTCTGCTCCAAGTGCTTTTACCCATTCCACATTAGCTGTGCTGGTAGTGGTGTAAACATAAGCGCCTTTTGCTTTTGCTATTTGAATTGCCAAAAAACCTACCCCGCCAGAACCTGCGTGAATTAGTATTTTATCGCCAGCTTGCAGTTTGCCGCGTTTTAAAACTTGTGAAGCAGTTAGGCTTACCAATGGCAAACTTGCAGCTTCTTCAAAGCTCATGTTTTTTGGTTTTAAGCTTAAAATGTTTTGTTTTACTGAAACAAATTCAGCAAAAGACCCTTGTTTATCTACATAAGCATATACTTCGTCCCCAATATTGAAGTTGGTAACATTTTCACCTTTTTCAACAATTTTACCGCTTACGTCATACCCCACAGTCGCTGGCAGGGTATAGTTTTTCTGGGTTTTCAATTTACCTGTTAAAACTTTAATATCTAATGGATTTACACTGGCTGCATAAGCCTCAATTAAAACTTCGTCTTTGCCAATAGTCGGTTTTTCAATTTCAGAATATTTAATGCTTTTTGAAATTTTTCCGTATGCTATATGTTGTATTGCTTTCATGGTTTTTCAATTTTATTGTTCTTACTGTCTTCTTTGTTCAAATTCAATATCTTCAACCCCAGAGCCATCAAAACTATAGAAATAGGAAGGATTAGTAGGTTCCATTTTAAATGATCTATATTCACAAAAACAACTTCAAGGAATTTTACAAATAAAATAATGACGATAACTTCAGCCAATACATTTTTTAAATGCCCAATATTTGGCGTTTGAATCCAATTAAGAACCCCACTGTTTTTGGTACTTGAAGTATTTGAAATAAATAAGGTATAGATGCCGTGTGCAAAAATAAAGAGCACTAATGCGATTAAAAAAGTGTCTAATGATTTTATAAGAAAGGTGATTCCTATATCTGCGGTGTGCAAATGTTCCTTGCCTTCTGGAATATAACCTAAAAAGAATACTTTAAAGGCATTTAGCGTTTTTAAAGCTCCCGTGATAAAAAGAAGGAAAGACCCTATAAGCGAAAAGATAATCGCGATCCAACTGATGTAACGAATGGCATAAAATGGTTTTTTCATAATATTTAGTTTGATTATTTAATTATCTAAAAGCCTTGTTTTAAAACAAGAAAACCCCAGACTAGTCTGGGGTTTTACTTGAAACTTAATTACAATTTTCAATTAAAAGAAGCCCATAGGTTTCTTGTCGTAAGAGATCAACATGTTTTTTACAACACGGTAATGATCTAAAGCCATTTTATGGTTTTCACGACCAAATCCTGATTCTTTCACACCACCAAAAGGAGCGTGAGCAGGATAGGTATGGTATTGGTTTACCCAAACTCTACCGGCTTGAATAGCACGAGGAACTTGGAATAATTCGTGAGCGTCACGAGACCAAACACCAGCACCTAAACCGTAAGGCGTATCGTTTGCGATTGCAATAGCTTCTTCAGTAGAACTGAATGTTGTTAAAGCTACAACTGGGCCAAAAATTTCTTCTTGGAACACACGCATATTGTTATCCCCTTTTAATACGGTTGGTTGGATGTAGTATCCTTCAGAAAGTTCCCCTTCGTAGTTACCAGCGTCACCACCAGCTAATACCGTTGCACCTTCTTCTTTACCTATGTTGATATAGCTAAGAATTTTTTCGTATTGTGCTTTAGACACTTGAGAACCAATCATTGTTTCAGGATCTAATGGATTACCTGTTTTGATAGCTCTTAAACGCACTTGCATTTTTGCGATAAAATCGTCAGCGATATCTTCGTGAACTAAAATACGAGATGGAGCTGTACAAATTTCTCCTTGGTTGAGTGCGAACATTAACGCGCCTTCAATAGCTTTGCTATAGAAATCATCGTCTTGGTCTGCAACCGATGGGAAGAAAATATTTGGAGACTTACCACCTAATTCCATTGTTACAGGAATGATGTTTTCAGCTGCGTTGTGCAATACTTTACGACCTGTTTCCGTAGAACCAGTGAATGAAAGTTTTGCAATACGCTTAGATGTAGCTAATGCTGCACCAGCTTCTGCACCAAAACCAGTTACGATGTTCAATACACCTGGAGGTAAAATGTCACCAATAAGTTCCATTAAAGCGATAACACTAGTAGGAGTTTGTTCTGCTGGTTTTACAACCGCGGTACAACCTGCTGCTAAGGCTGGAGCTATTTTCCAAGCTAGCATTAACATTGGGAAGTTCCAAGGGATGATTTCACCAACAACACCAATAGGTTCGTTTAATACGATACTTACAGTGTTTTTGTCGTGTTCTGAAATTGTACCTTCATCTGCACGGATAACACCTGCAAAATAACGGAAGTGATCAATACAGTAAGGGATATCTGCTGCACGTGACTCACGGATTGGTTTACCGTTGTCTATTGTTTCTAAAGTTGCAAGGTATTCGAAGTTGTCTTCCATTACCTGAGCAATTTTTAATAGTGCATTACTACGTTCTGTAGCTGAAGAAGTACTCCAAGATGGGAACGCTTCGTGTGCTGCGTCAAGTGCAAGATCAATATCTTCCTGTGTTGAACGTGCAGCCTGAGTAAATACTTTACCGTCTACTGGAGATACGTTGTCGAAGTACTGCCCTTTTACAGGAGCTGCGAATTTACCGCCAATAAAGTTCCCGTATCTTTCTTTGAATACAGGTTTTGTTACATTTGCCATAATTATATATTTAGTTTTAATTTTTGATTAATGCTTGCTAAAACAAGCGTTGTGTAATTACAATGCAAATGTACGGTGGGGTGTAACCTTTCTATTTATTGATACAGTTCAATAACTTATGAAAAAAGGTCAATGTGGAGAATTTTGAAATGCAACGTATTGCATGCTAAATTAATTCGCTGATAAACAGAGTATTGAATGAATTAGTCTTTAATTCGAAATATCCGTTGGACTAATTCCGAACTTGTTTTTGAAGGCTACGCTAAAGTTAGACAGGTTGTTATAACCAATTTCTAAATAGATATCAGACGCTTTTAATTCGCCACCTTGAAGCAATTCTTTTGCTTTTTGAAGGCGTTTATCTTGTAACCATTTCCCGGGTGGTTCGTTGTATTCGTTTGTAAAATGGCGTTTAAAGGTAGATAAACTCATATTACATAGAAACGCAATTTCTTCCAACTTTAAATTAGAATGCACATTACTTTCAACTGTTTTTTTAAATGGGGAAACCTCTTTAGATATTAAAGAGTGTAGGTAATATTCAAATTTATTGCCGTATTTGTTGAGTAAATACAGCATAATTTCTTCAAATTTTAAAACTAGTAAAGCATCGCTAAAACTGTGATCTATAAAAGTATTCGACGATAAAGAGTTTATAAATGTAGCGATATAAGCATCGTTTTCAATTACAAAATAAGGTACTTCTTCTTGATAAGGCTTTACGTCATTAGTGTATTTACTTAAAAAATCGGTGAGTTTTTTTTCCGAAAAGAAGAAGAGTTTACAGTAATAAATAGCTTCGGTGTCCAACAGTTCGGTCCATAACCAATTTCCTTTTTTGAGAAGCAATGATTGGGCTTTGTTCACTGCAACCGATGTTCCCGCAAAATGTACCTGCTTCTTTCCTACCTGAAGAAAGCTGAACATATTCATACTTAAGTTCACCTTGCTTTTAACAACATCACTAGTCATCTTAAAGTCATAAACAAATATGTCTTGTGGGGTATTCTTGGTCCGAAAATAAATTTCAGGTATGTTTTCTATCGGCATATGGTTATTTTCAGAATATGGGTAAATCGTAAATATACAAAACTAGGCTTGTTTCAAGAATAGCCCTTCATTTTTTTGAACTATAGTTGGTCCTATTTAAGCGCATTCTTTAGAATGGTAACAGGGTGAAGCGCTTGTCTTCCCGTGCCATCCAGAATTTGATGACGGCAACTGGTGCCATTGGCCGAAATAACCGTGCCTTCAGAAGATTTTCGCACGGCGGGAAAAAGCTTCAACTCCCCTATTTTCATACTAACATCGTAATGCTCCTTTTCATAGCCAAAACTGCCAGCCATCCCACAACAGCCCGAAGTAATGATGGTTGGTTTGTAGTTTTTGGGAAGATTTAAAATATCAAAAGTCACTTTTTGATTGCTGAGCGATTTTTGATGACAGTGCGAATGTATTTTAATATGTTTTTCTTCGGAAGTGAACTGTGCTGGGGAAATAGCGCCGTTTTGAATTTCAGCAGCCAAAAATTCTTCAATTAAAAATGTATCTTTTGAAATTGCTTCTGCCGAAGTTTTATCGTCCGCCAATCGAAGATATTCATCGCGAAAGGAAAGTATTGCCGAAGGTTCAATCCCAATAAGCGGAATATTTTCAGAAACCTTTTCTTTTAAGAAAGCAATGTTTTTATCGGCTTCTATTTTTGCCTCTTCCAAAAAACCTTTGGAAAGCAATGCACGACCGCTATCCAAAGAATCTATTACTTCTACTTTATAACCCAAACCAGTTAAAAGTACATACGAATCCACGGCAATTTCTACATCCAAATAATTGCTGAATTCGTCAACAAAAAGCAATACGTTTTTTAATCTATTTCTTTCAACTAAATAATTTTCAGTTAATTGATTATTAAGATTTTGTAATGTGTTACTGAAACTATTAATTGAAACTTTTGGCAGCGTTCTATTTTGATGAACCCCTCCAATATTTTTTATAACTTTTGAAGTCAATCCATTCGTAAATAGCCAATTTGAAAGCTTCGGAAATTTTGAAGCCATTTTATTTAACTGTGTACTTTTTCCGAATAATTTATTCGAAAAAGAAACTCCATTTGCTTTGTTGTACTGATATAAAAATTCAGCTTTTGCAGTGCTTATATCAACGTTACTCGGGCATTCGCTGGCGCAAGCCTTACAACTTATGCAGAGGTCAAAAACTTCTTTTAGCTCCTTTGAATTGAATTTATTGACAGCGGTGCTATTCGTTAAAACTTCACGCAAAGCGTTGGCACGGGCACGGGTTGTATCTTTTTCATTTTTGGTGGCGTGATAGCTGGGACACATAGCGCCAGCGGAATCTGCGGTTTTACGGCAGTCGCCGCTTCCGTTACAACTTTCGGCCAAACGAAGGATGCCTTGATAATCCCCAAAATCCATTAGCGTTTCAATCTTGGGTTCCACTCTATCAGTTACGTAACGAAGCGATTCGTCCATTTTAAAAGCATTGACAATCTTTCCCGGATTGAAAATATTTTGTGGATCGAAAGCAGTTTTAATTCGTTTTAAAAGTTCATAATTTTTTTCACCAATCATTAGCGGAATAAATTCGGCCCTCACAATCCCGTCGCCGTGTTCGCCACTAAAAGAGCCGTTGTATTTTTTGCAAAGTTTGGCAACGTCTGTTGTTATCTTTCGAAAATAATCTATGCCTTCGCCTTCTTTTAAATTAAGGATTGGCCGCAAATGCAGCTCGCCCGCTCCAGCGTGGGCGTAATAAACTGCTTGTTGGTCATACTTTTTCATCAGAGCAGAAAATTCCCCAATATAGGCAGACAAATCTTCTAAAGCCACCGCGGTATCTTCAATACACGCCACAGCTTTTCGGTCGCCAACCATATTTCCGAGCAAGCCTAAGCCTGCTTTTCGCAGTTCCAGCGCCATTTCAATCGCTGTGCCTCTTAAAATAGGATTGTGATAGCTGTACTTCGAAATGTTTAACGACGCCAACAAAGATGCTATTTGAGCTTCTAAATCCGCTTCAGAATCACTTTTCAATTCTAAAAGTAGAATTGCTTTTGGATTGCCTTCAACAAAAAAGCGATACGGCTCGTAAGTCTTGCTTTTTTTGGTGCAATCTAGAATTACGTCGTCCATCATTTCGCAGGTGTGCAAATTGTGCTGCATTGCTACAACCACGTCGTTTAAGCAGTCTTCAAGCGAATTGTAATGCGTGGCAACCATCGCAGTATACTGTGGCGGCAACGGGTCTAATTGAAGTGTTATTTCAGTAGTAAAAGCTAGTGTTCCTTCGCTTCCGCAGAGTAATTCGCATAGATTTATTTCTTTATTGAATTCCCCAAAAACAGTTGTATTTAACAAACTATCAACCGCGTAACCTGTGTTTCTACGGTGTATTTCAGGTTTTGGAAATTCCTTCCAGATTTCTTGCTGCGTTTCTTCTGAAATCAATTCATTATAAAGGGTCTTGTATATTTTTCCTTCCAAAGAGTTCAATTCTGTTTTTTTTAGAAATTCTTCTTTTGAAAGCGGTTCAAAAAGAACTTCTTCGCCATCGGAAAGGATTGTTTTCAGTTTTAAAACCTTGTCGCGCGTTACGCCGTATTGAATGGAAGTTGTGCCACTGCTGTTATTACCAACCATTCCGCCAATCATACAGCGATTGCTCGTGGAAGTATTCGGGCCGAAGAAAAGGTTGAAAGGTTTTAAATAAGCGTTCAGTTCATCTCTAATAACGCCAGGCTGTATTGTGACAGTTCTCTTTTCGGTATCTAAAGAAAGTATTTTAGTGAAATGTTTTGAAACATCTACAACAATCCCATCACCCACACATTGGCCCGCTAACGAAGTACCTGCTGTTCTGGGGATTAATGAGGTGTTATTTGTTTCTGCAAATGCCACGAGTTGCTTAATCCCTCGATCGTTTGTTGGATAAGCTACCGCAAGGGGAATTTTTCTATATACAGATGCATCTGTTGCATACAACGAGGTATGAAGGGAATCCGTGAAAAATTCACCGTTAAAAATTTTTCGAAAATCTTGGAACTGTTTTTTCATAATCTGTATTGTAAATGTAGAAAAATCCTTAACAAAACTTTGTAAATTTTCAGTTGAGGATTGGCACGCTATTAACTATTAGCAATACTGAATACACTTATTTTTACATCTTACTTAACTAAAAAAAAAATTATGAAAAAATCAGTTTTATTATTCTTTATTGTAATTGGCTTAGGCTTACAAGCCAATGCCCAAGAAATATCTAAAAATGCCATCGGGATTCGCCTTAGTGAAAGCGACGGTTTTGGTCCAGAGGTAAACTACCAAAGAGCCGTAGGCGATAATAACAGATTGGAGCTTGGCTTAGCTTTCCACAGCAAGCGTTATTGGGATGCTGCGAAATTCACAGCAATCTACCAATGGGTTTGGAACATTGACGGTGGTTTCAATTGGTATGCAGGTCCAGGTTTGGGAGCAGGTATTGTAAGTTATGACAGAAAGCACAAGGATTATCCGCACGATGACAGATATAATGATTCGGAAGCTTTTGCCTTTTTAACAGGTGACGTTGGGTTAGAATACAGTTTTGATTTTCCACTCCTCGTTTCCTTTGATTTCCGCCCACAAGTAAACTTGGGATATAGGGATGACGTTAGTTTTGATGTAGGCTTAAGTGCCCGTTATCAGTTCTAGGAAAACCATCTTATTATATTTTTTTGAAAGAAATGCCCCACGTAAAAAGGGGCATTTCCCTTTTTAAAAAACAGGAAAAATCCTGTTTCATATTTGAGTTTTTTGTTGCAATTTTATAGTTTTCAATAAGATACGCCATGGAAAAGCATTATGTAGATATACATTGCCATCCCTCATTAAAACCTTTCAGCAAAAGTTTCAAATACCAACCTACAAAACAAAACGCGCTGGATCCGAATCGGAAAAACTCTATTTGGCACTACAGCCCACCGAATTTTCTCGAAAAATTCGCCAATCGATTGATAACACTAACAAAATTTACGCAGACAGACTTCACGGCATTGGCGAAAGCTAAATCTAATGTAGTTGTTGTAGCGTTATATCCTTTTGAAAAGCATTTTTTTGGCAAAGAAATTATTGGAATTAAAGGGGTTACCGACGTTTTGGTAAACTTTGCGGCAAGCATCAGCCAATCCCGGATGGATTACATACGCAGCAATAATGATTATTTTGTGGATTTGATGGACGAATATCAGTATTATCAACAACTTCATAATCAAGTTGAAAATGTCGATGGAAAGACATACACCTATCGCTTGGTTCGAAGTTTTCAGGATATTGAAAACAATTTTGCCAAAGAAACCGAATCCAAAAAAATCATTAATATCCTAATCACCATCGAAGGCGGACATAGCTTCAATACGGGCATAGATATGAATAAGGACATGGCCAGCCGCACCGAAGTGTTCGGAAACATAAAGGCCATTAAAAACTGGGAACACCGACCCTTATTTCTTACGTTGGCACATCATTTTTACAACGAACTTTGTGGACACGCACGAAGCATAACCATGGGAATGTTGGAAAAGAACCAAGATAGAGGCTTAAATTCTGGTATTACCGATCTGGGTTTTGAGGCAATCGATCTCTTGCTTGATGACACTGAAGGAAAAAGAATCCCGATTGATATAAAACACTTGAGCACGGCTTCCCGAGTAGCTTATTACAACTTACTTGATACAAAATACGCATCCCAAAAAATCCCGATTATAGCCAGTCATGCAGCTTGCAATGGCAAGCATTCCATTGTACAGTGGGATCTAACCGACATTGGCGAACACCGAGAATGGTTCTGCAATATCGACATCAATTTTTATGATAGCGAATTAATACGGATTGCCAAAAGCAATGGAATTTTCGGGATACAATTAGATGAAAGACGCATTGGCAGCAGCAAGGCTATTTCAGAAAGCAAAATGATTTTTCCAAACAAACGAAAACAGCTTCATAAGAAAGCGCTTTTGGTATGGAGGCAAGTACAGCACATAGCAGAAGTGTTGGACAGAGAAGGACTGTTTTGTTGGGGAATACAGAGCATTGGCAGTGATTTTGACGGAATTGTAAATCCAATCAATGGCCTTTGGACCGCCGAAAACATGAAAGATCTTGCCGAAGAAATGGTAAATCACGCTGAAGGTTACCTTTCAAAAAACCTTGTTAGGCTCAATGATTTCAACAGAATCAATGCTGAAACAATTGTGGAGCGAGTGATGCACGAGAATGCGATGGAATTTATTAAAAGGAATTATTGAAAATTGTCAATTTTTATTCGGAATCCATTCAAAAACCACTGGTTTTCGCTGTTTCTTGAATTTAACCATACTAAAGGGCGAAGTGATTACCATAGTGGCATAATCTCCAGCTCCTGGACCCTTTCCTCCGCAATAAATTATTGACTTTTCTTCCATTTCAATAATTTCTATTACAGTGACGGAATGGCCCCCTGTGGATGTTTCGCCAATATTTATGAAAGCAACGCTTTCCTTTTCAAAATCTACTTTTGGCAAAGGAATCCCTGGTTTACGAGTAGAATTGATTGTTGCGAATATCTCCTGATATACTTCAGGCGTTTCCACAATTAGATATATTTGTTCAGTAAAATTGCTGTGTGAGTTTGTGATAAGCTCCTGAAACGGAATATTTTTACTAGGCTTGTCAGTTTCCGAAACAGCCGTTTTGCAAGCTGTTAACAGTAGCAAAGGCAGCAAAATAAAAATACATTTATTGTACTTTCGATATAGCTTCTTCATATAGCTTTTCATATAGAGGCACGATTCTCTTGGTATCATAGATCATTGCAGCCTCTATCGCCTGTTTCTTGAATTTGTTCAGGACTTCATCAGATGCTAAAATCTTCAAAGCGTTTTCGGCCATTTCGTCCACATTGCCCACATCACTCAAAAAACCACTTACACCTTGAATATTAACTTCTGGCAAACCTCCTGTGTTGCTTGAAATTACAGGTACTCCACAAGCCATCGCTTCTAGGGCGGCAAGGCCGAAACTCTCTTTTTCAGAAGGAAGTATAAAAAGATCTGTAAAACACAGAATTTTATCAACCTCATTGCTGTTGCCCACAAAGAGAACTTTTTCCTCAATGCCTTTTTCGGCACACAGAAGTTCACATTCTTCCCTTTCGGGGCCTTCGCCAACAATAATTAGTTTTGAAGGAATTTTTTTCTGGATACGGTCAAAGACTTCAATCACATCTTTTACACGTTTTACTTTCCGAAGATTACTGACGTGGGTAATGATCTTTTCATCCTTGTCTGCCATCAAATCGCGCTGACATTCTGTAAAGGGATTTATTTTTTTAGGAATATCGATAAAATTCGGAACTACATGAATTTCCTTTCTAATATCAAAAAGTTGCAGTGTGTCTTCCTTCAAGCTCTGTGAGACCGAAGTTACTACATCGCTATTGTTAATACTGAAGGTAACTGCCGTTTTGTAAAAAGGATGGCTTCCAACCAAGGTTATATCCGTTCCGTGAAGCGTGGTAACCATTGGAATATAGATGTTTTCTTCTTCCAGCATTTTCTTCGCCATATAGCCAGCATAGGCATGCGGAATGGCGTAGTGCACATGCAACACCTCAATTTTGTGGAGTTTGACCATATCTACCAACTTGCTGGAAAGCGCAAGTTCGTAAGGCTGATAATGAAACAATGGGTAATCTGGCACAGAAACTTCGTGAAAGTGAATGTTTTTTGAAAGCAATTCCAACCGAACGGGTTGTTTGTAGGTTATAAAATGCACTTCGTGGCCGTGCTCGGCAAGTGACAGCCCTAATTCCGTGGCCACTACTCCACTTCCACCGAAAGTTGGGTAACATACTATTGCTATTTTCATATTTCTTTTTTTTGAACCAAGACCCTAGACTAAAGGGAAACAGGACAGTTTGTTACTTACTGTTTTTTAGTTCTATTTAATCAAAATTTTCAAGGGCTCTAAGGATTCGGTCTTGAGTCTTTTTAGTCCTGTTTCCTGTTTCCTTTTAATAATCTATCGCCTCATAAATGGCTTCCTGGATTTTGCTGCGCAAATCGCTCTTTATCAACTTTCGGTTTTCCGGATCGGGAAAGGTGCGGTTTGATAAAAAGACGTAAACAATTTCCTGTTCTGGGTCTGCCCAAGCGAATGTTCCTGTAAATCCACTGTGTCCAAAACTGGTCATTGAAACACAGCCGCAGGTTGGCCCAGAATTTCCCAATTGGGGTTTGTCAAAACCAACACCTCGCCTTACGTTTTTATCGCAATAATAACAAGTATTAAAGTCGTCTAAAATGTCCGGATTAAAATATCGTTTACCTCCATAAAAACCCTTCCAAAGATACATCTGCATTATTTTTGCAACATCGTTAGAATTGCTGAACAAACCCGCATGGCCACTCACGCCACCAAGCATCGCTGCCCCTTGGTCGTTCACATAACCCTGAACTTTCTGTTTCCTAAAAATATCATCCTGTTCGGTGGGCGGAATATTGTCTTTTGAAAATTTTTCCAAAGGATGGTACATAGTGTAATTGGCGCCCAAGGATTCATAGATATTCTCCTGAACTATAAATTCCATAGATTTTCCGAATTTCCGTTCAAAATACTGCTTCAAAATATAGTATGGCAGATCGCTGTATTTGTATTCCAGTTTTGAATTCAAATCACTTTCGCGGATATCCTTGAAAATAGTATCTATATAATCCCTTCGCATATAAAGGTTCTCAGCAACTTGCACGTTAAAATCCTTTCCCGGAATATCGGAATAGTATTTTGAGGAAACTCCTGTTTTTTCTTCATTAAAAGTATGTCTGTAAAAGGGAATCCAAGCTTTAAAACGTGCGTAATGCGAAAGCATTTGTTTCAAAGTAACGTTCGCCTTGTTTGAATTTTGGTATTCCGGGAGCATTTCAGAAAGTTTTGTGTTCAAGCTTAATTCTTTCTTATCCACTAATTCCATGACTATAGGCAGGCTTGCTAAAATTTTTGTCAATGAGGCAAGGTCATACACAGTGGTGTCGCGAACTTTCTGTTTTTTATCGTATTCGTGGTAGCCGAAATTTTTCTGGTAAATTATTTTTCCTTTTCGCGCCACTAAAATCTGTGCACCTGGGTACATTCCTTCACGAATGCCCAAATTTGCAAGTGAGTCTATTTTTTTTAGTTTGTAGCTGTTTACACCCACACTTTCGGGGGTTCCGTATTGTAACCTCCGCAAGGATTTTGTTTGTAAAAAAGTATTCAACGGAAAATCTTCACCCAATGAAACTGGCAGCTTGCCCTTCGCCTCTCGGGCTCCAAAAATAAGTTGAGCAGAAAGTTGCTGCGAAATCTTACTGTTTTGGTAAGACATTATTATACCTTCAAAATTTGCGGTGGTTTTCAAATCAAGCATAGCATACGGTCTTGCAAAAACATCGAGAATCACCGTGTTGGTTCGCGCGATTTCATAAAGCCAAACAAGTTCATTCTGTGAAAATTCAAACTTTTTCCAAGGGGTTTCGTTGCTTCTGTGAAAGCCGATAATTACATAATTATATTCCTTTAATTTCTGGATATAGTCATCCAGACTAATAGCCTTTACCCAATCTACATTGCCGTATTTTTTCAGCTCATTTAAAAAATCTTCCCCAGAATCATCGCCAAAATTGATGTAGGCAATTCTTTTCTTTTGAAGGTCTTTTATTGGGAGAATGGCGCGATTGTTTTTCAGAATGGTCAACGCATTGTCCATCGCTTCCTCGTAAAGCGCATCGTCGTTTACGGAGTTTAAATCTTCAACCAGATAAGCCAGGTTTACGGGCTTGTAATGATTTAAACCAACTTTGTATTTTGCATAAAGAATTTTCTTTACCGAATACGCCAAGCGCTTTTCAGTAATTGTTTCTTCGTTGTATGCATTGATTAGAAATTCCATTGCCTTCGGAACGTCTTCGGAAATCAAAAGCACATCATTTCCGGCCAGGAAGGCTGCCAGTTCAATTTCCCCAGGGTTCTTAAAGTTTGATGCACCTTTCATATTGAGGGCATCTGTAAAAATAAGGCCGTTGAATCCCATTTCCTTTTTCAAAAGATCGGTAACCACTTTTGATGAAAGTGATGAAGGGAAATTCATTTGCGGTTCCAAAGCAGGAATGTTCAAATGCGCCACCATTACACTATTCAGGCCTTGATTTATCAGTTTTCTATAGGGGTACAATTCCAAAGTGTCCAATCTTTTCCTTGAGAAATCCAAGGTGGGCAGGGTTTTGTGGCTGTCCATATCGGTATCGCCGTGCCCGGGAAAATGTTTTGCGCTTCCCATAACTCCTGCACTCTGCATTCCCTTCATAAAAGCAAGCGCCTTTTCGGTTACATTGTCTCGGTCCTCTCCAAATGAACGGTTGCCAATTATTGGATTTTTTGGATTTGTATTAATATCCACAACCGGAGCGAAGTTTATATGAACACCCAATCGCTTGGATTGTTCCCCAATACGGCGACCTACTTTTTCAACGATTTTATTGTCGGTAATTGCGCCCAATGTCATATTCCATGGAAAAGCATACGTAGAATCAAGACGCATAGCCAGCCCCCATTCTGCGTCCATCCCGATCATCAAAGGCACTTTAGCCAATGACTGAAACTCATTGTTCAGCCTCGCTTGGCGCACTGGCCCCCCTTTTGAAAAGATAATTCCTCCAAGGTGATAATTCGCAATCAAATCTTTTATTTTATCAGTCTTGGCCTTTGGGTCACTACTGAAAATATCTACCATAAAAAGCTGGCCCATTTTTTCTTCCAAAGTCATATTGTCGTAGATGCTATCTACCCATTTCTTTTGGTTTTGGAAATCCTTTTTAAGGATCAAGGGATTGTTTTCCTGAGCAATTGTCGGAAAATATATAGATATAAGAATACAGGCTAGCAATAATTTCTTCATAGCAATGGAAACGGGATTATGATAAAAAACGGTTGTGCCAGCTTTCCGTGGCAGGAACTTCCCAATTTTCAAGGTATTCTGCTTTTGTATTTACAAGATTGTTGAAGACGACGGTGTTTTTTGAAACCGATTTGTCCTTTGCCATTTTTCTGAAATCGGCCAAAGGTTTATAGGCAATATGTTCACCCGAATAGAAGGTAACGTTCATTTTATCGAGCAAATCCACATCGAATTTTTCTTGTAATGATTGAATAAAATGTACCGAGGCATCAATGCTACAGCCTGACGCCGAGGCACTGGCCTGATTGAGTCCGAGAACGATAAAGCGGTTGTATTTCATTTCGAGCCCAGCTTCCAGTTCCGCTCCGTGGGCGGTCCATTTGGTCAAGAAATCGTTTGTTAGTTCTGTAATTTCAGCAACTTCATCGTCGCTCAATTTTCTATTGGCCTGATAGACCCATACTCTGGAATCATCGGGCAGGTTTTTAAAATCTGTCAGCATTATCTATAAATCTTCAGCATTTGCAATCATTTCTGCAACGTCCATTACTTGCACGTTGTCTTCTTCATTTTTAGCCTTTACGCCGTCGGTCATCATTACCATGCAAAATGGACAACCAGTAGCAATTATTTTGGCTGAAGTTTCCATAGCTTGTTCTGTTCTCGCTACGTTTACGTCTTTGTCTCCAGCTTCCGGCTCTTTGAACATCTGGGCTCCACCGGCACCACAGCACATACCGTGTTTTTTGTTGCGTTTCATTTCTACCAATTCCACTTCCAGTTTTTCGAGTAGATTTCTGGGGGCTTCATATTCGCCATTGGCTCTTCCCAAATAGCACGGATCGTGGAAGGTGATCTTTTTTCCTTTGAATTTTCCGCCTTCCACTTTCAGTTTTCCTTCATCTAATAATGACTTAAGAAACTGGGTATGGTGCATTATTTCAAAAGTGCCGCCAAGTTCGGGATATTCATTGCCTATTGTGTTAAAACAGTGCGGACAAGCAGTTACAATTTTCTTTATTCCATAGCCATTTAGCACTTCTATATTGGCCATAGCCTGCATTTGGAAGAGGAATTCATTTCCCGCTCTTTTTGCGGGATCGCCAGTACAGCTTTCCTCAGTTCCCAAAACTGCGAAATCTATGTTTGCTTTGTGAAGCAATTTCACAAAGGCTTTTGTTATTTTTTTTGCACGGTCGTCAAAACTCCCTGCGCAACCTACCCAAAAAAGCACTTCGGGTTGTTTGCCTTGGGCCATATATTCGGCCATTGTTGGGACTTTTAGTGGTTCACTCATTTTTTTTAGTTTCAGGTTTCAGGTTTCAGGTTTCAAGTTCATAACTTTGGAAGCTGAAGCTTTTAATTTGGAATTTATTTAATCTTCAAATACTTCAATGCTTACTTCTTTTTCCACCAAATCGGTGAATCTTCCTTTGTATCGTGTTGCTCTCACCAAATGGTTGTCCACCCAATGATAATTTCCACCACGAGGTTTTCCCATCAACATAGTGTGGTATTTAAAACCGTGTTTGTTTAGCCAAGTTTCGGTTACTTCGCGATGCGCCTCTGTTCGTGATGTAAAAAAACAGATTATATGTCCTTCATCATACCATTTGTTCAAGGTTTTCAACGCATCTGGAAATGGTTCGCAAGTCGCCATTCTTTCAGGTTCTTCATTTGGAATATCATCGGTAATGGTTCCATCTATATCAATCAAGTAGTTTTTTATTCCTTCAGGAAGAATTGGGCTAACGTGTTCGCCCTTCTCTACTTTATCGTGCAGCATTTTTTCTACTTCTTCTTTTTTCATAGTCCTGCCCGCAAAACCGGGTGTCTTTTCGTTTTAACTCATAATTTTCAATCAATTTTCATCTTTCCAATTCAAACGGTCCATCTGGTTGTATGGCCAAGGCGCCCCGTTATTTTCAATGTTAGTCATTGCAACGTTAAGTTCCGTTGGCGCAGCAGACTGTTCCATCACCAAATATTGACGCATATCCATAATAATACTCAAAGGGTCTATACTCACGGGGCAAGCTTCTACACAGGCGTTGCAAGTGGTGCAGGCCCAAAGCTCTTCTCGTGTTATATAATCGTCCAGCAACTGTTTTCCGTCTGGTTTGAATTCGCCGTTTTTGTCGATGTTTTTCCCAATTTCCTCCAAACGGTCACGGGTGTCCATCATTATTTTTCGTGGCGATAGTTTCTTTCCTGTAATGTTTGCGGGACATTCGCTGGTGCAACGGCCGCATTCTGTACAGGTGTATGCATTCAATAATTGAATCCTGCTTAGATCAATCACATCACTGGCGCCAAATTTTGCGGGAGCTTCCGTTGCCCCTTCAGCGGGTGCGGCA
>JAPKFY010000020.1 GCA_026646335.1 Aequorivita sp. | reverse complement strand
ACTGCGCCTGGGTGATCTCGAATTTCCCCATCCAGAAAGGGGCGATATTCCCGTCACCCGGAAGATAAACCATCTCGATCCGGATCCCGCCGGGCAGATCCAGGGATTCCGTGGAGAAATCGGAGGGTGGCGCAACCGGAAGTGGGAGTGGGGGTTTTTCTGCATTCGGAAGCGGCAGCAGGCTGCTGGTGCCCGACAGGGCGATATCTCCACTCAGATCGGTCATCAGGCGCGGGTCCTGAGTGGGGTCTTTCTGATTCTGGTTGCACCAGGCCACCACCTGCTCGCGCACAAACAAGGCCAGGCCAGTGGCTGTGACCAGGCCAGCCGTGTTGCGAGCCTGCCCTCGCAGGCCCTCGAGGATGTAATGAGTGAACACGCCATGCCCCACCTTGTTGTCCTCATAGGAGACCTCGCCGGGGCCGCAGGAAAAGAGGGTGACCAGGCCTTTCGCCTGGCGCAGCTCCTCGACCAGACTGGCACTGGTTTCGGAAAGAGTGACTCCTTTGGTTCCGCGTGTGGTTTTATTCCGGCAGGCATCGACAATCAGAATCCGCCGCCGTGCCTGGCACTGGTCTTCGCCGAGCTGGTTCTGAAGCCAGGCCACCGGGATGGCTTCTTCTTCGAGCAGGTCGAGATCGCCATTTTCCGGCATGATGTAGGAGTGGCGGGTTTTCGGATCCAGGAACCCATGGCTGGAGAAGTAAATCAATACCAGATCCTCGGGGGCCGCTTTTTCGGCGACAAACTTGATCGACTTCATGATGGCTTTGCGGGTCGGGGGATAGAGCATTCCATCCGGTTCTTTGACACCGGAAATGTGCAGGAAAGCCTGGCTGGGTTTCACCAGCCCTTCCGGGCGTGTGATTTCCTCAAAAAAGGCGCGGGCATCAGCCACCGCATAGGAGAGGGGAATGACATCCTCTTCATCGAACTCATTGATCCCGACCACGACACTCCAGGCCTGGCCTTCAGGTGAAGGGGGAGATCCCGCGGCTTCGAGCTTGACACCCCGGTCCTCAGCCGGGAGCGGGAAGCTCACGCACCAGCACAACAGGACCCACCACAGGGGACGGAGTTTTCGAGGCATCGGGGCTGCTCGCTCTCGTGGAGATGGACATCATCATGGCATTATAAACGATATGACCGGTGTGAGGGGTGATATTATTCACAGATAAAAAAATAAAAATTCCGAAAAATACCGTGGCAACTTACCAGTAGATAAAGCGTGTCAGAGCCTCACGGTCGGCTTTCGGCAGTGCATTCACATCCGGGATGATGTAACGGTTTTCATAAACATCGAGGAGGACCTTGCCATTTTCGCCGAAATCCTGGGTCCGGTCATAGCGCCAGCGCATCTGGAATTCGCCTTTGCCTTTTTCTGTTTCCACCTCGAAAAACAGGAGCCCATATTTGAATTCCACAGTAAACACACGGTTAATGGTGAGTTCGTAATAATTGCGTGCCAGGGAACGTCGGATCAGATCCTGGGCTTCCTCCGGGAACTCGCGGGGATTTTCGATCATCCCGATTTCCTTGTCTCGGCCATCCATTTCAAAATAGCGCAGGGAAATGAATCGGTCCGGCTGTGAAATCGGAAAGGCCATGGCGGCGAATACCCCGCGAAAAAGCCTTTCCCCTTTCCAGTCAGGAGCCTCGATCTGGACATGCAGGAGATCATGGGCGCCGGTGAAAATGCGTGTGGTTTTCGGATCGAGGTAAAGGATCCCCACTTCGGATGCAGAGGGTCGATTGTGGAGTGTTTTTGTCTGTTCACTCATGTCACTCAAGCCTCCAGGCTGGCCAACTGGGTCTGCATGATAACGAGGTGATGGTAAATGCCCTCTTTCTCCATGAGTTCCTTGTGGGTCCCGCTTTCAGCCACACGGCCATTGTCGATGACATAGATTTTGTCGGCTCCACGCAGGGTCGACAGCCGGTGTGCGATGGCGATGGTGGTTCTCCCTTTGCACAGAACCGCCAGGGCCTCCTGGATCTGGGTCTCGGATTCGGTATCCACACTCGAGGTGGCCTCATCCAGGATGAGGATATCCGGATCGCATAACAAAGCCCGTGCAATGCTGACACGCTGGCGTTCTCCACCTGATAATCCTGCGCCCCGTTCACCCAGGCGGGTGTCATAACCTGAAGGCAGGCGCATGATGAAATCATGGCAGTTGGCTGCTTTGGAGGCATTCAGGATCTCTTCATAAGTTGCATGGGGTTTTCCATAGCTGATGTTGTCCGAGACAGTGGCACGGAACAGGAAAGGTTCCTGGAGCACCAGGCCGATATGTTTCCTTAAATCGACCCGCTTGAGATCCTTCACATTGAATCCATCCACCAGAACCTCGCCCTCCTGAGGATCATAGAACCGGCAGATCAGGTTGATCACAGTCGTCTTGCCGCTGCCGGAGCGCCCAACGATGCCCACCATCTCGCCCGGGGCGAAATCGAGATTCACATTGAAGAGGACCGGTTTATAGGGGTCATAACCGAAGGTGACATCCTTGAACTCGATATGGCCTTTGACCTCTTTGAGTGTGGGAGCATGGGTCCGGTCGACAAGAGAGGGCTGGCTGTCCAGGACTTCGAAGATTCGATGGCTGGAGGTGACAAAACTCGAAACCCAGTTGGAGAAAAGGGTCAGGTTCTGGAGCGGGCCATTGAGCATGCCGATATAACCGAGGTAGGCGATCAGGCTCCCGATGGTCATCGAATGGGGATCCTCCCGTCCGGCATCACTGATGACATCGCTGCCACCCACATACCAGACAATGAAGCCACCCATTCCGAAAATGAAAGTCATGATCGGATTGAAGGTTCCAAGGTGGGAATCCAGAGTTTTCCGGCTGTCGCGCAGGTAGGTGACATTGTTGTCGAAACGCATCGCTTCACGGCCTTCCTGGGCGAATGATTTGACCAGGCGGATGCCGGAGAAGACTCCATTGAGCATCGAGTTCAGTTTGGAATTGCTGTCCCACAATTTGAAATATCGTGGATAGACCTTTTTCCAGAAATACAGGGTCCCGGCCACCACGAAAGGTATGGGAATCAGGACGAAAGGAGCCAGATGGGAGTTCAGGTAAAACAGCATTCCCAGAATCCCGATGATCATGAAGATATTGATAAAGAACCCCTGGGCTACCTGGCTGACAAAGCCATGGAAAGACTCGACATCACCGGTGATGCGGCTCATGAGGCTGCCCACCTGGGTGCGGTCGTAGTATTCGACTGTCATCTGGGTCAGCTTGTTGAACATGCGTGTCCGGACTTCATAGGTCATCTGGGTTCCGACATGGGCCGAGACACGGTTGATGGCAATCTGTATCGCCTGGCGCAGGAGGGCAGCGGTTAACAGGCCTGCCACGATCAGAAACAGGCTGCTTTTACGTGAATTCAATTCCTCAGGAGACAGCACCCCGACACCGCTTTCAATGACCGACTGGACATTGAGCACATCATCGAGGAGAAAGCGGATCAGCAGGTTCGGGAGCAGATCGAGGCAGACACCCACCACCATGATCGAGAAAAGGAAAACCACCCAGCCATAGTAGGGGCGAAGCATCAGCAGGGTCCGCTCAAAAACCGCACCCTGGTTCAGGCACTTCCCGCAAGGCGCGTTCCGGTCAGGGAGGACCATTCCGCATGTCTGGCAGTGATACTCATCCGGGGCGGTCAGGGCCTCCGGCTGGAAGTTGCGCCCATTTTTCAGCCTCTTGATCTGGCCCAGAACTCGAGCGAAACGCTCTCTGTAGGCATTTGTAAAACGGATCAGGTCGAGGAAAACCCCCTCCATTTTGGCACGCAGGCAGGAGCTTCCGACAGTTCCATGCAGGTCGAAATCCTCGATCTCGCTGAGATGAAAATGACGGGCGCCGCCCAGAGCTTCCAGGCAGGGAAGAATGATGAAGCTTTCCCCGGTGACCAGAAGCCAGTGCGGGACTTCCTCGCCGCTCAGGGACAGGTCCCCTTCAGCAGCCATAAGCAGATTGGCTGTGTTCATTCCGGCCTTCTCAGCCTGCTGGATCAGGGAATCCGGAAGATGTTTGGTGCTGGCAAGAATTATCGGCAAAGGATCCGAAGACGCCGGAGCGCCATTGGTGGTCTGTTTCTCAGTCATTGGAATCGTCGATCAGGCCGGTCAGTTGCGGTCTCTACAAAACGGTTGGTCAATCTCCTGTGCCTCTCTGGAGCTTTTTACCTTCCGCCAGAGGTCCCCGTTGAGCATACAGGTTCCTCCCCCTCGC
This sequence comes from Aequorivita sp., assembly GCA_026646335.1. Lineage (GTDB taxonomy): Bacteria > Bacteroidota > Bacteroidia > Flavobacteriales > Flavobacteriaceae > Aequorivita. Next base: position 26,744 of record JAPKFY010000020.1, on the reverse strand, counting down.
AATGAATCTACTCCTCTGTTTTGGAGAGTCAACCCATATCAGGGGGCCAGGAGAGGAAAAACAGGGTGCAAAAGCCCCCAACCATCTCCATTCCGTGCCCGCTTGCCAGTATGATAACCACCAGGAATCAAACCCCCTGGCCGCTATCAAGGCTTGATGACATTGGAACCAGAAGGCTTTTATCAGGAGCCTGAGGACAGGTTGATTGACTCTCTCCTTGCCACCATGAAGAAGAGAGCGGATCATCCGTTACCCCATCAGGGTTGATACATGCCACATCCAGGGGAAAGGAGCAGACAAGGAGTTCGCACCCCATGAATACACTTCAGATTGAGACCGCACCCGAGTTCCGGCGCCTGGAGAGGCTGTTTGTCGATATTTTCGAAACCCACGAGGAAATGACCAGCCAGGCAGCCCGGTATGCCCTGGACCTGATTCAGTCCCGCAGAGCGGAAGGAAAACAGACTGTCATCGGTCTGATCATCGGTACGACTTCGGTTGGGATCTATCGGGAATGGATTCGAGCACATCGGGAAGATGGCTTCGATTTCAGCAGTGTTGTGGTGTTCAATCTCGGGGAATATTTTCCAATCCAGCCGGATAACCTTCAGAGTAATGCTCGTTTTCTGCGCGAAAACCTGCTCGACTCTCTCAACATCCCGGAGGATCAGATTCACCTGCTGCGCTGCGACATCGGCCGTGCGCAGGTTGACAAGACCTGCCGTGAATACGAGAAAGCCATCAAAGCTGCGGGAGGGATCGACCTGCAGCTGCTCGAAGTCGGCCGCCTGGGGCATATCGGCTTCAATGAACCCGGCACCCAGCCGGGGACCCGCACACGGCTGGTCACAGTCGATGAAACCACCCGCAAAGAAGCCGCCTCTGATTTCTTTTCGGAAGAAAATGTCCCCGAGTGGGCGATTACCATGGGAATGGAAACGATCATGGAATCGAAAGAGATTCTCCTGCTGGCCATGGGGGAAGGAAAAGCGACTTTGACCCGCAAGATCATGGATAATGCCAACAGAAGGAATATGATTTGCAAAGGGAACTTAGATTTTTTCAAATCTTGTTCCCTTTGTTTTTTATAGCTCATCCGTCTTCTCCTTCTGCCCAGTCATCATCAAATAAGCTTTTAAGAATCCATCAATCTCGCCGTCCAGCATTGCATCCGTATTTCCAGTTTCGTGGGCGGTACGCACGTCTTTTACGAGTTTATAGGGGTGTAAAACATAGTTGCGTATTTGTGAGCCCCATTCAATGGCAAGTTTGTTGTCCTCAATTTCTGCACGTTGGGCCAATTGTTTGCGCAATTCAATTTCATAGAGCTGTGATTTCAGCATTTGCATTGCCTTTTCGCGGTTGTCCAGCTGGCTGCGGGTTTCGCTATTATGGATTATGATTCCGGTAGGATGGTGGGTAAGAATTGCCTTGGTTTCCACCTTGTTTACGTTTTGTCCACCAGCGCCGCTGCTTCGTGCAAATTCCCAGGAAATATCGGCAGGGTTTATTTCAATCTCGATGGTGTCATCCACCAACGGATACACGTAAACACTTGCAAAACTGGTGTGTCGTTTCGCGTTGCTATCAAAAGGCGAAATACGCACCAAACGGTGAACGCCGTTCTCACTTTTTAACCAACCAAAGGCATATTCGCCTTCAATTTCAAGCGTTACGGTTTTCACTCCGGCAACATCGCCCGCTTGAAAGTTGAGTTCCTTTACTTTGTAATCGTTTTTCTGCGCCCACATGAGGTACATCCGCATCAGCATTTGTGCCCAATCACAGCTTTCGGTACCGCCGGCACCTGCTGTAATTTGAAGCACGGCGCTCATATCGTCACCTTCTTCGCCAAGCATATTGCGGAATTCCAGTGCCTCAATTGCACTTTCTGCCTTTTCAAAAGCAGCATCCACATTTTCTGCTTTGCCTTCGCCTTCCTTGTAAAATTCGAGGAGGATTTCAGCTTCTTCGGTAAGGCTTGTAGCGTTTTCATAATCTATAACCCATTTCTTTTTGGTGCGCAGTTCTTTCATAAAAACTTCAGCTTCGCGCGGATTGTTCCAAAAATTGGGGTCAAAGGTTTTTTCTTCGTCGTTGGTAATCTCTATGCTTTTGCCTGCAATGTCAAAGATAGCGCCTCAAGGCATCTAGCCGCACCTTAAGGTCTTTGATTTGGTCTGTTGTGGTCATAATGGGGTAAGGATTTCAGCAAAAATACTATTAACTTCGTGAGCGAAAAGTATTTTTCGGCTAATTTTATACTTTCTTAGAAAGATGTATTTCTGAAAAAATTAAAACTTTTTAAACCCTCAACTATGAAAAAAATGCTTTTCTTTTTTGCACTAATTACAACAAGTATTGGTTTCGCCCAAAACGATGAAGCCTTTGTTGATGCACTTGTTGCCCAAAAAATGGCAGAACTTGAAATGCAGCAACACCCAGAATATTTTTTAAGGAAGGATTATTGTGATGGAAATATCCAAATGTTCATAATGCCTGATGGAAAACATTGCGCCTCAAAATCAACTTATTACACGGTGTATGTTTTTTGGAAGGAAGACGAAGATATGATGAAGGTCCAGAAATTTGATAATTGCGGAAGTTTCATACCTATTCCTCTCGGTATAAGCAAAAATATGAAGAAAGCACTTAAGGAAAAGCAAGACCTTAAAACCGAAGATGTGAAGCCGTATAAAAGTGAAAAGGTTGACAACAACGCCTTTGAAAATATGTCTGTGCAGTCCTGCCAGAAAGAATATAGGTTTGTTTTTGATGGTGCCGTTTTTGAAAAAAGTTTTAAGGAATTTGATTTGACTAACGATTCCAAATACAAAAATGTAAATGCAGACCACAACAAATCATTGTTGCTCATAAAGCTCGATAATGATATTTCGGAAATGATAAAGAATTTTGAAGAAAGCGGAAGGTTTTTCCGGGAAAAATAATAATATATGATTATAGATTTAAGAAGCGATACCGTAACCCGTCCCACACAGGGAATGATGCGAGCAATTATGACTGCCGAAGTGGGTGATGATGTTTACAAAGAAGACCCCACGGCCAACAAACTGGAACAAAAACTGGCTGAAATGTTCGGGATGGACGCTGCACTGTTTTTCCCAACCGGAAGTATGGCCAACCAAGCCGCTATAAAAATGCACACCCAGCCAGGCGAACAGTTGATAGCCGATAAATGGGCGCACGTATATAATTATGAAGGAGGAGGCGTTTCCTTCAATAGTGGGGTTTCCTGTAAATTGATTGATGGCAACCGCGGGATGATTACAGCTGCACAAGTGGAGGAGAGTATCAATCCGCCAGATTTTTACCACAGTCCACTAACGAGTCTTGTTTGTTTGGAAAACACCACAAATAAAGGTGGCGGTGCGTGTTATGATTTTTCTGAAATCAAAAAAATCCGTAAAATATGTGATAGCCACGGTTTGGGTTTTCATTTAGATGGTGCACGAATTTGGAATGCGCTTGTTGCCAAAAACGAAAATCCAAAAGACTATGGAAAAGTTTTCGATACTATTTCCGTTTGCCTTAGCAAAGGGTTGGGCACACCCATGGGAAGTGTTCTGATTGGGAAAAATGAAATAATGAAAAAAGCGATGCGCGTTCGAAAAGTTCTTGGTGGTGGGATGCGACAGATAGGTTTTATGGCTGCCGCCGGTATTTATGCTCTGGATAATCATCTGGAACGCTTAAAAGAAGACCATAAAAAAGCGTTGGAGATTTCGGAAATGCTGGCAAAACAATCTTACATCAAAAAAGTGGAACCAACCGAAACCAATATTGTTATTTTCTATCTCTCTCAAGCTGTTTCGGAAGAAAAATTCATGAACGATTTGCTTCTTAAAAACATAAAGATAAGTGGAATGGGGCAGGGCAAGCTACGGATAGTGACGCATTTGGATTATACAGATGAAATGCACAAGAAATTTCTAAAAATACTTAGCGATTATACAATTTAGAATTTCTGCTTTTATTTTAGTATCGGTTTCTTTAATTTTAAATAATAATAATAACTAACTATAAAAGTATGTCAGAGCAAGTTCAATTGATTCCAGGAAACTCCCTTATAACCAAAACTCCTGAAGAAGGCCGTCAACTAGCCGTAAAAATGGCGCGTTTAAATATTAAAGCGACACAGCCGGATGCTGCGGTTCGGGAGAAATTACGCCCAATTTATGCTGAAGATGCGGCAATGCTGATTGCAATCGGACAAGTGGTAGCAACAGAATTCGCAACAATTGCCGCTGCCAATAATTACTGGAAATAAATTATCAACTACAGAATACATGAAAGTTTTCTCAAAGTTCACAAAGTAATTCTTTGTGAACTTTGTATTTTTTAAACTCCTAATCGTGAAACTCCAATCAATACCATCTTCGTGTGAAGAGCCCCAACAGCGTTTTCGGGCTTAAGGTTACAATGAATCGAACTTTTTCATCGTAATGTGGCAAGTTTGGCTCAAAGCCCAAACTGGAATATACAGGGAAATAAAGCTCAAAATAATCGGCAACCAAGCTGACGCGGATTCCACTGTCAAAAACAGTGTTTGTGCCGCGAGCTTTATTGTGAACAAGTCCTACGTCGCCATAAGCATAGATCCATTTCCAAATATTGGTACTAGCGTTAACGGTCGTTATCCAGCTGTTTGCAAACGCTGGCTCTAACTGAGATTTAAAGCCTCCTTCAGCAATTATCAACTGCTGGCTGAAAAGACCCGAGTCTTCACTGCGTCCGTAATAATTATAATCAAAAAGATAATCGTTGGGCCTATCCAAAGCAAAACTGAAGAAATCCTCATTTTCACGTGTATCATTAAAAAGAAATGCTCCTGCAAAGAAGCGTAGATTCAATTGCCGATTGCTCAAAAAGAGTTTTCTATATTCAAGATTAACGGAAACCTTACTGAACTTCGATGATATTTCATAATCCACTACACTTCTAAAATAATTGATAAGGTTTGGGTTGGAATACACATATTGCAGGTTAAAAACGCTGTAGTTTGGTTCCTGTTCAGGATTGTTAGGATCCTCGTCTTGATATACGTTTACATTGCGGATATTGATGAATTGTTTTTCATTATTCCGCAAATCATTATTTCTGAAAGAGAAGGTGATGTAGGGTGTAAAACGTTTGTAAAACAGGTCGCGATCGTAGGAATAGTAATTCCCGGAAAAACCATAACGCATAGCGTAAAGACTGCCTTCATCTATTCTTTGGGTATAACTTATGGATGCCCGGCCCACAAGTGTTTTGGAGCGAAACCCGAATTGTGGCTCCAAACTATAATGAACTGCTTTTGGCAGCACTGTTTTGTTGTAAAGCCGAATTCCTGCCGAAACACCGTCATAAAGGTTGTATTCAAAAATTGGCATAAAGAAAAACTGTGTGTAGTTCGGATCTTCCACATCTTGAAAAAGCCGGAATTGTAAAGGTTTGTTCAACAATCCATTTATGGACTTGAAGTTATTCCTGCGGTTGTATTCTGGGATTTCTCCTTCATAATTCAATGCCAATTTCCTGATGTTTGCCGAAGGAATAGTAATGGAAGAAATACTATCAATTGGTTTTGTCCAAGTTTTAAATACAACTTCGTCTTTGTTAAGTCCATACAATGAAATGGGAAGCTCTGTTTTTCGGTTGTTTTTGATGAAGACTTTCAAAGAATCCCCTTTCTTTTCAACCTTTTTTATTTTGAAATCAATTGTAGTTCGCGTGTCTACAAAATCTTCAAAAAACCAATTAATGGGAAGGTCTGTCCGTTCAGATAGAAATGCTTCGAAATCTGAAGATTTAATTGGTTTCAATCTGTTTTCGGAATAGAACTCTTTTATGCTTTTATTCACAATGTCATCCCCCAAATAATCCCCCAAATACTTTAAGCCGCTCGCACCGTAATATCCTGTGGCAATATTCATGTTAAATTTCAACAAAGAATCCTTTGGCGTAGTCAGCGATTGATGAATGTTGCCTCGAGCCATATTCATATAAAGCATCGAATATTGGTCATTGAACTCAAGGTCTGCCAAGTGTGCCCAACGGATGACCCACCAATTACTCAGATTGCCAATCATCTTCATTTTTGGATAATAGGTATCCACATATTCCATCATCAAATAAATCTGCAACGCATCCTGCAACCAATAATCATCGCGGGAATTGAGTATCAAAGTATTGTCAATATAATGCCGTGCTATGGTTTTCAGCTGTTCCATATCATACTCAAACCCATCAGGGAAGGGACTGATGAAGCTAGGCAGCTGGTTGAGTCCATAAACAGGATTTGTTTTATAGTCTGTTTCACTGATTACCATTTTATCAAACGGATAAGGGCCAAGTTTGGAATCTAAAAACCGAACCACCCTATCTATCATCAACGCTTGCACTGGCGGATTTACCTTGCTGTTCTGTAGATTCGTTACTATTTTTAGTTTATCGGTTTCAATGGTTTCGAAGTTTGGATTTTTTTCAATGTACAAAACCGCATTTGTGCGATCTTTTCCGAAAAGCTCCGCAGTTTTTATATTTTTTGATATGCTTTCAGAGATCACATCAAAATCTGAAGTAACGGTATAATGCTTAGGTAGATGGAGCGAAATGGAAAACTCCGAAGGTGTAAAAAATAAATCGTCTGTGTTTTTATTGCTATAAACTTGCCATTTACCATTGTAAACGGCTGGTACAATATACCAATAGCGCAATTTGTAATCATTTAGTTTGTTTACACCGTAGCGCGTAAACTTATCGTCGGAAACTTTCACGGTGTACTCCAAATTGAAGGTGTAGCTATCTCCGGGCTTTAGTGGAATTTCAGGAATAATCCTTAAAATATCTACAGCTTCACCTCGTTGCCACTGCAATGGAACATAAGAGTTGTTATAAATTTTTTCAATAGCTGTTCTTCCGCGGTCTTCGTCTTTTTCAAAGTGAAATGAGCTTTCATAATTTTCAGCAAAACGTTTCCCCAGCGGGGTGGTTTTGGACGAAAAACTGTTTGCCCAGTCGAAAAGATAGATTTCCTTTAAAGTATCTTCAGATTTGTTTTTATAGGTAATCTGCTGTTTTATAGAAAGCGTTTTTCGCGAAGGATTTAGCGTAGCATCAATATTTAAGGTGTGCTGCGCCATTGCTTGAAACGTCAAACAAAAAAAGATGCTGTATAAAATGCTTCTGCCTATCAAGAAGTTTTGAGGAATTTAAAAGTTGGGGCTTAGGTTATATTCGTTGTAAAAATCATTTAATATTTGGAGCACCTGATCTTCGGTGTCTACTATATGAACTAAGTCTAAATCTTCTGGGCTCACGTTGCTATAGGCATCCAGAAGTGTTGACCTTATCCATTCAAAAAGTCCTCCCCAAAATTCGGTCCCTACAAGAATCAGTGGGAATTTGTCAATTTTATGGGTTTGGATCAGCGTCAAAGCCTCGAAGAATTCATCAAGCGTCCCAAAACCTCCGGGCATCACCACAAATCCTTGTGAGTATTTTATGAACATTACCTTTCGCACAAAAAAGTAATCAAAATCGATGCTTTTATCACTATCAATATAGGGGTTGTCGTGCTGTTCAAAAGGAAGCGTAATGTTCAAACCCACGGAAGTACCGCCAGCAAGGTGTGCACCTTTGTTTCCCGCTTCCATAATTCCGGGGCCACCACCTGTGATTACGCCATAGCCATTCTCGGTTATTTTTTTGGCGATGCTTTCTGCCAATTTATAATACTTATTATCGGGTTTTGTACGGGCGGAGCCAAATATGGACACACAGGGACCAATGCGGCTCATTTTTTCATAACCACCTACAAACTCTCCCATTATCTTAAAAATGGCCCAAGAATCATTTGTTTTTACTTGATTCCAGTTTTTCGGTATTTGTTCGTCTCTCATTTTATTAATTCAAAGTTCAAAATTTAAAAATTCAAGGTTTGTTGAATAATGAACCTTGAATTTTGAATATCGATAATTGCTAATGTAATTCTTTTTTAAGGAAACGGGCAGTATAGCTTTTTTTGTCACCAGCAATTTCTTCGGGTGTGCCCAAAGCCATAATTTTCCCACCTTGTTTTCCACCCTCAGGACCAATATCTATTATGTAGTCAACGGTTTTTATAACGTCCAGATTGTGCTCAATGATCAGTACAGTGTTACCTTTTTCCACTAATTTATTCAATACAACCATCAACACGCGTATATCCTCAAAATGAAGTCCTGTTGTGGGTTCATCCAGAATATAAAAAGTATTTCCGGTATCGCGCTTGGAAAGTTCCGTTGCAAGTTTAATGCGTTGCGCCTCGCCACCAGAAAGCGTTGTGGACTGTTGGCCAAGCGTAATGTAACCCAGTCCAACGTCTTTTATAGTTTTAATTTTTCGATGGATTTTTGGGATGTTTACAAAAAAATCGTCGGCTTCATTGATAGTCATATCCAAAACGTCGAAAATTGATTTTCCTTTATAACGTATTTCCAGCGTTTCTCTGTTGAAACGTTTGCCTTGGCAGGTTTCGCACTCCACATAGACATCGGGAAGGAAATTCATTTCAATCACTCGCAAACCAGCTCCTTTACAGGTTTCACAGCGTCCACCTGCAACGTTGAAACTAAAACGACCGGGTTTATAGCCACGAATCATCGCTTCAGTAGTTTTGGCAAAAAGATTCCGGATTTCTGAAAAAACGCCTGTGTAAGTCGCTGGATTGCTTCGCGGCGTTCTTCCAATTGGCGATTGGTTGATGTCTATTACTTTGTCAATGTTCTCAAGGCCTTCAATTTTTTTGTACGGCATCGGTTTTTTAACGCCGTTGAAAAAATGTGCATTCAAAATAGGGTAGAGGGTTTCGTTGATGAGCGTACTTTTTCCGCTCCCCGAAACACCTGTGACGCCTATCATTTTTCCCAAAGGGAATTCCACTGAGATGTTTTTCAAATTGTTTCCAGAAGCACCTTTCAGCGTAAGTGTTTTGCCGTTTCCTTTCCTGCGTTTCTTCGGAATTTCGATTTCTTTTTTTCCGTTTAGATAATCTGCCGTAAGGGTATCGTGTTTTTTTATTTCCTCGGGAGTTCCTTCGGAAACAATTTCGCCGCCAAGCCTTCCAGCGGCAGGCCCTATGTCTATCACGTGGTCTGCGCTTTCAATCATTTCTTTGTCGTGTTCCACCACAATAATAGAATTGCCGATTTCCCTTAATTGTTTCAGGGAATAAATCAATCGTTCATTGTCGCGCTGATGCAGACCAATACTGGGTTCGTCCAAAATATAAAGCACCCCAACCAACTGCGAGCCAATCTGCGTTGCCAAACGGATTCGTTGTGCCTCACCACCCGAAAGTGATTTTGAACTGCGGTCCAAAGCCAAATAGGTTAGCCCAACATCCACCAAAAACTGAAGTCTTGAACTGACTTCTTTTATAATTTCCGAAGCGATTTTCAGTTGTGTTTTGGAGAGATTTTTCTCAAGATTTGCAAACCATTCTTTTAGTTCAACAACGTCCATATGTGCAAGTTCGGCAATGTTTTTGCCGTTCACTTTAAAGTAAAGCGATTCTTTGCGAAGCCTTGTGCCGTTGCATTCCGGGCACGGAATTTTGTCCATATATTCCTTTGCCCAGCGTTTTAGGGAGGTGGATTCGTTGGCATCAAATGTATTTTGGATAAAGGTGGCAACACCTTCAAAATCTATTTTATAGCTTCGGGTGATGCCCAATGCTTTTGATTCGATATCAAATTTTTCATTTCCACCGAAAAAGATAACATCTTTTGCCTGCTGGGGAATACTTTCAAATGGGTCGCTCAATTTAAAGCTAAAGCGTTCCGCAATCAACTCAAGTTGCTTGAAAACCCAATTGTTTTTTTGTGTCCCGTGCGCCGCCAAAGCGCCTAGTTTTATTGAAAGCTTGGGGTTTGGAACAAGTTTGTTTAAGTTTACTTCATACAGTTTTCCAAGTCCTTTGCAATTAGGACACATTCCTTTTGGGGAGTTGAACGAAAAATTGTTCGGTTCCGGATTTGGATATGAAATCCCTGAAGATGGACACATCAACGAACGGCTGAAATAGCGGGCTGTTTCGGTATCATTGTCCAATGCCATCAAAACATCGTCGCCGTGGTACATAGCGGTATTTATGGTTTCGGAAAGCCGTTTGTCGTTATCACTTCCGTTATCCATCTTTGCTGTTGCTTCCGCGATCGAGGGTATTTTAAGTCTGTCAATTACTATTTCAATATCGTGGGTTTTGTAGCGGTCCACTTTCATTCCCTTCACAATATCGCGCACTTCGCCGTCCACGCGGACTTTAAGAAACCCTTGTTTGGCAATCTGTTCAAAAAGCTCACGATAATGTCCCTTTCGGGAGCGGACAACGGGAGCAAGGATGCTCACTTTTTTATCGGCGAAATCTTCCAGAATGAGTTGTTTTATTTTCTCATCGCTGTAACTGACCATTTTTTCACCCGTATTATAACTGTATGCATCACTTGCACGGGCGTAGAAAAGGCGAAGAAAATCATAAATTTCGGTAATGGTGCCAACGGTGGAACGCGGGCTCTTGCTGGTGGTTTTTTGTTCAATGGCGATAACAGGTGAAAGCCCATCAATTTTATCGACATCGGGGCGTTCCAAGCTGCCGAGGAATTGACGCGCATAAGCCGAAAAAGTTTCGATGTAGCGACGTTGTCCTTCGGCATAAATAGTATCAAACGCCAAAGAGGATTTACCACTGCCCGAAAGCCCAGTGATTACTACTAATTTTTCTCGTGGAATACGAACGTCAATGTTCTTTAAGTTGTGGACGCGCGCGCCCAAAACTTCAATAAAATCCTCATTTTTTGACATAGCTTGCAAAGGTACTCAATAGAATGGAAAATAAAGAATGCATGGCTTCCCGTAGGTGTTAATTTTTGATGAAAAATTAGACTTTAAAACTTTACCGATTTACTTCCTTGGAAAGAAAAATGTGAAATGTAACGGCAACATAAAAAATAGTACTTATAACGATGGAATAGCCTACTATGATAGCTAGAACTGAAAAACTGAGCATCAAGTAGGTAAGGGGTAGTAATACGCCAAAAACCATTAGCAGCAAAAAAACGATGTACAAATAGTAAATCAATCGCGGGGTTTTCCGGTCTATATGGCTCTGGAATTGTGAAAGTTTGGGTATTACATCTTTCGTTAGATATTCCCAAAGCTTTGAGAAAAAGAAATCATTAAAAGAGGAATTTTCAAACACATCATTGTCTATTGTGTTGGCAAGGGTTAGGATTTTTTCTCTGTGGCGTTCAAAAACGGCATCCAAATTTAGCGATTCTTTATAATTTCCAAATTTATAGCCAAAAACATACCACAGGCCAGAGCCGCATTTGTGTTCCACCCATTTCTCTATAATATTATTGTTGTAAAAAACTGGATAATTTATGGTTTCAGAAATGTGTTTTTCCTTTGGATCTGTCATCAATAGTGATTTCAATTCCATATAAAGATTTTCGGTTTCGCCAAAATGATGTGTGTCCTGAAGAAACTCAATGGCCAGTTTTGATTTCCCTTTATAAAACTCCTTTACATCAAAATAGCTGAGATTTGCGTAATCTTTTTCCATATAATCCTTTAGTCCAGGAAGCCAAATATCTGAGTTGAACAAGATTTCCGCAATTGTTCGGAAATTGTGCATTTTTTGCGTTGTCTTGCTTATTTTGTGTATTATTTTGGCCTTATAGGACTTTTGTTTCATTGCAGAAGTAGCCAAAAACACCATCAAGATCGCCGATAAAAAGCCACTGATGCCAATATAAATCGAGGTAAGTTTCTTTAAATTTTCTTCAAAGCCCAGTGTGTTCAGGTATTTGTCGTGGAGTAAAAAAATAAGTCCTGCACAGATTGCACCACTTATCACAAGAGCGATAATGGAATACAAATCCTTGAACAAAGATTTATTTCTCATAGGCTAAACAACGCCAAATTGGCGAAAAGACAATAAAGTAGGGATTTTTTGAAATAAGAGATTTATTACAGAAAAATGGAATAATCAATTTCTGCAACAAGAGGTAAAGAAAAGATTATATATGTTTCCGTAAAAGTAGAAATGTATAGTTTTTTTCAAAAGGTCTCAATCTAAATTTTCTAAAAATCCTTGGTTAATTCCCAAATCTAACCTTTTTTATTTCCCAAATATACACCTTTCGATATAATGCACAACATTTCGATTAAGCGTGCATAAAAGGGCTAATTCAATATCCTATTGCTGTATCATCGCCACGACTATCGGCACCTCCTTCAAGTTTACCATTTGGCAAGATCAAAATAGCATCCACATTACCAATTTCCGGCAATATATTGCTATCTGAAAGATATCCTTTTGCCTCAAGATCTCTTACAGTTTCCGCAGGAAAACCTTTTTGTTCAAATAAGATCACATCAGGCACCCATTGATGGTGGAAACGCGGGGCATTTACGGCTTCTTGCATATTCATTTTAAATTCATAAACATTCAAAAATGTCTGCAGTACGGAAGTAATTATCGTGGAGCCGCCCGGTGTTCCCAAAATCATTAATAACTTTCCGTCTTTTTCAACAATTGTGGGTGTCATAGAGCTTAACATTCTTTTCTGGGGCGCTATGGCATTGGCTTCCCCACCAATCAAACCGAACATATTTGGCGTTCCAGGCTTGGCGCTAAAATCGTCCATTTCATTGTTTAGGAAGAAACCCAATTCCGAGATATAAAGTTTTGAACCATAGGAAGCATTAAGAGTTGTAGTCACTGAAACTGCATTTCCAAATTTATCCACTATAGAATAATGGGTTGTTTCCATACTTTCATAACCGCTTATCTTCCCTGGTTTTATCTCTTCGGAAGGTGTTGCCTTTTCCAATGAAAAATTCTTCATACGTTGTGAAAGATAGATATCGGAAAGCAATGAATCTACTGGAATATCAACAAAATCAGGATCGCCTAAATATTCGCTTCGGTCTGCATAGGCACGTTTTTCAGCTTCTACCAATGCTTGGATATATTTTTGTGAATTATGGCCGTATTCAGAAAGCGGAAACGGTTCAATCATTTTTAAAATCTGCCCCAAACAGATTCCGCCGCTGGAAGGCGGGGCCATGGAAATTAGTTTTACATCTTTATATTTAAAAACCACTGGTTCGCGCCAAATGGCTTCATAAGCATCCAAGTCTTTTTGGGTTATAATTCCTCCCTTTTTCTGCAAGAAATCGATCATTATCTTTCCCGTTTCCCCGGAATAAAATTCCGCACGGCCATTTTTTGCAATTTTAGAGAGGGTATTGGCAAGTGCTACATTTTTTAATGTATCTCCTTCTTGATAAATTTCAGTAAAAATGGAAGGCTCTCCGTTTATTTTTTCAAATTGGTCCTTGTATTCATCAAAACGCGCTTTCTGTTTTGGAGTAATTATAAAGCCTTTGTTGGCAAGCTCTATAACAGGCTTCAACAGAATTTCCATTGGGAGCGATCCAAACTTTTCATGAACTGCAAATATTCCTGCAACAGTTCCGGGAACTCCAACAGCCAACCCGCCGTCGGTGCTTTTCTCTGGAATAAAGTTGCCTTCTTTGTCCAAATACATATCTCGTGTTGCTGCTAGCGGAGCCTTTTCCCGAAAATCCAAGGACCCGATTTCTCCATATTCGGTTCTGTAAACCATAAATCCGCCACCGCCAATATTGCCAGCATTTGGATGCGTTAAGGCCAAAGCCATTTGTGTGGCAATCATCGCATCAAAAGCATTGCCACCTATCTTTAGGATTTCCGCACCGATTTTTGAGGCTTCCGCACGCGCAGAAACAACCATGGCACTATCGGCAATAACGCCTTTTTCTTCCACTTTGGGAGATTCTGCTTGGGTTTGGGCTTGTGGTTTGTCTTTACAGGAAACCAGAGCAAGTATCAAAAGCAGGAAAGAAAAATTTCTCATAATTCTATAAGTTTTTGTTTGGAAAAGGCTATCAATTCATCAAAAAACGATGTGAACTCTGCCTCAAATTCATCGTAAAACTCTTCGAGTTCCACTACGGCCAAATTCATTTTCGCAATACCTTTCGTGCGCACGTTCATCTGGGCCAATATTTTGCCTATGCCCTCAACAGTGGCGTAGCTTAGCAGCCAATTGTCGGCAATCATATAGGGCATCATTCGTTGGATTCGCGCTGGAAGGATTGTAAAGTTTTTCCGAAGCAATTCATAAAAACCCTGCACATATTCATCCAAGGGTTGGTCTGAATATTTACTCCAGTTTTTTGCCAAAAAGTGATCGTACAATATATCCACGATCACGCCGCTGTAATGGCTGTAATTTTTGTGAAGCCGTGCCGTGCTTTGGTGTACGGTGGGGTGGGCATCGGTAAAGCTGTCTATGCCGCGGTGAAGCAAAATTCCCTTTGCAATGGACGGAGGATACTTTAGATAGCGTTTTCCTTTAATGCCATCGGCTATAAAGTTACCGATGATAACTTCTTCGTCTTTCCCCGAAAGATAGATATGTGCCAAAAAATTCATTCAATAAATATATGTATTTTTGGGCTGTAAAAACTGAAAATTGAACAGGTTACCAAATTTGGACCCACTGCGGTTTTTCCTTGCTTCCTTTGTGCTGCTCTTTCACTTGCCACAACTTTCCGCCAATCAGGGACTGCCTTATTTTGATGGGTTTCCTATGTATCACCGTGGCTTGGAGGCGGTTTATATGTTTTTTGTACTGAGCGGATTTCTGATAATTCGGCTTATTTATCGCGCAAAAATTAGGGATGCTTTCTCTATAAAAGATTTTTATGTAAGAAGAATTCTGCGGATTTTCCCACTGTATTATCTCGTTTTGGGCTTCGGACTGCTTTTTTACAACGTGATTTTACCTTTTCTGAACATTCCTTTTGAAATAAACTACACTTGGAAAGAAGCCCTTTTTTACAATGTTTTCTTTCTCCCGAATGTTTTCGCAAAAATCTACGAACCGGGCGGTATAATTGAAATTTTATGGTCCATCGGGATAGAGGAACAATTCTATCTCGTGATTGCACCTTTGCTCTTTTTCATTAATGTGAAATGGATTTTGCGGGTTTTGGGCCTCTTGCTGATTGGCTATTTCATCCTTTATTGGTCTGATGTTTTTGAAGTGCTTCGGAAATACACATTCGTATTTTTCTATCTTTTTTCGGGAGGCGTTATTGCTATTCTCGAAGAAAGGAAAATGCTGGAGTTTTTGAAGCGTTCATGGGTTTTCCCATTCATAGTTTGCGCAGAGACCTTCCTCTATTTTATTACTGATTGGTTTCTTCTGGAACCAATGTGGCTGCGGTCTTTATTCACTTGTTTCTTGTTCGGATTCTTTATTCATTCTTTGGCTTTCAACAATCGCGGGGTGGAAGTGAACAATAAAACATTGAATCACTTCGGAAGTATTTCCTATGGAATATATATGTTTCACGCAATCGTTTTGAACGCTGTAGTATTTTTGTTCCTGAAACTTGAATTTCTCCAAAACCTTAATGATATTTTAACCATTATTTTAATGCACCTGCTTACCTTCGCAGGAACGCTTTTGATAGCTCATTTGTCTTACACATACTTTGAGCTTTACTTTTTAAAATTGAAAAATAAATTCAGAAAATGACTTTTGAAGTACGAAATACGAAGTATGATTAACCATTAACACTATAAAATGACACTTATAAAATCTATATCAGGCATCCGTGGAACCATTGGCGGGACGCAAGGAGAAAACTTAACTCCAATTGATGCCGTAAAATATGCCGCTGCTTATGGCAGCTGGGTGAAACAACAGCGCAACAAAGAAAACTATAAAGTGGTCGTGGGCCGTGATGCGCGGATCTCCGGTGAAATGATCCAGCAATTAGTAATGAATACCTTGGTAGGGATGGGTATTACTGTGATAGATTTAAATCTTTCAACTACCCCAACTGTAGAAATGGCAGTAACAATGGAACATGCCGATGGTGGAATTATCCTCACCGCCAGCCACAACCCAAAACAATGGAACGCATTGAAATTACTGAACAACAAAGGCGAATTTTTAAATGCCGAAGCTGGGCAGCAAATCCTCGATATTGCAGAAAAAGGGATTATTGAATTTGCCGAAGTTGATAATCTGGGTGAAATCCACAAAAATGACGCTTATATTGATTTGCATATAGATGAAATTTTGAATCTAGCATTGGTAAACGAAGATGCCATTAAAAGTTGCGGTTTTAAAGTAGTGGTGGATGCGGTAAACTCTACTGGCGGCATTGCGGTGCCATTGCTTTTGGAGGCTTTGGGCGTTGAAACAGTAAAGATACATTGCATACCAAACGGCGAATTTCCACACAATCCCGAGCCTTTAAAAGAACATTTGGGCGATTTGATGAAGAAAGTGGTAGAAGAACGAGCCGACTTCGGAATTGTGGTTGATCCAGATGTGGACCGACTTGCATTTGTGGATGAAAAAGGCGAAATGTTTGGTGAAGAATATACTTTAGTGGCTGTTGCCGATTACGTTTTGCAAAACACTCCCGGAAATACAGTTTCAAATATGTCTTCCTCAAGAGCCTTGCGAGACGTAACAGAAAAACACGGCGGAACCTATACAGCCAGCGCCGTGGGCGAAGTAAACGTGGTTGAAAAGATGAAGGAAACAAACGCCGTGATAGGAGGAGAGGGCAATGGCGGAATTATTTACCCAGAGCTTCATTACGGCCGTGACAGTTTGGTGGGAATTGCTTTGTTTTTAAGCTTTTTGGCAGAGGAAAAAATTGCCGTGAGCGAGCTTCGGAAGAAATACACGGCTTATTTTATGAGTAAAAAGAAGATTGAATTAACGCCACAGTTGGACGTTGATGCAATTTTGAAAGCGATGGAGGCAAAGTACGCTTCTGACTCGCGTGCCACAGAAGTTTCAGCGAAGGTGCAAGAAATAAATACCATAGACGGAGTAAAAATAGATTTCCCTGAAAATTGGGTACATCTTAGAAAATCAAATACAGAACCGATTATCAGGATTTATACGGAAGCGAAATCGCAAGAGGAAGCGGACGCTTTGGCGGATAAAATTATTGGGGAAATTGAGGAAATTGCAGGGAGATAACGTTTTTATCTTTCCTATACTCAATTTTTACTTCCGATATGTTTGTCGGTATGAACCGTAGCCATCTTCTTGTGTCACTTTTCATTTTGTGGTTTGTATAATTTTGGTTGTTCAAATTTTGAAAGCTTTGCCGATTTTTTTTAGCTAAAGTGTATTATTCTATGTTAACACGGGAGAGAAGTTTTAAAAACAGTTCGCTTTTAATTTCAATAGCGAAACTTTTGATTTGAGCCATAAGGTAATCCATGTTCCTGCCACAAACGGAAAGGTGAACGTTCCTCCCATATATTTTAAGAGATTGAAATGAACCAAAAAGATATTAATAAAAATCGTGATAGAAGCACCAATTAAAACCCACAGTCCATTTTCTTTTTCTGTTCCCGAGAAAACGATGGCTGTCAGAATAGCATTGAATCCGAATAAGCCAACATATACCAATTCTGCAGATTGGCCGAACACTTGAGACAATAAAGTGGCCAAGAGCGAAGCGATCAACCCATAAAGTGCAGCAATCGGTGTGCTGATATAAACGCCTAAGAAGATAATAAAACTGGCTACAATGTTTTCCTGAAAGATAACTTCACCAAAACCTCCAATAGCCGCAAAGTAATCACCATATTTGATTGTTGAAGCATCTATAGCCATTCTCTGAATGGTTGAAGGTTCTAAAAGATTGAATTGGTCAATAATAAGATAGGATACCCATGCCACCAAGATATACGGGAAAGTGTAGGCGGGAATTTTCTTAAGATTAAAATAATGATGGATTAAAACCGTCAAAATCCCACCCACTCCAACTACCAAACCCCAAACAATGAAGGTTTTATCAAATAAAAAGGTTAATGTGATGCCCACAAGTGCGGGGTTATAACCATAAATTCCTTTTTTTATCAGCAGCGGATCCAGTTTAATTATTCTCGCAAAAAGGGTTCCAACTACTGTGGCTAAGAGTGCCGCGGCAGCATAGCTCCAATGTCCAATAAGCATTCCCAATAAAAACAATAAACCTGTCCAAGGGTTTTCTTGGAGTAGAATTTGACTAATTCCTTTTAGAACCTCATCAACAAAAGGCGCTTTTTTTAAAATTCTTTGCATACCGAAATTTTGAGTGACTTTCATCAATTAATTAACACTAAACATAATAATATTAAGTTGATATGTAAAACAAATTAATTGAATACTATTTGTGTAGGCTATAACCTATACCTTTTTTTATGATCGACCTGATCTAATTATTTATAGAAAGAAGAAATCCGAGTCAAATACCTTTTTATATCATTGGCAACATGCGAATAAATTCAATATTGCATTTATTCGACTTATATGGTTATATTGTTTAAATCCAAATATAACACAAAACCCAACTACTTCCGCACAGACTCTATCAGCGTTGCAGCTTAGCGTTCAGCAATTTGTTCTCCCCTTCATCGCGGCAAACACCCTCAAAAGAATTTAAAACGTGCTTATTCAGCTCGACTAAGGCGCACCTTAAGGTCTAAGGTAGGTTTGCGGTATTTAAACCCAAAGATGTCTTGGTCGAGTTTATTTCGAGATTGCTTCGAGACAGCTTCGCATTTTTGCCCATTTTACAAGGGATTCTCGACCATTTCTCGAAGAGCTCTCGAAGAAATGAGCACAAAATTCAGAGCAATTCCCCTACAAAATAGTATTTGGAGTGGATATTTAAGGTTAAAAGGGGGTTTGCAGCTTAAGGGTTCCTTCTTAAAAGGAGGCTACCACCGAAATCTCCACATTCACAAACTTGGGCAGATTGGCAACCTCAACAGTCTCGCGGGCTGGGGCAGTGGCTTCGTTAAAGTAAGTGGCATACACCTCGTTGATGGCCGCAAAGTTGTGCATATCGCTGATAAAGATGGTGGATTTCAAAACGTTTTCAAACGTCATTCCGGCTTCGGTAAGGATGGCCTTTAGGTTTTCCATTACAAGCTTGGTTTCGGTTTTAATATCGTCCGTTACCAAATTCCCAGTTTTTGGGTCAATGGCTATCTGCCCAGAAGTGTAGAGCATAGTGCCGTTAAGAACTGCTTGGTTGTATGGCCCAATTGGGGCAGGAGCGTGGGGGGTGGTGATTATTGTTTTCATGTTTTATTAGTATTGAGTATTGAGTATTGAGTATTGAATATTGAGTATTTGTGAGTTTGTAATTAGCAATATTATTCATTACACATTACACATTACACATTACACATTACACATTATTCATTATTAATTAATCAAAGCCTCTTATCGCTCTCCCGTCGCTTGTCATACTTAATATCACTAAGCACAGAAGATTTTATTCCTATAAAGAAATACCAGGCTGTATTGATGCTGCCAATGGGCGTCCAGTTAAAGCTCATTTGCCAGCTTTCCAAATCGCGCTGGAAGCGGAACTGCGTTAAGGTAACCCCTTTGTTCGTAAAATCATAACCCGAAGAGACACCAACGGTCCAACGGGGCGCCAGTTCCATATTGGTACTCATCATAAACGATTGGCTGGAGATTTCATTCTGCCGCTGGGCGTTGCCGTAGGTGATGGTATAGGCAAAACGAACATCCCAAGGAATGCTGTAGTTATACCATTCCACGTTGGTTTTGTCAACGTCTTCCTCATCGTTGTTTTTATATATCTGCCCGTCATAAATATTGGAGGCTTCCCCAAAAAGATCATCGGGCCGTCCACCGTTTCGGAAGGTATCGTTGTCTTCGCCTACGCCCTTGATTTTTGATTCAAAATCTTTGCTGCTGAAGGAATAATTGATGCTCACATTGGCATTGGTAAGCCTAAAAAGACTTCCGCCGTTGTTGATGTTGAAAACATCTATTCTGTTATTGTTGTTGTCCAAAGCATACGGATCCAGCGAGCCGCTGAAGTTGAAATCCAGTTTTGGAATAATGGGGATGCTTCCGTTGAATTGTAAGGGGCTCCACTTTAAAGAATCCCCCGCAAGATTATATGCGGTTGAAAAGTTCAGGTTGTTAAGCAGCGTAACCTTTTTGGGTTCTACAGATGTGGTATCGCGGTCGCGAATTTTGGCCTCAAAAGTATTGCTCAAGGACATCCCAATACTGCTGGAATACACTTTGCTGGGCGGGCCGTAAAGCGTGTTTTCAAAACGGGAATATTGCACGGTTTCACCAGCAGCCTCGTTGGCTGTTTCAGGGATTATGAATTCGTCATAATACCTATCAAAAGCTGGGTTCACATTATAACCTATGGAAGGGCGCACCACGTGGCGAACGGCTTGTATTTTTTTATCGTTTCCGAAGTTAAAAAGTCCGTAAAGCGTGGTTCCCAAACTGGTAGTGAAATTATAGGTACGGTAACTTTCAAAGCCCGCAACGGTGTCCTTTACAATCCCTCCGACACCATCAAAAGCGGTTTCGTCATAGCGTTGACGCGTACTTTTCAACACCCAGGTTTCCCGATAGTTGGTTCCAGCGGAAGCACTTAAATATTTAAGGATTTTAAAGTTTGTGGTAAGGGGGATATTGTGTTGCGCACCAATCTGTGCGCTGTTGAACATTTCTGGCTTAAAAAAAAGCGAATCGACTGTCTGGATTCGGTTTTCCGCAGTAACGTCATACTGGAAATTTATATTTTGAATAATTCCTTTTTTGGTACCATCCTTTGGTGCAAAGGGATATATTCTGGAAACACTCGCATTCACGTTTGGTAGGGACATAGCTATTTGCTCTGTATTCGTATTTTGCGAATGGGTTGCCGCCACTGTCAAGTTGACCTGCGGGTCGCCTTCAAAACTTTTGGAATAGGAAATGGAGGAACTCAGCGTATTGACCAATGCACTCGCATTGTTGGTCTGGTTGATGGACTGGTTGAAATATTTACTGCTCCCCAAGTTCACCGAAGCCGAAAAGCGCGAGCTTGGGTTGCTCTTGGTGTCCTGCGAGTGCGTCCAGCGAATATTGTAAATGGTACTCTGTTGAAAATTGGGGAAGCCGCGTTCTTCCTGCACAAGATTTTCATAGCGCGCACTGAAATTTCCGCGATATTTATATTTCAGAACATAGGTAGATTCGCCGCGAAGGGCATAGCTTCCGTTCGTGTAGTAATCTCCCAACAGACTAAAATCCAGGTAATCATTGATGGCGAAGTAATACCCTCCATTTTGAAAAAAGAAACCACGACTGTTGTTTTCCCCAAAGGTTGGGATAATAAAACCAGATGTGCGGTCTTCGGTCAAAGGAAAGTAGGCAAAGGGCAGTCCCACAGGTGTTGGAACATCGGCAATGTACATATTGGTTAAGCCTGTTACAATTTTTTTCTTGGGAACAAACTTTGCTTTTCTAGTGTAGAAATAATATTCAGGATCGTCTATGTTTTTTGAAGTGGTAAACTTCACATTCCGAAGGTAAACCACAGAATCGTTTACTTTTTTGGTCACTTCAGAAATTACCCTGAAACCGTTTTGTTCCGTTCGGCTGTTATAGACCAGCGCTTTTTCCGTATCAAAATTATACCGAATGGAATCTGGCTCCACTTTATTGGTGGCCTGCACAAAAACGGGGCGTTGGCTGTAAACCCCTGCGCTGTCTATTCCCTTGGCATAAACTTCGTTTTTGTTGTAATCAAGAATTATCAAGCCTGCATCTATGCGCATATCTCCATAGATGATGTAAGCTTTGTTGTACATATAGACCCTATTCTCCTTTCTGTTGAGAAGTACATAATCTTCGCCATAATAATCAACCACGTCTGTCAGGGTTTCTTTCGGAGGCTTTATGGAATCAGTTTTTACGGTGTCCTGGGTTTGCTCATTGATTTCATCAACAATCGGCTGTAGGTACACTGAAACGGTGTCTTCTTTGGTGGTTTTGGGGATGTTAGCTTCATTCTTGGGTGGAATGTCCTGCGCATGCAAAACTGCCCTGCAAAGAAGCAGGAATGTTAAGAAGATTGTTAAGTAATGCCTGTTGGTTCGCAATGTGCTGATGCTATTATTTTGTAGTTTTGGCTCAGTATTTGAAACGGTCAAAAATAAACATATTTTTTCGGGTACGTTTTTTTAATTGAAATTTTTGGGAAAAAGAAAATTTGGTTGAAAGGGAATCAAGAAACAGGACTGAATTGAAACTTGACTAAAAGGAAACAGGATAGAAGGGAGACAGGAGGCAGGACTTAAGAGAAACAGGAAACAGGACTTAAGGGAGACAGGATTTTAATAAACGGAATGACTTATGAGACGTCATAATTTCAAAAAACTGCAAATATGGCATGATAGTATGACAATAATAGACCAAACATATCTTTTCACAGCCACTTTTCCAGATTTTGAAAAATTTGGTTTAAGAACGCAAATGAACAGATGTGCAGTTTCAATTGCTTCTAATATTTCAGAAGGCAGTAGTAAAAGAACTGATTCTCATTTTGCTAAATATTTAGATGATAGTTTAGGTTCTGCTTTTGAATGGGAGACACAATTGATTGTTGCACACAGACAGAATTATATTTCTGAGGAATTGTTTAATAATTTAGAAAAGGAAATAAATACTTTGCAAAAGAAAATATCAAATTTTATAGATAATCTAGATGTTTGACTTAAGGGTGACAGGACTTAAGGGAAAAAGGAGACAGGACTTAAGGGAGATAGGCACAGTACGGGTTGGTTTTATACGTTCTATATTCCATTATTAAATTCGAATTCGTTCTGTGTCTTGCAGCGCAGCGGTCTTGTTTCTCGGGTCTTTTTACGAATTTGTCCTGTGTCTTGCAGCGCAGCGGTCTCGTTTCTTGGGTCAATTTTAAAAATAATAATCAATAATAACAATCGTTAACAATTATATGAAAACGAAAATCTTTTCATCTTTCGTACTAATAATAAGTCTTTTATTCTTTTCTATCCCTGCTTCGGCGGCTGAAAATCCTATAAAAACATTTGTTGTGGTTTTGGATGCCGGCCATGGGGGCCATGACCACGGAAACAAGGGAAATGGTTATAAAGAATCTGAAATATCTCTCAATATTGTTCTAAAAGTGGGGGCGGAGCTTGAAAAACTCCCCAATGTAAAAGTAATCTATACCCGCAAAACAGATGTTTTTATAGAACTGCGAGAACGTGCCGCAATAGCCAATAGGGCAGATGCCGATCTTTTTGTTTCTGTGCACTGCAATGCCCACAGCAGCAATGCGTTTGGCACCGAAACTTTTGTTCTTGGATTGCACAAAAGCCAAGCAAACTTTGAGGTTGCAAAGAAAGAGAACGAGGTTATTTATCTGGAAGACAACTATAAGGAAAAATACGGCGGCTTCGATCCAAATGCCCCAGAATCGTTAATAGGAATGGTATTGATGCAGGAAGAATATCTGGACCAAAGCATACTTTTGGCAAGTTTGGTGCAAAACAATATTGTAAACAATCTGAAGCAGAACGACCGCAGCGTAAAACAGGCGGGGTTTTGGGTGCTTCACAATACCTATATGCCGAGTGTTTTGATTGAAACGGGTTTTCTTACCAACAAAAATGAAGGGGCTTATCTGAATTCCGCAAAAGGACAGACCGATATGGCGCGTGAAATAGGTAGTGCAATCAAAACCTACATTAACAGTCTTTCCGTAGCAAACGATAATATTAAAGATCCCGAAGTAAAGGAACTGGAAGTTGAAAAAGTAATCGAAACAACGAGAGAGGATATCTATGAAGGCGTAACCTTCAAGGTGCAATTGGCAGCCAGTAGCAAAAAACTGGATCCAAAACCCAGCAACTTTAAGGGGCTCAAAGATGTAGCTCGCGAAAAGGAAGATGGACTGTTCAAATACTACTACGCCGAAACTTCTGACTACAATAAAATTCAGGTAATGAAAACCTTTGTACAGCAAAAAGGTTTTCCAACAGCATACATTGTCGCATTCAAAAATGGAAAAAAAGTTAATGTGCAAGAAGTGTTAAAATCGAAAGCCAATTAGCGTGCTTTCTTTATATTTATAACTTAAATTTGTTTAAAATCTAAAATTGCACTCTTGAGACTATCCAAAGAAGTTAAAACAGGAATCCTTGCCATTGGCGCCATATTGTTATTGATATTTGGCTATAGTTTTTTAAAAGGCACCAACCTTCTCGACAAAAACCGTGAATTTTATGTGAAATACGACAACGTGGAAGGTTTGGCCCAAGCAGCTCCCGTTACCATAAACGGTCTCACCGTGGGCAAGGTGCAGAATATTTCCTTCGCCAATACAAAGGGTGGCTTAATAGTAAAGTTTACAGTTGAAAAAGATTTCGACTTTTCAAAAAACAGCATTGTTAGAATTTATAGCTCTGGTCTTCTCGGCGGAAAAAATTTAGGTATCTATCCCGAATATGATATAAATAATATAGCCAATAGTGGCGACACCCTTCGGGGCGATATAGAGGACGGCATGTTGACTGCCGTTACTAAGGCTCTTGGACCCTTAGAGAAAAAAGTGAACAATACCTTGGCAACCGTTGATACTCTATTGCTGAATGTGAACGATATAGTGGATGAAAAAACACGAAAAAACCTCAAAGAAGCTATTGAAAACCTAAACAATACCTTGAATTCCTTTTCTGGGGTTTCTGAAAACCTAAACCACATTCTGGCCAACAATACAGGGAAACTTGACAACACTTTTACCAACCTGGATAAAACAGCAAACAATCTCTCCCAACTAACTGATTCCTTGGCACAACTGGAAACTGGGAAATTGGTGTCTGACCTGCAGGATATGATAGACAGAATGAATAAAATTGTGGCTGGAATTGATAATGGAGATGGAACTGTAGGAAAACTGTTAAAAGACGACAAACTTTACGATAATTTAGAAGGTGCTTCAAGACAACTTGAACAACTTCTGCAAGACCTAAAATTGAATCCGAAACGCTATGTAAATATTTCAGTCTTTGGTAAAAAACAGAAAGAATACGTAACCCCGGACAACCCAGACGAATAAACCATGCAGTACCTTCCTAACATACTCTTCAGCATCGCCCTTGTGGCGGGTATAGGTTATTTTACCCTGAACATCCGAAAAATAATTCGCAACATCAAATTGGGACAGGAAGTTGACGCTTCAGACAACACAGGGCAACGATGGAGCAATGTTGTCCGCATTGCGTTGGGACAATCAAAAATGGTTGTAAGACCCATTCCGGGATTGTTGCACCTTTTTGTTTATATAGGCTTTGTCATTATCAATATTGAAGTACTTGAGATTATTATCGACGGTATTTTTGGCACACATCGCGTTCTTTCTACTATACTTCCAGAAGTTTTATACAATTTTTTGATTGGTTCCTTTGAAATATTGGCGTTGTTGGTTTTGGTAGGCGTTATTCTTTTCTGGACTAGAAGAAATATTCAAAAACTGCAACGCTTTTGGAAACCCGAAATGAAAGGCTGGCCAAAAAACGACGGTAACTTCATCCTTTATTTTGAAATGGCACTGATGCTATTGTTTTTAACAATGAATGCTGCCGACCAATCTTTACAAGCATTGGGAGCAGCTCATTATGTTGAAGCTGGAGCATTTCCAATAAGTAGATTCATCGTTCCATTAATGGACGGTTTTTCTGAAGCAACGCTAATGGCCATTGAACGGAGCGCTTGGTGGCTGCATATTTTAGGAATACTTGTGTTCCTTAATTATTTGTACTTTTCAAAGCACCTTCATATTTTATTGGCGTTCCCAAATGTTTATTTCGGAAGTGTAACTCCTAAAGGAAAATTCAAAAACCTCGGCCTGCTCTATCTCAACTGGATGGAAGTGCTCGATCTTTCGCTGGTGTCGCTCAATCCCACGTTTTTGTGGCCGCAGATCTTGGGCGGCGCGCTCATGGGTGTCGGCTTTGTCATCGGTGGATATTGCCCCGGCACTTCGCTGGTTGCCAGCGCCACCGGCAAGCTTGACGGCATGATCTATGTCGCCGGCGCGCTGTTCGGCATGTTGCTTTACAGCGTGGCCTATCCGGCCTTCCAGGGCTTCGCCGAAAGCGGCAGCCTCGGCGAGGTTACGCTGAGTGACTGGCTCAATCTCCGCCCCGGCGTCGTGGCGTTTCTGGTGGTGCTGATGGCGCTGGGCATGTTCTACGGCGCGGAATGGCTCGAAAAGAAATTCCAACCGCAACCGGCAGCGGCCGCCGCAGGCGGTGAACGCCGTGAGCAATCCGCCGCCGCACTGCAACTGGAGCAGACGATATGAAATGGCACACTCTCCTGGATCGGCGGTTCGGCGTGGCGTTGTTGATCATTCTCGGCGGCTTGCTGGCGCTGTCGCCCGCGGGTTTGCGCACCGCCACCGCGGTCTCGCCGCAGCAGTTGGCTGAGGCAATCATCAATGAACAGGATCATGTCACCGCGGAAGAGCTCGCGGCCTGGTTGATTGACAAGAAACCGGATCTGCTGGTGGTGGATATGCGCTCGGCGGAAGAATACACGCAGTATCATATCCCCGGCGCGGTGCATATTCCCTTCAACCGGCTATTCGAGGCTGAAGCGCTGGAGATGATGGCAGGCGACAAGACGGTGGTGCTTTACTCGAACGGCGGCACGCACGCGGCGCAGGCGTGGGTGTTGCTCAAACAGCAGGGGATCGACAGCCGCGTGCTGCTGGGAGGTTTGAATTATTGGACGGCGGCGATTCTGAACCCCACCGCG
>JAPKFY010000002.1 GCA_026646335.1 Aequorivita sp. | reverse complement strand
AAGACCACACGGTTCATTAAATAAAATGAAACCAACAGAATTTGAAACTTATGTTGATAGCTTAACCGATCAGCATAAACCGAAATATAAGATAAACTATTAACCAGAAAAAAGGCAACCTTATTCAGGCATGCTCAAACTATTAACTATTAACCATTAACCATAAACCATTGCAAAGTTTGCAGAAAAAACAGTGCGATTCTCTTTCTCCCCTTTAGAGCCTGTCCCGGACTTGCTTCGGGAGGCCGGGGTTGTACGAAAACACAAATAGTAAATGAGCTATGAGCAAAAAAATATAACCGCAAAAGCGCAAAGTTCACAAAGCCCCCCTTTGTGCCCTTTGTGGATACCTCCGTGTTCTTTGTGGTTAAAAACAACACCCTATTAAAAATTAAATAACCCAAACTAACAACCCACAACCCACAACTGATAACTCACAACCGATAATGACCAAAACCCTAATACTAGCCTCTGAATTCCCTCCCCAGCCAGGCGGTATAGGTAACCATGCCTATAATCTGGCGAAGGGACTACAGGCTAATGGTTTTGAGGTAAATTTGCTCTGCGACACCCGTTCCATAAATGGAGAAACTGAAACTGCGTTCGATAAAAACCTTTCTTTTGAAGTGATTAGGATTGCGCGGAAGAAAATCATTCTTCTTAGCTATCTGAACCGTATAAAAACTGCTTTTTCACTAGCTCGCAATAGTACGTCAATTATTAGTTCGGGTAAATTTTCACTTTGGTTAGGCGCTTTCCTCACTTTTTTCTTTAAAAAGGAATTTATAGCCATCATTCATGGAAGTGAAGTGCTGCTGCCCAATAAAATACTTCGAAAGCTTACGGATCTGTCATTAAAACGCTTCGATAAAGTGATTGCGGTAAGTAATTATACCAAGTCTTTGGTTTCTCATCTGGCATTGAAAAATATTGAAGTGGTCCCCAATGGTTTTGAAATGGATTTGCCCGAGACGGTCCAAAGTAAAAAAGACCCAGTTCCTGTATTGATAACCGTGGGCAACCTTACACAGCGCAAGGGGCAGCACAATGTAATTAATGCGTTACCGCTGCTTTTAAGAAAATATCCCGATCTTAAATACCACATGGTTGGCATCCCTACCGATATAGAAAAATTGGAAAAATTATCTTTAGATTTAAAAGTTGAGGATGCCGTGGTTTTCTTCGGGAAAGTTTCCGAAGAAGAGAAAATAGAACTGCTCCAGCAAGCCGACGTGTTCGTAATGCTCAGCGAAACCACACAAACAGGCGATGCCGAAGGTTTTGGGATTGCTATTTTGGAAGCAAATGCTTTGGGAGTCCCAGCAATCGGTTCATTAGGCTGCGGGATAGAAGATGCAATAAAGGACGGGACTTCGGGTAAACTGATAAACAACAAAGATTCAAAACAATTTGCCAAGGCGTTGGAAGAAATATTAGATGATTATGAAACCTATTCCAAAGGAGCAAAAACCTGGTCACAGGATTTTACTTGGGAGAAAGTGATAAAGAAGTATTTGAGAATTTTGGAAGAATAAAGAATAAAGAATAATGAATAATGAATAATGAATAATGAATAATGAATAATGAATAATGAATAATGAATAATGAATAATGAATAATGAATAATGAATAATGAATAAAGAATAAAGAATAAAGAATAAAGAATAAAGAATAAAGAATAAAGAATAAAGAATAAAGAATAAAGAATAAAGAATAATTTGTTTTTTACAGACCAATAAAATTAATTAGGCAACTAACTCACGACTCACGACTCACGACTCACGACTCACGATTCACGACACACGATTCACGACTCACGACTCACGACTCACGATTCACGACTCACGATTCACGATTCACGACTCACGACTCACGACTCACGACTCACGACTCACGATTCACGATTCACGACTCACGACTCACGACTCACGATTCACGACTCACGAAAACAATGAAACTCGCCATCATCTCCCATACCGAGCACTACAAGCAACCCGATGGTACAATCGTAGGTTGGGGGCCAACTATCAGCGAGCTGAACCACTTGGCGCAAGATTTTGAAGAAATATACCACATTGCCTTTTTACATCCTGGCCCGCCGCCGCCTAGTTCTTTGCCCTACACTGCTTCAAATATAAAATTTGTTCCTTTAAAACCAGTCGGCGGAAAGGGGATAGGCGCCAAGTTGAAAGTTGTATTGAATATTCCCAAAATAATATCCACGGTCAAAAAAACATTAAAACAAGTTGATGTTTTTCAATTGCGAACTCCCACTGGAATGGGCGTTTTTTTGATTCCCTATCTCACACTTTTCAGCAATAAAAAGGGCTGGTACAAATACGCCGGCAACTGGAACCAAGAAAATCCACCCTTGGGCTATGCCTTGCAGCGTTGGATGCTAAAAAACCAAAAACGAAAAGTAACCATCAACGGTAATTGGCCAAAACAAACCAAACATTGTTTGACTTTTGAAAACCCGTGTCTTACTGAAAAAGAGCGAGAGGAAGGCCTGCAAATAACCCATAAAAAAATCTTTGAGCCACCTTTTACGTTTTGTTTTGTGGGCAGATTGGAAGATGCCAAGGGTGTACAGCGAATTATTGATGCTTTTGGAACTTTAGATAGTTTAGGCAGTATAAAAACCATTCATTTTATTGGGGATGGTGAAAAGAAGGAGTTTTACCAACAGCAATGTGAAAATTTAAAACTACCAGCCGTGTTTCATGGCTTTTTAGAACGGCCACAGGTGTTTGAGATTTATAAAAGTTCTCAATTTTTAATGTTGCCAAGCACAGCTTCGGAAGGGTTTCCAAAAGTTATTGCCGAAGCTTTGAATTTTGGGTGTTTACCGATTGTTTCGGCAGTATCTAGCATTGCGCAATATATCAATATGAAGAATGGTTTTATAGTAAATCCTTGTACAGCAGAAGAATTGAACAGAATCCTAAAAATGGTGATAGCATTGGATACTGAAATTTTAAAAATAAAGGCGATAGCGTCACATAAAGTTGCCAAAGATTTTACCTTTGAGAATTATCGACATAGAATTAAATCAGAGATTTTAAAGTAAATATTTTAAAAAGCACACTGCCATCAAATCACAGTTTTTCCAAAATATAAAACCGTTGCATGCCATTTTTTTCCATGTGGGAATTGGGGTTATGGCTTCATTTAGTCGTTCTTCTATGTTTCTGTATATGATTGTAGTATTTGCCTATTTCTGCTGGCAGATTATTACAAAGAAAGAGAAGGAGCTATACGTATTATTAGCCTGTGCTTACTTTACAGGAGCTGAAGTTTTCTTCAGAATGACCAAGGCCTTTATATTTTATGAAACGGGAAAATATGCAATTATGTGGTTTTCATTAATGGGAATCTTTTTTTTGGGTTTTAAAAAGAATGCATTTCCCTATGTTTTATACCTTTTGTTATTGTTGCCCGGAGTACTGGTCTCCTATGATTCAATAGCTTATGACAGTAATTTTCGGACAGCTGTGCTCTTCAATCTTAGTGGCCCATTATGCCTAAGCTTGGCTTCAGTATTCGTTTTTGGTCGGACCATTACTATGAATCAGTTTTTAAAAGTGTTGGATTATATTGTTTATCCTCTGATAAGTACAACAATTTATGTTGTACTTTATTCCCCAGATATTCGAGAAATTATAACAAGTACTGCTTCCAATTCGGCAGTTTCTGGTGGGTATGGACCTAACCAGGTGGCTACAGTCTTAGGCTTGGGGGTTTTTATTTTGTTGACACGATTAATAATCCCATACAAAAATTTCTTTGTGCAATGGACAATGATGTTTTTCTTGGTATTGATGGGTTATCGTGCCTTGTTGACCTTTTCGCGAGGCGGGGTTTTGGTTGCTGGTTTAATGTCATTTGTTTTTATTGCAATATTTTACTTTTCAACCAATTTAAAAAATAAGGCTAAGATTAGTTTAAAAATGATAGGCCTAATTACTGTAACAATGGCTATATGGTCTTTTACGATTCTTCAAACGGGTGGGCTAATTGGGAACCGTTATGCCAATGAGGATGCTTTAGGGCGAGAAAAAGAGGATGTTACCACGGGAAGGGTAGATTTATTGTCCACAGAGCTTGAGGCCTTTAAAGGAAGTCCAATTTTTGGAGTGGGGGTGGGTCAAGTAAAAACCTATTTTGAGGCAGAGTTGGGAATTGAGCTTCCAACCCATAACGAAATCTCCCGTATGCTCTCTGAACATGGACTTTTTGGACTTTTTGCCTTATTGGTTCTTATATTCTCTCCACTTATTACCAAAATGAATGGCAGGAAGAATATATATTTTTATCCTTTTCTTATTTTTTGGGGCCTTACCATTGCCCATTCCTCCATGCGGATTGCCGCTCCAGCTTTTATATATGCCTTATGTTTGTTGAATCTAGATTATGCACCCAAGAAAAAACCTGCTCTACATAGGAAATAAACTAGCGGCACATGGAAAACCTCCAGCTGCCATAGACTCCTTATCAGTTAAACTGGAACAGGAAGGGTATTGTGTTGTAACAGCGTCTTCAAAACAGAATAAGATCTTTCGGATGCTTGATATGGCGCTTGCCATTATTCAAAACAGAAACCGTGTTGCGCTTGTTTTGATCGATACCTACAGTACCCAAAATTTTTATTATGCGATTATAACTGGGATTCTATGCAGGTTTTTCAAATTAGCCTATATTCCAATATTGCACGGTGGAAACCTGCCAAACCGACTAAAGAACAGTAAAAATTTAAGCAATACACTTTTTGGAAAAGCCCTCACGAATGTGGCACCTTCATATTACATGAAGCAGCAGTTTCAGGAGGCGGGTTTTCACAATATAACTTATATTCCAAATGCTATTGAAATAGAAAACTATTCTTTTAAGCATAGGGAATCAATAACTCCAAAATTGCTGTGGGTACGTTCCTTTTCTGAAATATACAACCCCTTGTTGGCTTTGGAAGTATTGGAAATACTGAAGAAAAAAGGCGTGGATGCTTCCCTCTGTATGGTGGGCCCAGACAAAGATGGTTCCTTGGAATTCTGTAAAAGAAAAGCAACTGAACTAAACCTAGCTGTAACTTTTACAGGGATGTTGCAAAAAGAGGAATGGATTGCACTTTCCAAAAACTATGATATTTTTATAAACACAACCAATTTTGACAATATGCCTGTAAGCGTCATGGAAGCCATGGCTTTGGGTCTCTCCGTTATCTCAACAAACGTTGGTGGCTTGCCATTTTTGATTGAAAATGAAGTTGACGGTTTCTTGCTTCCTTCAAACAATGCGGAAGCTTTTGTGAAAGCTATTGAATATCTGTGTGCAAATCCATTAAAAGCACAGGGAATCACAAAAAATGCTCGTACCAAAATGGAAGGTTTTGATTGGGAAAAAGTAAAACATAGTTGGATAAAGCTTTTGGGAGATTGAAAATTCAGTAAATTTGAGGAAAACTGTTGTCAGTTCTGGGTTGTCAGTTATTAGTTGAGAAAGTTGAAAACAAACAGACAACAGACAACTGACAACCAACAACCAACAACCGACAACCCAGAACCGACAACCGACAACCAACAACCGAACATGCCCAAAAACAATATCCACTTTGACATCTCTGAAAGAAAGATTCTCCTCCGAATCTTGGATATCGTCTGCGTGCTTGCGTTACTCTATCTGGTAGGGACTGTTTTTAATTTCGATTACTTTAAGATAAATTCCGAACACTGGGTGTGGTCTATCGTTTTGGCTACTTATCTAACGGTATTCGCCACTATTTTTGAACTCTACAACCTTCAAAAGGCGAGCAAGTTTGATGTAGTCGTGAAAAACGTAATCATTACCTCTTCGGTAACAGTGCTGTTCTATTTGTTGACGCCATTTTACACCCCTATGCTGCCTTCCAACCGTTTGCAGATAGTCTATTTCTTTTTGGCTATCAACGTGGCAATGCTGGCGTGGCGCTATGCCTATATTGTTCTTGTTTCGGCACCGCGATTTTACAAGCGGGTACTCCTGATTGCGCATGCCAACGATGTGGAGAACATAGTGGCTTCCCTAGAAAAATCTGATCCCAATTATCGCGTTATCGGATATTTCAACACAGGCCCAAATGATGGAACAATAATCAATAATCTTGAGATTGACGCCATAACCATTGCAGACATTGGTATGTTGACTGAAGAAATGACCATATCTGAAATTGTGGTGGGCACCCCACTTTCTGAAGGGATGACCATCGAACTGAACAATCAGTTGATTAAATTGCTGGAGAACGGAATCCCCATCCGGGAATATACCCAGGTTTATGAAGAACTTACGCATAGAATTCCCGTGCAGCATGTCGAGAAGGATTTTTACCGTTATTTCCCTTTTAGCCGAAGCAATCAAAACAAACTCTACCTCTTTTTCAATAGGATTTTAGATTTGGTTTTTTCAGTGTTGGGACTTGCATTTGGGCTGATCCTGTTGCCTATTTTATTGATAGGAAATTTATTAGCTAACCGTGGCCCTCTATTTTACAGTCAAACAAGAGTAGGGAAAAATGGGGAATATTTCAAGATATACAAACTGCGAAGCATGGTTATAAACGCTGAAAAAAATGGGGCTCAGTTCGCAGAGGCCAAGGATACCCGTGTTACTAAATTTGGACGTTTCTTAAGAAAATCCCGCTTTGATGAAATCCCACAATTCATAAATGTTATAAAAGGCGAAATGAGCGTCATAGGCCCCCGCCCGGAACGGCCTGAATTTGTAGAGGATTTAAAAGAAAAAATACCTTTTTACGAAGTGCGCCACCTCGTAAAACCCGGCGTTACCGGTTGGGCACAAGTAAATGCCAAATACGGTTCCAGTGAAGAAGATTCCCTTGAAAAATTGCAATACGATTTATACTACATAAAGCACCGCAGCCTTTTTCTGGACATAGCCATCATCATTAAGACCTTGAGTACCATTGTTTTTTATAGAGGGCAGTGATTCAATATTCAGTTATCATTTAAAACCAGCAACAAAAGCTCCTTCCCCTCAGTAAAAGGCAAGATCAAAAGAACGAATAGAAATCAAGGGGAAGGTGGGCCCCCGTTGCACAGTTTTTTAATAAATTGTCAAATCAATCTTTCGGGAGGGGGCGGAAGGGGTAAAGAATCAATACTTTTTCTTGTCCAAAAATCCTCCTCCATAGATACTCCATAGATACTCCATAGCAAAGCCATAGCAAAGTCCTTAAAATGTAAGAAAACACCCCTTTTTTCCTACAAATCTAATAGCGTTTAAATTTCAATCTCTAACTCCCCCAAACATCATTATTTAATTGGCTCTATGAATAGTGTGAACTTTTGATTCAAACAGTATCAAACTTTAAGATAGATCAAGCTCCCTCCCTTTGAAGAGCTTGCCCCGTAGTTGTTTCGGGAGAGGGCTGGAGAGGCCTGCCCGCCGTAGGCTGGGATGTAATAAAATACATCAAATAAACATACCGCACCGCCAAAGCAATCAACAGTGGCAAAAGAGCAA
Organism: Aequorivita sp.; assembly: GCA_026646335.1. Classification (GTDB taxonomy): domain Bacteria; phylum Bacteroidota; class Bacteroidia; order Flavobacteriales; family Flavobacteriaceae; genus Aequorivita. Next base: position 53,925 of record JAPKFY010000002.1, on the reverse strand, counting down.
TGGCAAAAACCTGCACTCCCGTTATCCAATGAATCGTCAAAAGAATTAAAAGTAGTAGTAGCAACAAAGTGTACCTTTTTAGTTTTGGGGATACCTTCTTTTTTGAAATTGCAAAAATAACCAGAATTGAAATCGGGAAGGCCCACAATAAATTGTAGTTGTTTGCCGTAGCTGTATGGTCTGTTGCAAACCAAAGCAATAGGAGAAATATTCCAATTAGGCCTGTAAAAAAGAAAAGGAAAGTGTCCAAATAGCGACTTCGCGTATTTCTTTTATAATCGCGGTAGGTTACAAAAACAATCAACAACCCCAATAATCCCAATATAAATAGGGGACTCAATAAAAAATTGTTAGCGGCTGGAGTTGGGTTGTTCTCAAAAAGAACGGTTGAATGTTTTACCAAACTTTCCGAAGCTCCATTTCTGTTTATAAAAGCGTTGGCTGCTCCTTCAAAAATATATTCGGGAAGAAATTGGTATTCAATGGGTTTTGCCTTTCTATCGATGACCGCACCCAGGGCAATGTCTATACCCATACTTCCCCAACTATTCGCTTGTAGGTTCTGCTGAATAAGTTGCCGGAAGGTAAGTTCTTCTTTTAAATGGTCTTCTTTAAATTCGAGCTTATCACCCAATACTTCTTGAATTACATCGCGAATTTTGGTAGCGCAGTTGTCAAAAAAGAAATCGTATTTGTATTTTTTGTTTTCGGGTAAGGCATTGTGCCACAGAAAATCTGAAACGGCCTGTTTCTCCTCTTTTGTAAGATTGAGAGTCTGCTCCTTCACCCATCTGTTCTGCGCTACATAGCTCTCGAAAAATGACTGATAATAACTTACCCTAAGTTCATAAAGCAGTTTGCCTTGCGCAAATTTTGTGTAGAAATTTGGGGTATTGAAATCGTAAACCCCGTAGTTAAAAGCTACATCCACCCCGCTAAGGGTATCCTTGATCCTAAAAGCACTATGCCCAAATTTGTCATATAGCTCAGACCCAGGTCCAATGGTCAAGATACTTATTTCCGCTGTAGGTGACAAAGATCCAAACTGAGCTTTTACAGAAACAGTTAAGAAGAGTAGAAGAAGTAGAATGTAATTTTTTTTCACGTTTTTCGGTTGTGGGTTGTCAGTTGTGGGTTCTTGTTTCTTGTTTCTTGTTTCTTGTTTCTTGTCTCTTGGTTCTTGTTTCTTGTTTCTTGTTTCTTGGTTCTTGTTTCTTGTTTCTTGTCTCTTGGTTCTTGTTTCTTGTCTCTTGGTTCTTGTTTCTTGTTTCTTGGTTCTTGTTTCTTGGTTCTTGTTTCTTGGTTCTTGTCTCTTGGTTCTTGGTTCTTGTCTCTTGGTTCTTGTTTTGTCACCAACTCCTCAACTTTTACCTAAAAATCTCCCAGTCCAGTTTCAAAGAAAATACATTGGAATATAGTGCCGCACTCTGGTCGCCAATATCGGTCAGGGCATAGTCCACTTGAATGCCTTTGTACCTAAACCCAACGCCAATATTAGGTTGAAAACCAACAGAATCACCGCCGTCCAATTGTGTTATATTTTGAAAATTGCCCACGCCACCACGCACATAAACCATATCGATATACGCAAATTCGAGCCCCATGGATGGAGTGATGCTCGCAAAGGAAGAAGAAATAATATCGTTGGTTTCTGCAAATCTAAAATTGAGATCTACTTCTGCCAAGAGTGAAAAATCATAACGATATACAAATTTTCTGGCCATACCCAATTGAAGTTTTGGGATGGTTATTTCAGTAGTTTCCGGCAATTCCTGGTTTTGACCTTCCACAGCACCCTGTATTTCAGCAAACTTTTTTTCGTCAATACTCCAAGCGTTGAAAGTGGTCGTAATATCGCGCGCCATGATTCCAAACATCCACTTGTCGGTTCTAAATTGAACTGCTGCATCCAATCCAAAGCCCCATGAAGAAGCGAAATCACCTATTACACGACGGATTACTTTTGCGTTTACACCGTAATTCAAACCATCCAAAGGCAATCTTCGGGCGTAAGAAAACGTAAACCCATAATCTGCTGTTGAAAACTTACTGATACGGTCGTAATAAATGTTTCCCGCATCATCAATCAATTGCGTAGTGTTCAAAATATCATCCACCCCAAAACGGATTACGGAGAGCCCAACGGCACTTTTGTCGTCCAAAGGCATTGCAAAAGCGGCATAATCATAGTTTGCGATGTTTGCAAAATAGGAGGCGTGCATTAAAGAAATTTGTTTGTCCTCAAGATTTACCATGCCCGCGGGATTCCAATAGCCCGAATTTACATCGGCTGAGGAAGCCACCACGGCATTGCTCATCCCGAAAGCAGCGGCATCTACACCAATATTCATAAATTCGTTGGAATATTTGCGCACGGTCTGCGCCCCCAGCGTAACTGAAACAAGTAGTAAAAGGAGGAGAATTTTCTCTTTCAATCTTAAAAATTTGGACAAATATGACACTATTTTACAAAATACTAAACTTTAAATTTATGCACATATTGTGTTTTGATAGCTTTGGACGAAAATACTTTGTTATTTTTACAGTGAAACTTAATATATAGTTACAAATCAGCCTTATTTGAGCCCCTCTCCTTGGAAGGGGAGGCTGGGAGGGGATGTTTTTCTGGAAAACATCTTCAACTCACTTGCTCCCAAAAACATTGAATATGACAAAACAAATTCCAAACATCATCACCTCCCTAAACATCCTCTGTGGCTGTGTGGCTATACTTTTTGCGACCTCGGGAGATTTAATAACTGCTTCCTTCTTTGTTTTCCTCGGAATTTTCTTCGACTTTTTTGATGGTCTTGCAGCTCGGTTGCTAAAAGCCCAAAGTGAAGTGGGACTTCAACTTGATTCCTTGGCAGATGTTATTACCAGTGGAGTTGCGCCAGGTATAATCATGTATCAAATGTTGAATTTGTCTTATTTCCACCAAATGCAGACGCTTACCGAAGCATTTTCTTTGGATGGATGGAATATTGGGTTCAAGAACTATATGCCTTTAATTGGCTTGCTGATTGTAATCGCCTCTGCTTATCGTTTGGCAAAATTCAATGTAGATACCAGACAAACTTCTGGTTTTATTGGTCTGCCAACACCTGCAAATACTTTATTGATTTTAAGTCTTCCTTTGATTTTACAGTTTCAATATTCTGAATTTGCAGAAAGCATAATCCTCAATAAATGGTTTTTGATAGGGATGACCTTATTGAGCTGCATTCTTCTGAATGCCGAAATATCCCTCTTCGCCTTAAAATTCAAAACCTGGGATTTTAAAAGCAACGCCGTTCGTTATGTGTTTTTAATTCTTTGCGTTGTGCTTCTGGTGCTGTTGAAGTTTGTGGGAATACCTTTTATTATCCTGATGTATATATTACTTTCTTTGTTTAAACACAAAGAACGCCAAGAAGGCACAAATTGCACAAAGAAAATTCTGTAAATTTAGGGAAACGTTATTTTTCTGTGTTTTAAAAGAATAATAAGAGTACAAAGAACACAATGAAAGCTTTGTGACCTTTGTGAGAACATTGTGTCCTTAGTGGTTAAAAATCCTGTATTACAACTAAAACTCCAACTTCTTCTTCCGAAGTTCAAAATTCTGGCCTAAATATACTTTGCGAACCATTTCGTCTGCGGCGAGTTCTTCGGGAATACCGTGTTTTAGAATACTCCCTTCAAACATCAAATAAGTTCTATCAGTAATGGCAAGGGTTTCCTGTACGTTGTGGTCGGTAATAAGAATACCAATATTTTTGTTTTTAAGCTGCGCCACAATGCGCTGGATATCTTCAACAGCAACTGGATCAACCCCTGCAAAAGGTTCGTCCAAAAGGATAAAATGAGGATCGGTTGCCAAGGCACGGGCAATTTCTGTTCTACGTCTTTCCCCACCGCTTAATAGATCCCCACGGCTTTTACGGATATGGACTAAACCGAATTCCTCAAGAAGCAATTCCATCTTGGCGCGTTGTTCCTTTTTAGAAAGTTTGGTGAGCTGCAAAACGCTCAAGATATTGTCTTCAACGCTAAGTTTGCGAAAAACCGAAGCTTCCTGTGCCAAATAGCCAATTCCGTGCTGCGCGCGTTTGTACATAGGGTAATTGGTAATCTCTGTTCCCTCCAAAAAAATCTTGCCGCCGTTGGGTTTTATCAGCCCTACAATCATATAAAAGGAAGTGGTTTTTCCAGCTCCGTTAGGACCAAGCAATCCAACGATTTCCCCTTGGTTTACTTCCACTGTGATGCCCTTTACAACCTTTCGGCCTTTATAGGATTTCATTAAATTTTCGGCTTTTAGCTTCATTCGGTTTTTGTTTCCGTAGATAAAACGATAAATGTACTATATAATTTTACGAAGAAAAAATTAAGATTGCTGCGCTTCCAATGCCTCCCAATATTCAAAAGCCCTACGTAAATGTGGAATCACGATGGTTCCGCCAATAAGCAATGAAATGCTCATGCCTTCAACCACTTCTTCTTTTGTCAGACCCAGTTTGTGGCATTCCTCCAAATGGTAACGGACGCAATCATCACAGCGCAGCACTAGTGAATTGCCCAAACCGAGGAGTTCCTTTGTTTTCTTTGGAAGCACACCTTCCATGTAGGCATTGGTGTCCAAGTTAAAAATACGCTTGATAATCTTATTGTTGTCTTCAAGCATCTTCTCGTTCATCTTTTCACGATAGGCATTGAACTCTTCAACTAAATTGTTTTTCATAGCAATTAACTTTAATTTTCTCGACTATTCTTGATTGGACCTCAGAAACTTCTATTCTCTTTATTCTTTATTCTTTTTTCTTTTTTCTTCCCTCAACTGGTTTCTAATCACAATTTTTGAAATATAGATGCTCACTTCATATAGAATAAGTATCGGAATGGCAACTATAATTTGGCTAACAATATCCGGCGGCGTAATTACTGCCGAAAGTATCAAAACTATAATCAATGCAAATTTTCTGTATTTTCGAAGAATCTCTGGGGTTACCAAACCAATTTTTGTGAGAATGTACATTAAGATTGGAAGTTCAAAAACAATTCCGCAGGCCAATACCGAAGTTCTCACCAAGCCAATATAACTTTCCAGATCAAACTGGTTTATAACTTCCTCACTTACTTGATAGCTCCCTAAAAAGTTGATGGATAGGGGAGTGATGAGGTAATATCCAAACAAAACCCCTAAAAAGAAAAGCACCGAGGCAACCCCAATAAAACCGCGGCTTGACTTGCGTTCTTTTTCCTTTAAACCTGGACTGATGAATTTCCAGAATTCATAAAGTATATAGGGAAACGCGACAATAATTCCGGCATATATAGACGTCCACATGTGTGCCGAAAACTGTCCGGCCATGGTTCTACTTTGAATTTTAAAGGGCATTTCCTGAAAACAGAAAGTGTCCATGCCCAAGTAGCGGGAAATTTCACAGAACATTGCATAAGTGGCAAAGTCTGGTTTTGTGGGGCCAAAAATAAGGACATCAAAAATAAATCTCTTGAAAATAAACGCTATAACAGCCAAAACCATTACCGCAATAGTGGAGCGCACTAAGTGCCAGCGCAGTTCTTCCAAATGGTCCAAAAAGGACATTTCTTTTTCTGGGGAGGCTTTTTTCTTCATTAGATAATACCCTCTTTGGTAAGGTTGTGTATGTGTACCACCCCGCTGTATTTGCCTTTATCTTCAGCAAGAATCTGGGTGATCCCAAATTTGTCCATCATTTCCATTGCTTCAACGGCCATAGCGTTGTTGGCAATTTTTTTTGGGTTGTGGCTCATAATATCCTTCGCAGTCAGTCCCGCAAAACTATCGGTTCTGGTTAACATACGCCTTAAATCGCCATCAGTTATGATGCCTACAATTTTATCGTTTTCCACCACGGCGGTTACGCCCAGCATCTTTTCTGAAATTTCAACAATTACTTTTTTAACATCGGTATCCGGGCTTACTTGTGGTTTTTCATTCAACGAAGTAAGGTTGCTTACACGCAAATATAATTTTTTCCCCAGAGAACCTCCTGGATGGAACTTCGCAAAATCCTTGCTCGAAAATCCACGTAGGTCCAAAAGGCACATTGCCAAAGCATCGCCTATTACCAATTGTGCGGTCGTGCTGGTTGTTGGGGCCAGATTGTTGGGGCAGGCTTCTTTTTCAACATAAGCGTTCATTACAAAATCTGCTTGTTGGCCCAAAAAGGAATCTCTATTTCCTGTTATTGCTATTAATTTGTTATCAATAGCTTTTATAAGTGGCACCAACACTTTTATTTCGGGCGTGTTTCCACTTTTGGAAATACAGATAACCGCATCGTTTTCTTGAATAGTTCCCAGATCACCGTGGATGGCATCCGCAGCATGCATAAAGATTGCGGGAGTCCCTGTTGAGTTTAAAGTCGCTACAATTTTGGTGGCAATGTTGGCGCTTTTGCCTATTCCGGTAACAATTACCCTTCCCTTGGAATGATAAATATAATCAACTGCGCCGGCAAACTCCTCGTCCACCAAATGGGCCAAGTTTGCAATGGCTTTACTCTCAGTTTCTATGGTGTTTTTCGCTACGGAAATAATTCTTTCTTGCTTGTTCAAAATTTTAATGCTTTTGAATGTTTGTAACTGTATTAGAAATTAGTATATTTAGAATACAATTTAATTAAATTCAGTATTCTTAAATATTGATACTTTTCTTTTAAGATGCAGTTAGCTTAATACGGTTGCAAAATTACAATTGTTAATCTGTAAAACAATGTATTGTTGGCTAAAACTGAATTGACCATTAAAACAGAAGAAGCGTGGCAGAGATTGACATTTATGGAGCCCTAAAGAAATTTTTTGGATTTACCCGCTTTAAGGGTCTGCAGGAGGAAGTTGTAAAAAGCATCCTCAACCGTAACAATACGTTCGTGGTTATGCCCACGGGCGGCGGTAAGTCGCTTTGTTACCAACTTCCTGCGCTTATGCAGGAAGGTACGGCAATAGTGGTTTCGCCGCTTATTGCATTGATGAAAAACCAAGTTGATGCCCTACGGGCTCTTTCTTCGGAAGAAGGAATTGCCCATGTGCTGAACTCTTCCCTTAACAAAACGGAAGTTAAAAAAGTGAAGAACGACATTGCTAGGGGAGTAACAAAGCTCCTTTACGTGGCGCCCGAATCGCTCACCAAGGAAGAATATGTAGATTTTCTGCAGACACAGAAAATATCCTTTATGGCTATTGACGAAGCCCACTGCATCAGCGAATGGGGCCACGATTTTAGGCCAGAATACCGAAATCTTAAAAGCATCATTCAGAGAATAGGGGATGACATTCCTATAATTGGACTTACCGCCACAGCAACTCCAAAGGTACAGGAAGACATTCTTAAAAACCTCAATATGCAGGATGCCAATACCTTTAAGGCTTCCTTCAACCGCCCAAACCTTTATTACGAAATAAGGCCGAAAACAAAAAATGTTGACTCAGATATTATTCGGTTTGTAAAACAGAACGAAGGGAAAAGCGGAATTATTTACTGTTTAAGCCGAAAAAGAGTAGAAGAGCTTGCCCAGGCATTGCAGGTAAACGGTATAAAAGCCGTTCCCTATCACGCAGGTTTAGATGGAAAAACACGTGTAAAACATCAAGATATGTTTTTAATGGAAGATGTGGACGTAGTTGTTGCCACCATCGCATTTGGGATGGGAATAGACAAACCAGACGTTCGCTTTGTTATCCACAACGACATTCCAAAAAGTATTGAAAGCTATTACCAAGAAACCGGTCGTGCCGGCAGGGACGGTGGCGAAGGCCATTGTTTGGCTTTTTACAGCTATAAAGACATCGAGAAACTTGAGAAGTTTATGAGCGGTAAGCCCGTGGCCGAACAGGAAATTGGGCACGCGCTCTTACAGGAAGTAGTAGGTTTTGCCGAAACTTCCATGTCCCGAAGAAAATTCATCCTTCATTATTTTGGAGAGGAATTTGACAATGAAACCGGTGATGGTGGAATGATGGACGACAATATGCGTTATCCAAAAAAGAAACACGAAGCAAAAGAGCACGCAAAACAAGTTTTGGAAGTGGTTTCCAAAACCAACGAGCAGTACAAAAGCAAGGAGATTGTAAATGTTTTGGTAGGGAAAGTAAACGCCCTGATAAAGTCACACCGAACCGATGCACAGGAATATTTTGGTTCTGGAGCGGACCACGATGCACCTTACTGGATGGCATTGTTGCGCCAACTTTTGGTGGCGGGATATTTAAAAAAGGATATTGAAACCTACGGTGTTATCCATTTAACGGATTCGGGAAGGAAATTTATAAAATCGCCCACTTCTTTTATGATGACCGAAGACCATTCCTTTAAAGACGCTAATGACGACGTTATTGTAGCAGCCAATAAAGGCGGTGATGTTGCGGACGAAATTCTTTTCAAACTTCTAAAAGCCGAACTTAAAAAAGTAGCGCATGATTTGGATTTGCCTCCCTTTGTAATTTTCCAAGAACCTTCCTTGGAAGATATGGCTCTCAAATATCCAATTACAATGGAAGAACTTGCCAATGTTCACGGGGTGGGAGAAGGGAAAGCGAAAAAGTACGGAAAATCCTTTTTAAAAATTATTCAAAATTACGTTGAGGAAAATGACGTGATAAGGCCCGAAGATTTCGTTGTAAAATCCACAGGGACTAACAGTTCCCTAAAATTATACATCATCCAAAACGTGGACCGTAAGCTAGCTCTAACTGACATAGCCAGTGCTAAAGGATTGGAAATGCGTGAGTTTATTAAGGAAATGGAAGCCATTGTTTTTAGCGGCACGAAGCTGAATATAGATTATTGGATAGACGAAGTTTTGGATGAGGACCAACAGGAAGAAATACACGATTATTTTCTGGAAGCCAAAACCGATGAAATCGAGGATGCCCTTGAAGAATTTGACGGTGATTACGATGAAGAGGAATTGCGTTTGTACCGCATCAAGTTCATCAGCGAAGTGGGGAATTAGTGTTCAGTAATCAGTACGCAGTAAACGGCATTCAGTTATAAAGACTTCAATACCGTCCTTGGAAGTTTACATTTTTTTTAAATTTTTGAGATTTATTTGGGATTTGGAGTTTGCTATTTGTGATTTCGGCTAAAGCTCTACCAAAACTTCATAAACCCCGCTCTGCGTATTTTGGGAATAAGCTGTACCCTCAAGGGTCAATTTGTTCAAAACCACATTAGAACAACATTCATCTTTTATCTCTTCCGCATCAACAAATAATGTGAAAATATCGCGGTCACCCACTTTCAAAAGATAATTAGCAATATTAGTTCCCCAACCAAAAGGGCCCAAGGTGATGATGTTTATATCGTTTTCAGAATCGAAAGTGAATTGCACCTCACTGTTATTATTGCCCAAATCAAAAACGGCAATATCGGCTGGATCAAAAGTGTTATTAGTGAATAGATTTTCACCTGTGGCCTTGTTTAAAAGTTCAAAACTTAAACCCAATGGTCCGGAACTGCAATCCACGTCACATTTATCTACGCTGCAGGAATTTAAAGCAAAAGCTGCGATAATCAACAGAACCAAACCTTTCATCTCCATAAAAAACTAATTTTTAACACCTGAACGCTAAACCTTCTGTTCTTTGTTGAAGTAAACCAAATAATAATACATCTGTTTTTCCTCATCCCAGCCTTTTTCAATATATCTTTCTGCGCTTTCCGGATTGATAAAATCAAGTTTTATCTGAATGTTTGTATCCAGATTTATTACGTTTTTTATTTTTTTCCGTGCGGCGGTAACAGCGCTATTTGCAATAGGAAAAGTAGTTAAATCCTCAATACTGTATTTGGGTGCTTTTTCGCTTTTATAATGACGGAATTCAGGCAATAAATCTGGATTGTCAATCACATCATTCATAAATGCCGTTTCCTCAAAATTGTCGTTTTTGGCAAAATGGTTCACCGCGCGGTTCATAAACATAACTTCCTGCTTTTTGTCTTCGGCAGGTAAAACCACGTCTTTTGCAAAATCCTGACAGAACTTTAAATACTTTTTTGTGTAGAAATTATCGTCAGCAAGTGCTTCCACGCCAAGAAAACTTTCCAGCCAATAACGGGCATCATAGCGATTGCTGTCTACGGAAAGAATTTTATAGCCTTCCTCTTTATTTGAATTAAAAATAAGACAGCCTTTGTCCAGCTTATTAAGACTTACCCCGTGTTGAAGCATTGCGTCCAGTTGGTTTCCATCTTCAGCAAACTGAAGAAAATCCTGTTTCAATTCGCTTTTAAATATCCCGATAGCATCCATTTTTACATTGTCCAACTGTACGCCTTCAAGATAGGCCACGTAAAACTCGCCACTTTTAATATGTGGATGTTCGGATTGGTTATAAAGGTAAGTCGCCATTTTCCGGCTCTCTTCGTGGATGTTTTGCGGATTGTCGAATGTTTTTGAGGTACTGTTGAAGAGTTCGTGAAACTCTAAATCTGCCTCGTGCGAAAACTTAAAATAGTTTTCTTCCTTATCGCGAAACGGTTTCAGAAAGAATTCCTTCAATAATGGCGTAAGCTCATCATCTGTTTTATAAGGTTCCGCTGAAAGAAAAATGGCTTCGTTTCTGCTTTTGTTACCCACTCGATGTATGGAAAGGGATGCAATGTGGGTATTAAAAAGGTTGATCATTTATTTTAGTTATGGGTTATGGGTTATGAGTTATGGGTTATGGGTTATGGGTTATGAGTTATGGGGTAGTATTTTTACTACCTACTACCTACTACCTACTACTGACTACTGACTACTGAATCAATTCCAGTTTTCGTCGAAATCAAGGTTGTCGTAATCTTCTGGGTCGAGGTCGAATTCTTCCTCGAAATCGTCGTCCTCAACTTCTTCAGCAATGAATTCCTTTTCGGGAGCTTCCTCTGGAATTTCCCCGTGGGAGTACATTAAATTTGGATAGATCTGCCCAGTTTCGGTTTCGGCTATATCGGCAAGTTCTACCATAAACGTCCACATATTTAGAAAATCATATACATAAAGAAGTCGGGTTTTTTCTTTGTCGACCACATCTTCCAAATAGGTTTCACCCATAATGCGAACGCTGCCGGGCTCATCGCTTACGTCAAAAAGTGAGATTTCCTCATCTTCTTCCCAAAGTTCGTTAGTAGTGTAAAAAGAAGCCATTTCCTGCCCATCAAAGCCGAAGGATTGAGTGATGGCGTTGTGAAAATCTTCCAAAGTGGCCGTAGCTTCTATTTCTAAGTCGCGGAAAACGTCTTCGTGGGTGTCGAGGATTATTCTGAAACGGTAAATCATTTTTTTATTTTTTTTTGGACTGCAAAGTTATTAAAAAGTAGGCAGTATTCTGTTGCAGTTTTGGTTGTGTTTTTATTTCGAAAATCTATGCAATACAAAAGTCATAGCTGCCAATAGGAAAAATGCCGTTACTTGATGCAAAACGCCCAAAACAACCGGCACTTGCAGGATAAGCGTGAAAACCCCTAAAATAAACTGAACCAAAACCAATAGTAACAACACGTATATTCCGTTTTTCTGTGGAAGTGTGAGCTGCAATTTTCGAGTTCTGTACCAAATGAAAAATATGATCGCAACAACTGTGTAAGCCATATATCGGTGGAAAAACTGCACACCGCTTTTGCCTTCCACAAAGTTTTTCCAAAGAGGAACTTGTTCTGTGTAAACGGTTTCGTGTATCCATTCGCCATCGTTCATCAATGGCCAATGGTTATGGATCAAGCCAGCATCAAGGCCTGCCACAAAGGCACCCCAAATGATCTGGATGAGTAGGATTGCCATTCCGACCCTAATCATGTTGCGAACTTGTTTATTGATTTCTTTTTTAACGGGATACCACAGATCAAGCGCCACCCAAAAGGTGTAGGCAAAAGTTATGAATGCGGTTGTTAAGTGCATTGCAAGCCGATAGTGGCTCACATCGGGACGGTCCACCAAACCACTTTTCACCATATACCAACCCAAAAACCCTTGGAACGCACCCAAGCACATTAAGATTATTGATTTTTTGATAGTAGGTTTTGTAAGTTGTTTTTTCAACAGAAAATATAGGAAAGGAATAATAAAAACCACCCCTAATAGTCTTCCCAACACGCGGTGAAGCCATTCCCAAAAATAAATATCCTTAAAATCCTGTAAATTGAAATGGGTGTTTAGTTTTTGATATTCTGGGAATTGTTTGTAATGGTCAAACTCCGCGATCCATTGGGCTTCGTTCAATGGCGGCAGTGTGCCAGAAATAAGTTTGTAGCTTGATATTGAAAGCCCAGAGTGTGTTAGGCGTGTAATTCCGCCAATGACTACCATCACAAAAATCAGGAAACATCCTGCAAGGAGCCAGTAGATTACTTTTTTGTTGTCTTTGTTTGCCACGAATTCATGAATTATACATTAAATGCTGATATTTTTTTAACCACAAAGTTCACGGAGAAGGGCAAAAAGATCAATATACCCTTTGCGTTCTTGGTGATCACTTATTTTCATTGTCACTCTTTATTGGTTTCAATCCTAATTCATTCCCTTTTTTCAACATAAATTCCTTTGCAGCTTCGTATTCATTTGGAATTTCGCCTTCAAGAATTGCTTCTTTTATTGCATCCTTAATAATTCCTATTTCCCGCGAAGGTTTCAAGTTGAAGGTCTCCATAATTTCTTCACCTGTTACTGGCGGTTGGAAGTTCCTGACTTGATCGCGTTCTTCTACTTCTACAATCTTATCACGGACCAACTGAAAATTGGCGTGGTATTTTTTAAACTTTTTTGGGTTCTTTGTGGTGATATCTGCTTCACAAAGGGTCATTAGATCTTCTACATTTTCTCCTGCGTCAAAAATCAAACGTCTTACGGCGCTATCAGTTACATCGCTTGCCAAAGCAATAGGACGGGAGCTCATCAAAACCATTTTTTGGACGAACTTCATCTTTTCATTCAAAGGCATCTTCAAGCGCTTGAAGAGTTTGTAAACCATTTTTGCGCCTACAAATTCATGTGCGTGAAAGGTCCAGCCCAATTTTTCATCGAACTTTTTGGTCGGCGCTTTTCCGATGTCGTGAAGCAAAGCAGCCCAACGCAACCACAGGTCGTCCGTAGCTTTTGAAATATTGTCCACCACTTCCAGCGTGTGCCAAAAATTGTCTTTATGGGTTTGGCCTTCTTTTTCGTCAATGCCCTGCAGCGCAAACAATTCTGGTAAAATGAAAGGCAATAAACCTGTTTTGTGCAGAAGAGCAAACCCTTTTGATGGTACTTCTGAGAGTAGAATTTTGTTTAGTTCGTCAACAATTCGTTCCTTGGAAATAATTTTTAATCGTTCGGCATTTCTTGTAATGGATTCCAGGGAACCTTTTTCGATTTTAAAATCCAATTGGGTTGCAAACCGGATGGCACGGAGCATCCGCAATGGATCGTCGCTATAGGTAATATCTGGATCGAGTGGCGTGCGGATTATTTTTTTTTGAAGATCTTCCATGCCGTTGAACGGATCGAGCAATTCGCCAAACTTATCATCGCTAAGGCTCAGCGCCAAAGCGTTTATTGTAAAATCCCTTCGGTTTTGGTCGTCTTCCAAAGTGCCGTTTTCCACTGCGGGATTTCTACTTTCTTCGGAATAGGATTCCTTTCGGGCGCCAACAAATTCGAGTTCTATTCCCCCGCTTTTCAGCATTGCCGTTCCGTATGTTTTGAAAACGGAGACTTTTGGTTTTCCGGGAAGAAGTCTTGAAACTTCCTCGGCCAAATCAATTCCGCTTCCCACGGCAACAATATCAATGTCTTTCGCTTCGCCGCGCTCTAGTATATAATCACGAACGTAGCCGCCAATAACGTAGCTTTCAAGGTTTAAGTTTGAAGCGGCTTTGGAAATGGTTCTAAAAATGGGGTTTTTTAAAGCGGATATGTAGGTTTGGTTTGCCATTTATTTTTTCACGCAAAGACATAAAGTCTTTTAAGGATATTGTGTCCTATTTCTTGATTCCCCGTCCTGTTTCAAACTTTATTGTCTGATCACCTTCACGGAACCATCATTTTTCAACTTGATAATCGCCGAGGGTTTCCCCGATTTTTTTTCGTGCTGCAAATTTACAACATAGTCCACGCCTTCCAAAATTAAAGGGTCTATTTCGGCAAAACTCTGCGGGGTTTTTTCTCCAGAAATATTTGCTGAAGTTGAAACCAGTGGCCTGCGGAATTTCTGTATCAATTTTTTGCAAAATTCGTCCTTAGTTACCCGAATGGCAAGCGAATTGTCTTTAGCAATGATATTTTCTGCAACCCGGATTGGGTCATCATAAATTATTGTAGTCGGTTTTTTGGCGTATTTCAAAATATCGTAAGCTACTTCCGGTACATTTTCAACGTATTCATTCAACATTTTGAAGTCATTCACCAAGCAGATCAGCGATTTTTCGTCGCTCCTTTTTTTCAGTTGAAAAACTTTATCAACGGCATCTGGATTTGTGGCATCGCAGCCTATTCCCCAAATGGTGTCAGTCGGGTAGAGGATGAGCCCACCTTTTTTTAGAATGAGCAATGCATTATCGATTTCTTCTTTCATTTGTCTAAAATATTTGTTTTTTAAAGGACAGATGGAACATCCTTAATAGACATGCCGCTGTGTGATTAAAAATTAATAATGGATGTTTCTTTATATCAAAGGTTTTACTTGGTTCTTTTCTGGTAGGTAAGCAGGGTTCTCGGCGTGTAAGGCTTCTCCAAAAATTACTTTTTCGTACAATTTTAAATATTCCAAAGTCATTTTTTCGGCATTGAAATGCTCCTTAGCATAGCGATGGCAACCTAGTGGGTCATATTTGAAATTGCGGAGGGCTTTCGCCAATTCGTCGGAATCATTGGATGCCAGTCCTACTTCCGGACTTAAAAGTTCGGGAAGTGAACCGTTTGTGGTGCAAAACACAGCACAGCCTGCATATAGACTTTCAATGATGACCAGGCCAAAAGGCTCGTGCCATTCAACTGGAAAGACCAAGGCTTTGGATTTTTCCATAACCTTCATTTTTTCAGCATCGTCCAGCATTCCCAAAAAAGTAATGTTCGGATTTAAAACATAACGGAAACCACGGGTAAAGTTACGGGAAGTCCATCGCTCTCCACCAATAATCATCAGTTTTCCTTTCGCTTTTACAACGATTTTAGCAGCTCCGAAAACATTCTTTGCTTTGCGAGAGGCTTTTCCTAAGAAATGAAAATAGCTTCGCGGGTTATCCAAATTGGGAGTCCCATAATCGTCCCAATACAGGCCATTGTGCACAAACACGTCTGAATTATAGCGCTCCGCTTGATTTCTAGAAATAAAAACAGTGTTTGGATCTATGTGTTCGTCCGGCTTTGGGTTGCCGTGCATTGTTATAATATATGGTTTATTGATGGGCTGCCTGGGCGGATAATTAAAATGCACAATGTCAACATTTTCCGGTATTTGGTCATTTAAGACTTTGTTTTGATCCAGCGGAATACTCTCAGCAAAATCGCCAGTAAAACCTTCCGGCACCAAAAAAGTAACTTTGTGGCCAAGTGCGTTAAGGCATTTGCCAAGCCCCCAAATAACACGTTCGGTTCCTCCGTATTTCAGGGCGGGAATTGGGCCCGACCAATCTACTATTAAGATGTGCATACTAAGTATTTATGGGGTTGTTCTTTTCATTTTTAAAGATTTTTTATCGCATCTCTTGAATGATACTTTAAAAATATATTTTCAAAAAACTTTAATAAATTTCTTTTGTCTGTATTCCTCATAAGTTTGAAAGCAGTTTCAGGATTTACCTTTCCATATTTTATAAATATCTGGTATAGTTTTGATTTTTTATCGCTAAGATGGAAAAAATCACTGATAGGATAATTCTGGAGATGATCTTTTATCAGAGAAACCCCCTCAGATTTATAGGGGGCATCGTTTTTTTTCAAAAACCTAAAAAAACCAGATATAATCATAATCTGTTGGTTAAGAATATAGGTTCCTACCATTAATTTTTTTTCATCATTTTTTTCGGTACTATAATGATCTGTATAAATATGCTCGATAACCTTTAGGTAATTATCGAGGTTATTTAAATTGTAGGTTTTGGTTATTGAATTTTGATTGCCAATATTATAGTAATATGTCACTTTAGAATTGAAAATAATCTTTTTGGCCAAATGCATTATTTCAAAAAACCATAGCTCATCTTCGTGTATTATTCCATCTTTAAAAGTCAAGTTGTTTGAATCAATAAATTCTCGGCTGTATAATTTGTTCCAGGCCACAACACTAATTGGAGATTTTAATGATAGTTCCAAAAAATCTTGATCACTTAATATTTCTTCTGTAATTGGGTAGTGCTCTAAAGTTTTTATGATATCCGTTGTTTGATTAAGAACTTCGGCGTTTTTGCCAATAACGATATCAATTGTTGGGCGATATAGATTTAAAAGACTTTTTAAGCAGTCCCCATCCAATAAATCATCTGAATCGAAAAAAAATATGAAGTCACCAGAAGCATCGTTCAAACCTGCATTTCTTGCCCCAGACGGTCCGGTGTTTTCTTGGGAAATTAATTTAAACCTCAAATCTCGCAGTGTCCATTGCTTGATTTTATTTTCAGTATTGTCCTTACTTCCGTCATTGATTGCAATACATTCCCAATTCTCATAGGATTGGTTTATTAAACTTTCAAATGATTTATCTATATATATCTCAACATTATAACACGGCACTATAATGCTTATTAGTGGAGTTTTCATAGCTTTAATTGAAGTAGGATTTTAAAAAGAAAATTGCGGCATCCAATTTTGTAATCTTAGAAAAAAAGCCAGATTCATTTTTCACATATTTATAAAAGTCTCTGTCATTATTTTTAGCATTTCTAATAGTTCTAACTATGGTTTTATCTATATGTTTTTCAAAAATGGCTTGGTTGTAATATTGGAGTTTTTTGTTGCTTTCTTTAAGCTTATTGGCAGCTTTTATGGTTTTTATAATTGATACTGTTGGCTGATTTCTTTTTAATGAAACAGCAGACACATAATGCTCTAAGTCGGGATTATCTGATTGAATTCCGAGATGTTCTAATTGTTTGGCCTTAATTGAAAATTCTGATGCTTCTAAATTCTCAATCTTGGTCTGACTCATATTGTTTGAATGCCATCTATAAAATAATAAAGACTCTGGGATGTTGTGGAATTTGGTATTTGCTATTAATTGACTCCATAATGAGTAATCTTCTGCAATTTTCATGCGTTCATCAAATCGTAAATTACCCAAACTCGATTTCCGTAACATCACAGTAGGATTGCCAATGGTACAACTTCTTAGAAAACCAACTTTAATCTCATCATGATTTATACTGTGTTTGACTACTTTATCTGTTTTTCCAAAAAAAGTGAACCAAGTGCCACAAACACCCACCTCTGGATTGGTTTTTAAATAGTTCAATTGTTTTTCAAATCGCGTTGAAACTGCCTTGTCATCAGCATCCATGAAAGCTATGAACTCTGTGTTTGCAATTTCTATCGCAAGATTTCTTGATTTGGCTGGCCCCAGATTGGCATTGTTTTTCAAACATTGAACCCGTTTGTCAAGCCTGGTAAACCGATCGATAATCTTCTGGGTATCATCGGTTGAATTGTCATTAATAATAATTAACGAGTAATCAGAGAACGTTTGGCTTAAGATACTTTCTATAGATTCTTCCAAAAAAAGTTCTCCATTGTAAACAGGCATAATTACGGTTAATTCGGGCATTTTATGGGATTGTATTTACAAAAATAGATATTAATATGACTTAAACTATATTTGTAAAAATTAATATATGAAAAGAATTCACGTCGGCTTTTTGCTTTCCTACGATTATGAAAATCTTAAAAAAGCCATTACGCCAGTTTATGAAGATGCCGATGCAATTTTTATCGCCGAGGACAAAGAGTATAGGACCTGGTCCGGCGAAAAGTTTGAGGTTTCACCATCTTTTTACAAGTGGTTGAAGGAATTTGACACTGAGAATAAAATACAGATATACAAAGACGATTTTTACCTTCCCGAGCTTTCTGCCATTGAAAACGACACTCGCGAACGAACGTTGCTTTCTGAAAAAATGGGTGTTGGCAACTGGTTGGTGCAAGTGGATGCAGATGAATATTTTATCGATTTTAAAGGTTTTGTAGAAACCCTTCGCAAATACGACAGTTTTTTAAAAACCCCGGAAAAGACGCCAGTTCAGATTGCTGGTTTTCTGATAAATATGTATAAATACACCGATGATGGCTTGCTCTATGTTAACAACCCAACGAAGGTTTTATTGGCCACGAATTACCCAAAATACACCTTTGCGCGTCAAAACCGAAAGCGTATAATTTATACAGACAACCTTTTGATGCACGAATGTATTTCGCGCAGCGAAGAGGATTTGATGACAAAACTTACCAACTGGGGCCATTCCAAGGATTTTGATATTGAAAAATACGTTGAAAAATGGCGTTCGGTGAATAAAGATAACTATAATGAAATGCAGGATTTTTTCTACCTGCAGCCCGAAGGTTGGAAAACATTGGATTATATAGGCTCGAAAGATATGGATGAAATAAAAAAGAAGTTGAACGCAAAACCGGAGTTGCATCCTTCTTCATTTTTTCTTTTTAAAAAGAATATTGGACAATATTTTAAGCACCTTTTTAAATGAAGACCTCGTTATTGATATCAACATACAACTGGCCGGAGGCTTTGGAGTTAGTGCTTTTGAGCGCAAATAACCAAACTGAACAGCCCGATGAAATCCTGATTGCCGATGACGGTTCTTCGGAAGTGACAAAAAACCTAATCGAAAATTTTCAAACCCGCCTGCCGGACGGGCAGGAGAAATTAATTGTACCAATACACCATTTTTGGCATGAGGATAAGGGTTTCCGAAAGGCAATTATTTTAAACAAAGCCATTGCAGCCGCAAAGGGCGATTACATTATTCAAGTAGATGGCGATTGCATTATGCACAAAGATTTTGTGCGAGATCACAAGGCATTGGCGCAACCCAATGTGTATCTTTTTGGAAGCCGTGTGAATATTCAGGAAGAATTTCTTCCGAAGTTATTTGCTTCGCAGAAGATAAAATTCAACTTTTTCGACAAAGGCATTAAAAAACGCACTCGAAATCTTCGCATTCCCGCATTGAGCAGTCTATATAAAACTACCCATGAAGTTTCAGATAAAATGCGCGGTTGCAATGTTTCCTTTTGGAAAAAGGATGTGATTGCAGTAAACGGATACAACGAGGAATTTGAAGGCTGGGGCCGTGAAGATTCGGAGTTAATCATACGGATGATGCACAACGGTGTCTTGGGAAGAAGGCTGCGATATCGTGGGATTGTCTATCACATTTGGCACAAAGTAAAAGATCAAAGTCGGTTTGAAACTAATGATAAACTTCAGCAAAAAGCCATTGGTGAAAAAAGCAAATGGTGCGAAAAGGGGATTGATAAATATTTGTAGCAGTTGTCAGGTCGAGCGCAGTCGAGACCTTTTTGGGTTCGGAAGTCTAAGTTCTCGACTGCGCTCGAACAGACATAGACAAAATTTTGCTATTCAATCTTCCTGTACAACAACCAAAGGTTCACATATCTTTTAAATACTGAAAAAGCGCTTACATAAGCCAAAATAAAACCTTCCTTTCCGTCCAAAATTCCCAATCTAAAAATAAACTGGTTCCAGAAACGGTAAAACGGACGAAACAGGAAATGATAATAATTTGGCTTCTTTCCTTTTTTGTAGAGCATTTCTGCTTGTAACGCACTGTAGCTGTGCGCTTTTGCAGTGTAATCGTCAAAGGATTTATAGGTGTGGTGCGGCAAGGTATTTTTTAAATTTTCGCTTTGGCCATCTACTTCCAAGGTTTCGTGTACCAAGTTTGCATTGTATTTGCAATGGTTTTTATTGAAAAAACGCACCACATAATCATTCTGCAAACCGCTGTATTTAATGCGTTTCCCCATAAAATAGAAATCGCGTTTCACCAAATAGGCTATTGCTTTTGGGTTTTTGGCTTTTTCAATTATTTCGTTTGCCAGCGCTGGAGTTATCTCTTCATCCAAATCAAAAAAAGTGGCCCAATCGTTTTTTGCTTTAGAAATGGCGAAGTTTTTTTGGGCTGAAAAATTATCGAACTTGCGTTTGTACACCGTAACTTTTTCATGCTTTGAAGCCAAAGCCACCGTTTCGTCATTGCTGAAAGAATCCACGATCACAATTTCATCCGCAAACCAAAGACTTTTTAGGTAGGCCTCAATATTGTGCGCTTCGTTGAGCGTAATGGCAATAGCGGTGATTTTTGCAGGGTTTTCCAAAAATGGGTTGTAGTTTGCGTAAAAGTAATAATTTTACAGGTATAAATTTGAAAACTGTTATGGCGAAGCTCCCTATTTTAATGTACCATCATATTACTGCTGAAGTGGGAAAAGGGTTGACCATTTCAGTAGAGAAACTAGAAAAGCAATTCAAACATTTGGATGAAAACGGTTACAAAACCTATCATTTAAATGAATTGTTGCAAATGAAGCAATTGCCAAAAGGCAAAAATATAGTTATTACTTTTGACGATGGCTACGTGAGTCAGAAGGAGCTCGCCCTTCCCTTGCTGAAAAAATACAAACTGAAAGCCACATTTTTTGTTCCACTTGATTTTCTTGGGAAAACCGACAGTTGGAATACTTCTGCATTGGAAATAATGACTTTAAAACAGTTGAAATCCCTCGACCCTAAAATCGTGGAGCTCGGTTTTCATTCCTATTGCCATAAAAAATATACCGAGCTTTCAAATACTGAAATTGAAGCCGATACCCGTCGCTGTTTGGAATTTGTCTCAAAAAACGAAATAAACTTCTCGCCTGTTTTAGCCTATCCATACGGCAAATTCCCAAAGGAAAAAACGCGCAATGAAATTTTTAAAAAGATTCTCTCAAAAAGCGGAATACAATACGGCTTGCGAATTGGCAATCGAATAAACAATTTCCCTTTTAAAAAGCTTTATGAAATTGAACGAATTGATGTGAAAGGAGAATTTTCAATGTTGAAATTCAGACAGAAGATTCGGTTTGGGAAGTTGTTTTAATTTTTAATACCCAAAGCTAGGAAATGCTGTAGCCTGCAGCAATTTTCAACGCATCCCTTTCTGCAGCAACATCAATTTCACATACCGCTGAAAAACACCGTAGGCATTTACGGCAGCAACCGTCATTCCCGGAACGCCGTCGCGGAAACCGCCCTTCAGAATAAAAGAACGGAAAAACCGATAGGCAGGTTTAAAAAACAGGTGAAACCAAGTTGTTTTCTTGCCTTTATCGAATTGTTGTTGCGCCTGGAACCAAGCGTACGATTCTTTTTTTGAAATGTAACTGTCCAAACCTTTATAGGTAAAATGTAGCATTTTGTTTTTCAGTTTCCCGATACTGCCTTCGCAATGCAATTTTTCGTGAACTGAACCAGAAAATGCGGCTCCTTCCCGTTTTACCAATCGCAAAACATCATCGCTGTGATGATATAGAAAACGGTTCATGTAAAAATGCGGAAAGTTTATTTTATAGCCACTGTGCTTTGGGTTTTGGAACGTTTCCTTTATTTCGTTTTCCAAAGAATGGGTGACGCGTTCGTCTGCATCAACAAAAAGAACCCAATCGCCCGTAGCTTCTTTTAATGCGAAGTTTTTTTGGTTTGAAAAATTGTCGAACTCTCGTTGCAGGAATTTGGTGGCGTATTTTCTGGCTATTTCTGGGGTTTTATCGGTGCTGTAGGAATCAACCACGATGATTTCATCAGCGAAAGAAACCGAAAAAAGGGCATCTTCAAGATAGGCTTCTTCGTTATAAGTGGGTATGATTACTGTTAGTTTCGGCATTTTTAATTTACTCCAATACAAGAATATCTTTTTTGATGAATCTTCGTGTATTCATCTCTTCTGCATTTTTTTGAAAATTATTTTTCATTTCGAAATTACAACTTTTTGTTTCCTAAGCCAACTCCGTAAATAACTTTATCTTTGCACCGATGAAGCAACTGGACACTTCCGTAATTATCAGCACCTACAATTCTACCGATTGGTTGGAAAAAGTGCTGTATGGCTATAACAATCAAACATATAGGCAGTTTGAAGTAGTAATTGCCGATGATGGTTCCAATGATGAAACACGTCTGTTGCTCAAACGGTTGGAAACGGAAGTTTTTTATCCAATAGTCCATGTTTGGCACGAGGACAAAGGTTTTCAGAAATCGCAAATACTTAATAAAGCCATCCGGGAATGTAATACCGAATATATTATAATGAGCGACGGCGACTGCATTCCGCGGAAAGATTTTGTGGAACAGCACGTAAAGTATCGCGAAGAAGGTTATTTTCTTTCGGGCGGCTATTTTATGTTGCCGATGGATATTTCCGAAAAAATCAGCAAAGAGGATATATATTCTGAAAAGTGCTTCGACCTTAAGTGGCTGAAAAAACACGGCCTGAAACCTTCTTTTAAAAATAACAAGCTATATTCGGGACCTTTGAAAGCCTATTTTTTAAATGCTATTACGCCCACCAACGCCAGTTGGAACGGCCACAATGCTTCTGGATGGAAGAAGGATATTTTGGCTATAAACGGGTTTGATGAACGCATGCAGTACGGCGGGCAGGACCGTGAACTTGGGGAACGATTGACCAACTTTGGAATAAAAAGCAAGCAGATTCGCTACAATGCGGTGGTACTGCATTTGGACCATCCGCGCGGTTATAAAAATCAGCAATCCATTGAAAAAAATCTGGCCATTCGCAGACAAACCCGCGATCAAAAAAAGAAGTGGACGCCCTACGGAATTCTGAAGAACACAGATACTACGCCCTATGTTTCAGTAATCGTGAGCACCTATAATCAGCCTGAATGGCTTCAAAAAGCACTATGGGGTTTTGAACAGCAACTTGAAAAGAATTTTGAAATAATCATTGCTGACGACGGCTCTACTGAAGAAACGAAGATGTTGATCAATTCCTTTAAGGAAAACTCTTCTTTAAATATTACCCACGTTTGGCAGGAAGACCACGGTTTTCAGAAAACGAAAATTCTTAACAAAGCCATCCTTGCTTCAAAAGGGGAGTACCTTATTTTTACGGATGGCGACTGTATTCCACGGAATGATTTGGTTTCAACACATTTGGGCCTTAGCCGGCCAGGGTGTTTTCTTTCGGCAGGTTATTTTAAACTGTCTATGAAAATTTCTAAACAGATAACCAAAGATGATATTGAAACCCAGCGTTGTTTTAATGCTAAATGGCTTCTGAAACACGGCCTGAAAAAGACTTTTAAGATCAACAAACTCACTTCCTATGGATTAAAGGAAGATATTCTAAACAATTTTACCCCAACAAGCGCCACTTGGGACGGTAACAATGCTTCAGGCTGGCGCAAAGATGTTTTGGCCGTAAACGGTTTTGACGAACGTATGCAATACGGCGGCGAAGATCGCGAAATGGGTGAGCGGTTGATGAACTACGGAATTAAGCCCCAGCAAATTAGATACAGCACCGTAACGCTTCATTTGGACCACGAGCGCGGCTATGTTACCAAGGAAATGTTTGTAAAAAACAAAGCAATCCGAAAAGTTACAAAACAGGAAAAACGCATTTGGACGGAATACGGGATCGTTAAATCTTCAAACCCTGCTAGTCTTGCAAAAAAAGAAACTCTAAAAAATTAGGAAGAAAACTTCGAGAGATGGTGTTTTAGAAATGGTTTCAATTTTGAAATGATCATTTCCGGTGTCAATTCTTTGTATAGCGAATGGGGGTCTTCTTCAATGTTGCGTCGTTCCTCCAAAGTGAAACTGCTGAAAAGATCGGGTTTTTCTTCCAATAAATGTATGGAATCGTGATGGTCGCCATCTTCAAAACTGCACCAGTGCTCTTTGTTCACATAAGGCGAATAAATGGTAAAAGTAGGTTTGTCCAGCGCTTTGGTGATGTGGACACTTCCGCCTTCATTTGAAACTAATAGGTCACATTTGTTCATCAATTTTATAAATCCCCGGATGGAGTCTTCATAAATATCGAGGTTTATTTGGTCTTTGTTTTTGCACATTTCATAAACCTTATGCGCTTCTTCTTTTTGATTGGGAGCATAATTGAAAAGAACTGTGCCACGATAGTTTTCAGTGATGTAATCTATTATTTCAACCACATATTCATAAGGCATGGATTTTTGGGGCGTGCTGCCCAAAATGCCGAGCATAATCACTGGTTTTAGAAGGGAATCGATTCGGTTGTATTGTTTTTCTTCTTCTGTCAAGAATATTTTTGGGGCGTATTCGGGTTCTTTTAGCTCAAAAACCGAGGCGATCATATTGATTCTGTCTTCAATTGCTTTGCCGCAATTTTTGGAGCGATGTTCCAAATGGCTTATAGGGTGGGTGTAAAACGGAAGCCTTAAGTCTTTGTGGGCGCGTTTCAGCCCGATTCTGTATTCTGCGCCAGAGAAGAGGCAGATTAGCCTGCTTTGGAGTTTGGAATAGGGATCAAAAATGATGTTGTATTCCTCTTTTTTTATTCTTGAAATGGTCTGAAAAAGCTTGGTATAGCTCTTTAGTTCTTTTTCATTTACGGCAATAATTCGGTCAATGTTGGGATTGTTTTCTAGAACACCCGCGGTATACTCATATACAAAATAGGTTACTTCACTTTGCGGAAAAACCTTCTTTATATTATTGGCAATAACGGAGCTGATGAGCACATCACCAATTCTTTTGTTTTGTATTACGAGTATTTTCTTCATATAGATTACCTTCGCAAAATACCTTTTTTAAAAGTATCTTTTTTATAAATGCGCGAGAATTTTGTTATCAATCCAAAATATTCCCACTTGGCTGAAAAGCTGAAGGAGGTGCTTCACAATTTTTCCGCAAAAGGGGAATATGTGACCAAAGGCGAGCGCAATGTGATAAAAATGGTGCAACTTGAGGGTACTTCCTTCAATATCAAAAAGTTTAAAACGCCGAATGTTTTTCAGTCGTTGGTTTATGAATTTATTCGAAAAAGCAAGGCGAAGCGCTCTTTCGAATACGCTTCAAAATTGATTGATTTTGGAATAAACACGCCTTTTCCCGTGGCTTATTTGGAAATCTTTTCTGGGGGTTTGAAAGAGAGTTTCTATGTAAGTGAACACATTGATTGCGATTTTGATTTCCGGGAATTGATACACAATCCAAGGTTTGAAAAGCGAAACGAAATCTTGAGGCAGTTTACCCAATTCACTTTTAAACTTCACGAAAATGGGGTGAATTTTTTAGACCATTCCCCAGGAAATACTTTGATTGTGGATCACGGTAATAATACCTACGAATTCTATTTGATAGACTTGAACCGCATGCGTTTTGAACCAATGGACTTTAATGCGAGGATGCACAACTTCCGTAGGTTATGGCTTTCAAAAACGATGGTGAAGGTGATGGCGGAGGAATATGCAAAACTATACAATAAGCCTGTTGACAGCACGTATGCGTTGATGTTGCGTTATAGTAGGGAGTTTCAGAAGAAGATTAATAGTAAGAAGTTGCGAAGGCGGAAGTAACAAGCGAATAAACTCCATTACAGTGTTTATTCCCAATTGTATCTTTAATTTTCAAATATACAAATTCACCCCTTCCAAACCCATCTATATACGTTCCGAACCCCGCCAGATATGTTTACCAACGTGTAAGAGGCGTCCTTGAACGTATAAATATAAGTCTACCAACCCTAACGTTTGTGTCCAGGACCCTAAAGGATTCATAATAACTTCAAGTAATACAGAAAAAAATAAAAAATGCGAAGCGTCGGAATATGTGACATTTAATTTTTAAAAAAAAGCAAACTGCAACCTGCCACTGAATACCGCTTACTTTTTAAACCGCCACCCCATACTCCCTTAAAGCATCATTCAAGGAAGTTTTTAAGTTGGTGCTTTCTTTGCGCACCCCAATAATCAGTGCACACGGCACTTGATATTCCCCAGCAGGAAATTTTTTGGTATAACTGCCGGGAATAACCACGGAACGTTCTGGAACGTATCCTTTTATTTCTACTGGGTTTTTACCAGTAACATCAATAATTTTTGTGGAAGCGGTAAGCACTACATTGGCACCCAAAACGGCTTCTTTGCCCACGCGAACGCCTTCAACAACAATACAGCGAGAACCTATAAAAGCACCATCTTCAATAATAACTGGCGCAGCTTGCAGCGGTTCCAACACACCGCCAATGCCCACGCCGCCACTTAGGTGTACGTTTTTGCCAATCTGTGCGCAACTGCCCACGGTGGCCCAAGTGTCCACCATCGTGCCTTCGTCCACATAAGCGCCTATGTTTACGTAGCTGGGCATTAAGATTACTCCTTTGGAAATATAGGCTCCATGACGTGCTACGGCATTCGGTACTACGCGGATTCCCTTGGCTTCATAACCAGATTTTAGCGGAATTTTGTCGTGATATTCAAAAATTCCAGCTTCCAAAGTCTTCATTTTTTGGATGGGAAAGTAGAGCACGATTGCTTTTTTCACCCATTCGTTTACTTGCCAACCATCGGCAGTAGGTTCTGCGCAGCGCAGTTTGCCTTCGTCACAAAGGTTTACCACCTCGCGAATGGCTACTATGGTTTCGGTTTCTGAAAGGAGGGAACGATCGTCCCAGGCTTTTTCTATGGTTTGTTGTAGTTCTGTCATATTATTTTTTGGAATCAAGACGTAAGGGGAACCAAGAACCAAGACAAGCAACCAAGACAGATTCGTCTTGTTCCCTTTAGTCCTTTTTCCTGTTTCCAGTTACACAAATATAAAACCTCAATCCCAATTAACTGCCCATTTTTAGCATACTATTTCCGAAACGCTTATTTTTGCAGCCGGTATGGGAAGAATTTTAGCTTTGGATTACGGCAGCAAGCGCACGGGCATCGCCATTACGGACGAGTTACAGCTGATTGCTTCTGGCTTGACAACGGTTGCTACTTCTGAATTGATGGATTTTTTAAAGAAATATATAGTTTCAGAAAAAGTGGAATTGGTTTTAGTAGGCGAACCGAAACAAAAAGATGGAACCCATTCCAGCATTGAAGAAGAAATCCAGAAGTTTTTAAAGAAATTTTTCAAAGTTTTTCCCGACTTAGAAGTGAAACGTGTTGATGAACGTTACACCAGTAAAATGGCTTTTCAAACAATGATTGATAGCGGATTGAAAAAGAAGCAGCGCCAAAACAAAGCGCTGGTTGATGAGATTAGTGCGACGATTATTCTTCAGGATTACCTTTATAATAAATAGAATAAAGAATAAAGAATAAAGAATAAAGAATAAAGAATAAAGAAGTTTGCAGTGGCAGTTTTCAGTAACAATAAGACCAATAGTATTTACAGCATCAATAAAAATAAAGAATAACAATAGAAAATAAAAAATGATTTTTCCAATAGTGGCCTATGGCGACCCAGTTTTAAGAAGGGAAACCGAAATAATAACCAAAGAGTACCCAAAACTTGACGAGCTTTTAAACAATATGTTTGAGACCATGTATGAAGCTCGAGGCATTGGCCTTGCTGCACCACAGGTAGGTGCATCCGTCCGGCTTTTTATTGTTGATGCAACACCTTTTGAGGACGACGAAGACCTTTCGGAAGAGGAACAAAAATTTGTTTCTTCCTTTAAAAGAGTTTTCATCAATGCGCGAATTCTAGAAGAAACGGGCGATGAATGGGCTTTCAACGAAGGGTGTTTGAGCATCCCTGATGTTCGGGAGGATGTTTTCCGCCAGCCGAATATCGTTATGGAGTACGAAGACGAAAATTTCAAAAAACACAAAGAAACTTTCAGCGGTATTGTTGCGCGAATCATTCAGCATGAGTACGATCATATTGAAGGGATCCTCTTTACAGACAAGCTTTCGCCGTTGAAGAAAAGACTGATAAAAAGCAAGTTGGCCAATATTTCAAAAGGAAACGTAAACGTGGATTACCGGATGAAATTCCCAAATGTAAAAAAGAAACGTTAACTCCCTTGTTTATATAAATCAAACCAAGGATATTTGTATCCATTAAAACATTTTAAAAGTATTTTATGAGCTTAGAAAAAGTGCTTTCCATTGCCGGTAAACCCGGACTGTACAAATTAAAAACCCAAACCCGCGCTGGCTTTTTAGCTGAATCGCTTTTGGATGGGAAAACCATCAACGTCAGTGGCCGCCACAACGTGAGCCTGCTTTCAGAGATTGCAGTTTACACTTTGACGGAGGAGGTGCCACTTCGGGAGGTGTTCCAGAAAATTTCGGAGAAGGCAAGTGGAAAAGAAGCCATTAGCCATAAAGCCTCAAAAGAGGAACTTGAGGAATTTTTCTTCAGCGTACTGCCAGATTATGATGAAGATCGCGTGTATGCCAGTGATATCAAGAAGATGGTGCAATGGTACAACCTTCTCGTGAAAAATGGGTTGACTGATTTTTCTGCACCGAAAGAAGAAACTAAGGAAGAAGAAAAGGAAACCAAAACAGCAAAATCCACAAAAGCGGCTACTCCAAAAGCAACTGCTCCGAAAACTGCTATTCCAAAAGCTTCATCTGCTAAAAAAGGAGGAGCAACAAAAAGTGCCGCTTCCCGCAAAACTTAAATTGAAATAATGTCTTTATAACTTAAATCCCGAAAGTAATTTACTTACGGGATTTTTTTGTTATTTCCGTTTAAATTCAACCCTTCGACTGCGCTCAGGGTGACAGGTTCAAAACCTAAAACCTAAAACCTAAAACCTATAACCAGAAACCAGAAACAATGAAAAATTCCCGGAAAGACCAACTTCAAGCCTTCGACAAGCTATTGACCATTATGGACGAACTGCGCGAGCAATGCCCGTGGGACAAAAAGCAGACGATGGAAACGCTGCGGCACTTGACCATTGAGGAAACCTATGAGTTGGGCGATGCTATTCTTGAAAATGATTTAAACGAAGTGAAAAAAGAGTTGGGAGATGTACTGCTCCACATTGTTTTTTATGCGAAAATTGGCAGCGAAACCAACGATTTTGACATTGCCGATGTTTGCAATGATATTTGCGAAAAGTTGATTTCCCGCCATCCACATATTTATGGCGACGTTGAGGTAGCAGACGAAGAAGAAGTAAAACGAAACTGGGAAAATTTAAAACTGAAAGAAGGTAAAAAAAGTGTTTTGGAAGGGGTGCCAAAATCATTGCCAGCTTTGATTAAAGCCAGTAGAATTCAGGATAAGGTTGCTGGAGTTGGTTTTGACTGGGAAGAACCCCAGCAGGTCTTTGAAAAACTGCAGGAAGAACTCGGTGAATTGCAACACGAAGTAAACGAAAACAACCAGGAAAAAATAGAAGCAGAATTTGGCGATGTACTTTTCTCGATGATAAATTATGCGAGATTCCTAAAAGTGAATCCAGAAAATGCACTGGAGCGCACCAATAAAAAATTCATTAAACGTTTTCAGTATTTGGAAAGCAAGGCAAAGGATTTGAACAAATCTTTAAAAGATATGACACTAGCCGAGATGGATGTTTTTTGGAACGAAGCTAAATTACAGTAGTTAGTTTTCAGTCGCAGTTTTCAGTTTTTTATTGAAGTAAAAAGCATTGTCCAATTTGTTTCCCAAACTTGGCTTGCTTCATTATAATATGCCTGCTCCCATTGTGCTGTGTCTGCAGTTTCCTTTTTCCAAAGAAACCTTAAATTGTATTCTTTTCCTTTGTAATCTTCTTTCCCGAAAAATTTCCCAACGCCATTTTCAAATTTTCCAACAACTTGTTCTTTTAAACCAATCTCTGGGTTTGCAGTGTCTGCCCAAAAGATTTTCCATTCGTTTGAAACTGGATTTAAGATCCGGATGCTTAGGCCAATAAAATTATCGCCAAAATGCGCTGACTTCATTTCATCCATAATTCCCAAACCATTCAAAATTGGTTTGGTTTCCATTTCCGCAGTGAATTCAGTCCATTCATCACAATCGGCCATTCGTTCTTTTAAACGTCGGTTTAACACATTCCATTTACCAACAAGAAAATCGAAATTGTGAATATCAATCATAAAATTACTTGGAAATTTAATCTTCCCGAACTTCCTTTATTTTTGTAAGCTTTGCCTTCCAAACTTCAAGCTGCTCTTTATGGCGTTCAATATTTTTATGAACTTCTTTTACCAAAGGATTGTTCTCGTCCACATGGTGGAAAAAGCCCAAATTGTTCTCCAGCTGTCGGATTTCGTCTTTGGTTTCGTCAATCTTTTTCGAAATAAAGAAATGCTCGTTCTGCAGTTTGCGATCGTCTTCACGGTTTACGAGCGTGTTCAATTTATTGTCGAACTTGATGAGCTCAGTTTCCTTTTTCCCCAAATCGAGTTTTGAAAACAGGCCGTCCAAAGCTTTGTTGAATTTTTGTTCAATATTGCGTTTGTTGTAAGGGACACGGCCAACTTCTTTCCAAGCCGTGATATGCTCTTTAATAGTTTTGACATCGGCTTTGTGGTCGCCACTCAATTCAAAAGACACAAGTTTTTCGAGCATTTCCTGCTTGGCTTCAAAGTGAACCATCTCTTCTTTGTTGGCTTCGTTTTTCTGGGCGTGAAGTCTGTCAAAATAATGATTACAGGCTTTTTTGAACCGTTTCCAAATCTTGTCGCTGTCCTTTCGCGGCACGTGGCCAATACTCTTCCAATTATCCTGGATTTTTTTCATCAAAGCGGTCGTGGTATCAAAATCCTCGCTGTCTTTGTTTTCCTCTGCAATCTTTATTAGCTCGCGTTTTTGTTCAAGATTGGAGTATTGTTCCTTTTTCTGGGTCTTATAAAAGCTGTTTTTTTGATGGTTAAACTCTCCCGTTACATCTTTAAAAGCCTTCCAGATTTCTTTATTGTTTGCTCTTGGTACACGACCTGTATTAAAAAAGGCATCGCGAAGTTCCTGGACCTTTTTAATGGCATTTTGCCAGCCTTGGTGACTCGGTTTGGTTTCTTCAATAGCCTTTTTTATTTCTTCGACCAATTGTTTTTTCTTTTCGTAATTGGCTTCAAAGTCTTTTTCCACTTCGGCCAATTGTGCTTGGCGTTTATCATGGATTACTTTTGTAGCATCGCTAAACTTGTCCCAAACTTCATCGCGATATTCCTTCGCAACTGGGCCAATATCTTCTTTCCACATTTTGTGGAGCATTTGTAGTTCTCGGAAAGCCTTATTTATGTCAACTTCCTGACCGAGCTCTTCAGCACGGGTAATAATTTTCAGTTTGCTGTCCAGATTGTGCTTAAAGTCTAGATCGCGAAACTCACGGTTCAAATGAAGAAAATCATAGAAATTTTCAACATGGTGATGGTAAGTGTTCCAGACAGTGTTGTATTTGTCTCTTGGAATTGCCCCAGCCACATGCCATTTTTCTTGAATATCCTTGAAATGTTTGTAGGTAGTGTTTATGTTTTCTTCGGCACTCAATAGGCTTTTCAGCTCCTCGATAAGTTCCCAGCGCTTATCTAAATTGGATTGAAGGTCTTTTTTAAGATTTTTATAGTGATTGTTTCGCTTCTCTTTATAGTCAAAGTAAAGCGAATTGAATTCTTTTTTCAGCGGGGTAGTGTATTGGAAGTCAATTATATTTCCGCCCTTAGCAAGAAACTCTTCCCTTTTGTGTTCCAGTTCTTCGTTGAATTTACTATTGAATTCAGAACGAATTTCTTCTACATCGTGCTTTAACTCTTGAATTTTTTTCGTTTTCAGAAGTCTATCAAGCTCAGCAACCAATTCCTTTTCGGAAAGCGTACTGTAATCTTTTTGAGCATTATCCTCGTGTTCCCCTTCAGCCTCTTCATCTTCGGAAGAAGCTACTTCTTCCTCATCCTCGCTCTCCGAATCTTCAGCAGGGGACGGGGCTTCACTCTCCGAAGCTTTACCATAGGGTGCAGGATCTTCCTCTGAAATTATATCAACAGATTTTTCTTCAACTATTTCTTCCTCTTCAATGTTATTGGTTTTGGAAGCTTCTTCTAAATCAACTGAGGTTTCAGCTATTTTCTCAGTCACTTCTTCGCCCAAAAGATTTTCTTCGGCATCATTTGTTCCAGAATTTTCGGAAGCAGCTTTTGTTTCTTCAGCAGTTTCGATAGTTGGAATTTTCTCTTCGTTTTCTTCCTGAGGCAATTTTTCATCAGACATTTGTTTCAATGTTTAGGTTCGTTTTTCTTGGAGGGTCAAGATACTAACAACTGCGCAACTGGCAAAGCACACAGCGTTTTTTTGAAGATTTTTAGGTAAATTTTATGAATTCCAGATATTCCACGCTTTTTCGGCTTGTAATTCCAACATTCTCAATCCGTTGCTTGTTTTTGCGCCCTGAAGTTTTCCGCGCTTTAAAAATTCGGTCTCGGAGGGATTGTAGATTAAATCGAAAAGCAAATGGTTTTTGGTAAGGAATTGGTAAGGAATTGGCGGACAATCGGTAATATTAGGGGAAGTGCCCAAGGGCGTGCAGTTGATTATCAGTAAATGGTCTTCAATAATTGCTTTGTCCAAAACGTCATACTCAAGCGTATTTGAATTTTTATTCCTACTTACAAATCTGAAATGAAAATCCAACTTTTCAAGGGCATAGGCCACTGCTTTTGAAGCACCGCCCGTACCAAGTATCAAAGCTGTCTTATTTTGAAGCGGCAAAAAAGCTTCTAACGATTTTTGAAAACCGTAATGATCGGTGTTGTAGCCTTTCAATTTGTTGCCTTTAGAAATTTTAATAGTGTTTACAGCGCCAATTTTCTTGGCTTCTTCATCCAAATCATCTAATAGCGCAATCACTTTCTCTTTATAGGGAATGGTTACACTCAAGCCTTTTAAATGAGGTGTTTCTGAAATTATCTTCGAAAAAAATGCAATTGAAGGAATGTCGAAATTTTCGTAGGAATGGAGCAGTTTTTCCTTCTCAAATTTTTCGGAAAAGAAAGATTTTGAAAAAGAATACCCGATGTTTTTTCCTATCAATCCAAATTTAGACACGATGTTTCTTTTTATAATTATCGTACCAATCTAGGCTTAAAACAATAGCTGCTCCAACTATCATAAATACGATGGCCAGGATGGTTTCTTTGCCAAAGTTTTCAGGGAAATAGCGCGTATAGCCTGTTATTATTTCTCTTCCATTGGCGTCAAGTTTTATTTTGCCCAAACTGTCTAAAACATATATTTCATCTTTCCAGGGCCAAACTACGCCCAGGGAACCAGCTATAAACCCAATAATCACGGCATAAGTGGCTTTTTTGAACCGCTTCAAGACATACGCCAACAAATGTGAAAGTGAAACCAACCCTACCAACGAACCCAATGAAAAAACTGTCAAAACTTTTAAAAGTTCAATCCTTTCGGGATCGTAAATCCAACTGAAATCCCATTGAAAAATATTGGCGAAAGTATCAAAAAGTGCATTGACTGAATCTACCAAAAGCAGCACATAATTGCCCAAAAGGATCAATATAAAAGAACCCGAAAGTCCGGGCAGGGTCATCCCCGAAACGCTTATTATTCCACAGAAAAACACAAAAATAAGATTGCTGTTTTCCTTTGCGGGCTCCAAAAAACTAATGGCTACGCCAGCAATTACTCCGCACATTAGATAAGCGACATATTTTCGGTTCCATTCGCCAAAATCCTTTGCAATAAAATAAATGGAGCCGATAATCATCCCAAAAAAGGCACTCCAAACATAAAGTTCATAATGGTAAATTAAATAATCGAGTAATTTGGAAATGCTGAAATAACTGATGACCATTCCCAAAATCAATAAAGTTAGGAATTGCCCATTTGTGTAGCGGTACAAACTTTTATAACGGCCGCCAATAAGCAGTTTGAAGGCTTTCCTATTTATTTTTTGTAGTGAATAAATGAATTCCTCATAAAAACCAGCCACGAAAGCGACCACGCCTCCCGAAACGCCTGGAACCTTATTTGCTGCACCCATCGCGAGTCCTTTTAGGACTAGCCAAGTTTTATCAGAAAAGGAGCGGTTTTCGTACATTTTTAATTCAAAATTTAATATTCCAAATTCAAGGTTTGAAAGAACCCTTTTTCCCCTTTAGGAGCTGGGGGTGTTCTTCTTATCAGCAAGTTTCTCTAAAAGAAAAATTGTCAAAAAACCAATGATTGCAAAAAATATAGCGTATAAAATTTGTGGGTTTCCTTCATAATTTTGGGGAAGAATGCTTCTTTCAATGAAAGGAATATTCTCTCCGGCGTGGTTCATTCTGTACTGTAAAACCTCTTTCCAAGGCCATATTTTGTTTAGAGCGCCAACCATAAAACCAGTGAGCACCGCAAGGATTAAATTTTTATGGTGTTTGAACATCCAGTTTAAAACCCGTGAAAACATTTTCAATCCTATAATTGCGCCAAGCCCGAATATTAAAAGTTTTCCGAGAGCACTTAAAAAGAGCGAACTGTTTAATGTTGTCATTCCTTCGCCCAATTGGGTCACAATCCCGATAACGGCCGTGTAAGCTCCCATGAGCAAAAGAATAAATGCCCCAGAGATTCCGGGAAGTATCATTGCGATTATAGCAATGAAACCAGCTAGAAAAAGAAACCAAGTGCTTTCAGGAGAGCCGATGGGGTCTGCAATGGTTATCAAATAAGAAAGGACGGAAGCCACAAGAAGAGCGCCGATTACGGCTAGTCTCCAATTGGTTATTTGTTTACCGACGAAAACAATGCTCGCAATCACCAACCCGAAGAAAAATGACCAAACCATAATTGGATAAACATCCAAAAGCCAAGTAATCAATTTAGCAAGGGAAATGATGCTTATAAAAACTCCTGAAAAAAGTGCTAGTAAAAAAGAGAGGTTGTAATGTTTCCAAGCCTTTAAAAAACCTTCCTTTTTCCAGATTTTGAAAAAGCCAAGGTCAATGTTGTGGATGGTTTCAATCAATTCCTCATAGATCCCTGAAATGAAGGCGATTGTTCCGCCGGATACTCCGGGCACTACGTCCGCAACTCCCATTGCAAGTCCTTTTGCGGTTACTATTAGATACTGGAGAAAATTTCTTTGAGGCATACATTTAATTTGCTAAAACCCCAAAAATACACAAATTAAAGTGAAGGATTTTTGTGCTGTCCTATTATTTCTTTAACCTTTTTCATCTGATAGACCAGTGGAAATAGCTCCTCTATTATCATCAAAAATTCGGGTTCAGATTTTAGGGCATTTTTAAGATGAAATGCTCCTTTGTCGTTCTCGCTTAGCGTGAAATAAAGCCCGGAAAGTCGGTATTCTAGTTCGGCGTGTTCTGGATAAAACTCCAAAGCTTGGTTGAAGTTGTTTACCGCGGCTTCATATTCACCAAGATTGGTGAGAATATCACCACGTGTTAGCCAAGATTCCAGTTCATAATTTCCAAGTTCTAAAGCTTTGCGATAGCCAACTTCGGCTTCCTCAAAAAGATTTAGCTTGTTATTGATTTTGGCGTAGCGCTTCCAATAAAGCACATTTTCGCTGTCAATATTGATGGCTTTTTCTATGTAGTAAAGTGCTTTTTGGTATTGTTTGCTTTTTATATAAAAGTCGGTAATTGCTATCCAGCCTTTGTCCAATAAGGAATCTTCTTCTACACATTTTGTGTAAAATTGAAGCGCCATTTCAGCATTTCCAAGTTTTTCGTAACATTTCCCAATTCGCAATAATGCATACGAGGTTGGGTCGTCAAGGCCCAATGTAACGGAGTAGCTTTCAATGGCTTCCGCATACTTCTTCATCTTCTCCAGAACCCTGCCTTTTTCAAGATAAGCACCAATAAAACGGTCGTCGCTGATTATGGCAAAGTCAAATGCGGCAAGTGCTTTTTTATAATCTTTCAGTTCAAAATATTGCTTGCCCAGTTGGTGCCAAGCGACTTCGCAATACGGGTTTTTGTTTAGGTAATCGTTCAGATACTCAATAGCCGCTTCGTATTGGTCAAGATATTCAAAGCAGTAAATAATGTTGTAAAGGGCAGAATAATCCTCTTCATCCGCTTCCAAACATTTCATAAAATAATATTTGGCGTTTTCGTAATCTTCCAAGAAAAGATATTCCATTCCAAGTAATGACAATACGTCAGCTTCGTCGTCGGTTATTTCCAAGGCCTGTTCCAAAAGTGTGATGGCTTCCTTGTGCTTGTCGCGTCGTGAAAAGATATTTGCCTTCTGAATGTAGATCTCCTCGTTGCTCTGTTCCAGTTGGTAAAGATCGTCCAAAAGTTCTTCGGCGATTTCCAATTGGTTTTCAAAAATGTACATTTCAATTTGGAAAAGCTTGAGGCTTGTGGAAGTGGGGTGCTGCTCCAGCCCCAATTTGGTTGCCTTTTTGGCTAGTGCAATTTTTCCGTTTTCAAGATAGTGATGCACTATTTCTTCAAATTCCTCTGAGTCGAAAAAAAGTACGCTGTTGGTTTTCAGCATAGATTCGAATCTTTCCAGCGAGAAGTTATTATGCTCGTTTGAACTTAATTGCATACGCACGGTTTAACGGTTTCTTCTATTTTAAAGATAATAATGTAAAAATAAGTTCAATAGTTATGCCGCCTTTCTTGTTAACGGACTTATCAACAGAAAGGTAATCCATAAATTCCTATTATTAAGGGGTTTGCAACGAATTAACTGCTTTTGAAACTATTTAATACGTCCTGCAACGTTTTGCAACCTTTTGCAATTTCGTCATTGCTGATTGTGAGGGGTGGTGTAATGCGGATGGCGCGACCTTCAAAAAGCAGCCAAAAAAGTATCAATCCGCGGTCTTTGCAGGCGAGTATTACTTCGGAAGCGATTTCTGGGGTTTCCAGCATTGCTGCTAGCATTAAACCCCTGCCGCGAACTTCCTTTATCAATGGGTGTTTCAGAAGTTTTCTGAAAAGTTTTTCCTTTTCGAGCGTTTGCTGAATAATATCGGTCTCTGTCAATTCCTGAAGCGTTGCCAAAGCGGCAGCCGCAATTACGGGATTTCCGCCAAAAGTGGTGATATGCCCAAGTTTTGGGTTGTCTTGCAGCAGCGCCATAACTTCATGAGAAGCCGTAAATGCACCAATTGGCAATCCGCCGCCCATTCCTTTTCCCATTACCAAAATATCGGGAACAATCCCGAAATGTTCAAATGCAAAGAGTTTTCCGGTGCGTCCGAAGCCGGGTTGGATTTCGTCCAAGATCAACAGCGTTCCCGTCTCATCACAACGTTGGCGCACTTTTTTCAAATAATCATTTTCCGGCTGAATAAAGCCAGCGCCACCCTGAATAGTTTCCAAAATAATCGCAGCCGTGTCCGAGGTAATTTTTTGAAGATCTGCTTCGTTATTGAAATTTATAGGGAAACAATCTGGAACCAAAGGTTTGAAAGCGTTTTTACGCTCCTCGTAGCCCATCACGCTCATAGAGCCCATTGTATTGCCATGATAGGCGTTGTTTGCGTATAAAAGTTGAGTTCTTCCAGTTGCACGTCGCGCCAGTTTTAAAGCGCCTTCAATTGCTTCGGTACCGCTATTTACCAAATAGGTTGTGTTTAAGTTTTTCGGAAGATTTGCAGCGAGCAACTTTACAAGCTCAACCGCCGGCTCTTGAATATATTCGCCATAAACCATTACGTGTAAATATTTTTCAGCTTGATTTTTTATTGCTGAAACAACTCGTGGATGGCAATGTCCAAGCGTACATGCAGAAACTCCGGCAACAAAATCGAGATGTTCTTTTCCTGAAGTATCGTAAATGTAACTCCCACTGGCATGCGAAATTTCCAATGCCAACGGGTGCGGGGTGGTTTGTGCTTGATATTTGAAAAAATCGTTTTTCATTTGAATTGAATGTCTGGTTGAGCTCAGTTGAAACCTCAATAGAAGCCCTCGTCTGCGCTCAAGAAGACATTATTGAGTATTGTTAGGTATGGAATCATTCACTTTCTGCTGAATGGAATCCCGTTTCGCCTCGCTTTCCTGCGTTTCGGGCTTTGGGTCGTCCGGTCTGTTTTGCAAATCTTTCGGGCTGAGTTTAGATTCTTCGGGAAGTTGAATTTTTTCTATTGGAATATCCTCAAAAAATTCACCTTCATCCTTTGGCAAAGGGATTCCCGTTATTTTCGGGAGTATGGGCACTGGTTTTCCTTTGAATAAATCTTCCACAGAATACAAGCGTTCCTCGCCACGCCACTGGAAACCGGGCAATAAGCGTGCGTTTTCGGGTAACATGGAAGGCGGATAAACCTTGCCGTCTGCCTTTTTTATAAACCTAATTCCGGTAATCTGTTGTTCTTCCAAATACATCTGGATAGAACTGGAAACCGTAATATTTATACCGACCAATTCCTCATTGTCGTTCCGGGAATAATAAATTACTTGTGCATTTTTGTTGATGTTTACGGTGTCCAATTCGTTGTTGGTGAAAAGGCCTATGAGCCGTTCACCCTTTACTTGATTGAAACCCATGCTGTCTTTTTGCACTAAAAATGCGTTATTGAAAACTTTGAGCGTATCTAGCTTATCGGTAATTGTATCTGAAAGAATATGAATGGTATCGCCAATCATTTGGTTTTCGCCGCTCCATAAAACAGGGTTTCGGAGTAATTTGGTGATTCCACGTTTTTCATTTACATAAATTGAATCACATTTTCCGCTGGTGGGATCGTCGCCAACTTTTCCGGGCTTGAACATTCTTGCGCGGTAAAATCCTTTAAGGATTCTATGGTCTGGCTTCCCCGTTACCCTTAGCGTATCGGCGTGTACATAAATGGAATCGCCATCGCGAACAGTAATGGCTACAGCTCGTTTCGTAATAAAAACCGAATCTTTTTCACGAAAAACTTCGGCATAATGGCCACGGATAACACTTTTATTGATAGTATCCAAAACCCGAATATTGTTGGTGGCAGAAGCAAAACTCTTGTTTCGGTCAAAGTAAATACTGTCGCCGTAAAGCGTTCGGTTTTCGTAATCCACTTTTGAGTTTTTCACAAAATACCCCGTGTCGCCGCGTGTGTCGTAATAGCCACGTTCACAATAAACGGTGCTCGTTTCGCTTACAATGGTTGACGGTCCGTAGAGATATGCATCCCCCGTTTCGGAATAAAAATCGAGTTGGTTGCTGTTTACGGTATATTTTGGGTTTACGATTTTTACATTGGAAAGAAACTGATACTTTTTGCTTTCTGCAAAATACCTGCCCGAGCGGCTGGTCAAAACACTTGCGGTATCGCGAACGGTTCCGCCGGTTCTGTAATAGGCCTGCTGTTTTATTCTGTCAAAGTAAAGTGTATCGGTTTGAAGGGTGGTTGTTGGTTCTGTCAAAACTACGTCGCCACTGGCGAAGGCAAACTGAGTATTCCCATTATACTCACCATACCTGCTACTCATAGAAATAGTGTCGCCTTGCGAAATTCGAACGGCACCGTAAGCTTTTACAAAATTGCTGTTTAAGTAAACAAATGCTTGGTCGCACCACATTTCTATTCCTTCGTGGACTATATAAACTTGTCCTGCTTCGTCTTTTGTGTAAATGGCAGCGTCTGGGAAGTCTGGGCGACGTTCCAAATACCCTGATTGTATATCGACCTTTTGTTTTTCCTGTGCGGAAAGATTTATTCCGAAGAAAAACAGCGAAATAACAAATATGGATTGTGATATTTTCAAAAAAGATTTATTTGACATTAGGAACGAAAATACCAACAAAAAATTGATTACCGGTGAATGGTCTGCATTCTGTCTGGTCCCACAGAAACTATTTTGATAGGCACTTCCAGTTCCTTTTCAAGGAAATCAATATAGTCATTCAAGGTCTGTGGCAACTGCGAAGCTTCGCTCATTTTGGTTAAATCTGCTTTCCAGCCCTTCATTTCCGTGAAGATTGGCGTAACGTTTTCGGCTTCAATATTATAAGGTAAATGGTGAATTGTTTTGCCTTTGTAATTATAGGCGGTACAAACCTTCAATTTTTCAAAACCGCTTAAAACGTCGGCTTTCATCATTATTAGTTGGGTAACTCCATTCACTTGAACGGCATATCGCAAAGCCACCAAATCTAACCAACCGCAACGTCTTGGACGACCGGTTACGGCTCCAAATTCGTTTCCTATTTTTGCCATATTTTCTCCCACTTCGTCAAAAAGTTCGGTAGGGAAGGGGCCGCTACCCACGCGGGTTGTATAAGCTTTAAAAATTCCGAAAACATCCTTTACTTTGTTCGGTGGAACACCCAAACCTGTGCAAGCTCCTGCTGCTGTTGTGTTTGAAGATGTAACGAAAGGATAGGTTCCAAAATCAATATCGAGCAATGAACCTTGTGCGCCTTCGGCCAAAATGGTTTTTCCGTCCTTCTGCGCTTGGTGCAAATACTCTTCGCTATCAATAAAGGTTAGGGTTTTCAATGTTTCAACGGCAGCGAAAAATTCGGCTTCAAGATCTGCCAAATCATATTGCACATCCACATTGTAAAAAGAAATCATCGCCTCGTGTTTATCAGCCAAAGCACGATATTTATCCTGCCAATTTTCCAGCTCCAAATCGCCAATACGGATTCCGTTTCTTCCCGTTTTATCCATGTAGGTTGGGCCAATTCCTTTTAAAGTGGAACCGATTTTAGCCTTTCCTTTAGAAGCTTCGGAAGCTGCATCCAATAGGCGATGCGTTGGTAAAATAACGTGTGCTTTTCTGGAAACAATCAAGTTTTTCTTGTAATCAATATCGTATTTATCCAGTGCTTCCAGTTCTTTTACAAAAACCACGGGGTCTATAACCACACCGTTTCCGATCACATTTATGGAATTCTTGTGGAAAATTCCTGAAGGAATGGTACGTAAGACGTGTTTTATTCCGTCAAATTCCAAGGTATGGCCAGCGTTTGGCCCGCCTTGAAAACGCGCTATTATATCATAGTTTTTTGTCAGGACATCGACAATTTTTCCTTTGCCTTCGTCGCCCCATTGTAGTCCAAGTAGTAAGTCTACTGCCATAATTTATTTGGAATTGTTCCCGTCATTTTTTGTGGCGGGTGTTTTTTTATTTCCGTAGAAATAAAGTGAATGGTTGGTTATTTCAATATTAAAAACTTCTTCAATTGTTTTCTTAATGGTGTGAATTCGTGGGTCGCAAAACTCGATCACCTCGCCATCTGCAAGGATTACGTGATCGTGGTTGCGGTCAAAATACGATTTTTCGTAATGAGCTTGGTTCTGCCCAAATTGGTGTTTGCGCACCAAACCACATTCCAAAAGTAATTCAATAGTATTGTAAAGCGTAGCACGGCTAACGCGATAGTTTTTGTTCTTCATATTTATGTACAACGATTCGATGTCAAAATGATCGTCGTGGTCATAAATTTCCTGAAGAATGGCATAGCGTTCCGGTGTTTTACGGTGTCCTTTTTTCTCAAGATAACCCGTAAAAACGTTCTTTACAATTTCCTGATTGCTTATGTCTGTTTTTGAACTCATAATTAAGTTTGCAAAGTTACTCAAATTTTGGATGTAGCATTGGCGAAAGTAAAGAAAATGAAGCTTTCGAGATTAGACGTAAGACGAAAGGACTTAAGACGTAAGATACACTTGAAAAAATATTTTAATCGCCCCTGTTTTTTTTGTATACTACTATTTCCAGTTTTATATCCTAGGTCTTAAAGTCTTAAGTCATTTAAAAATTACATTCTAGTAACTTTATCAATTCCGTTTATTTTTTTGATGTTATCTACTAAGTTATTGAGAATGGTTTTATTTTTAACCACAACAACAATTTTTCCGGTAAAAACCCCATCATTACTATCAAAGTGGACGCTTTTCATATCTATATGTAGGTTGTTGGAAATCACTTTTGTCACTTCGTTTACCAAGCCAATGGTGTCAATTCCACTAATTATTAAATTTGCCTTAAACTCACGTTGGGTGGAGTCAATCCATTTTGCAGGCATAATGCGGTAGCTGTAATTGCTCTGAAGCTGCAGCGCATTGGGGCAGTTGGTTTTATGCACTTTAATTCCTTCGGTGACCGTTACAAAACCAAAAACGTCATCGCCGGGAATGGGATTGCAACAATTCGACATTTTATAATCCAACTTATCTTCGTTTTTGCCGAAAACCAATTGATCAAATTTTTCAGTTATTTCTTCTTTGTGAACATCCTCCGGTTTGTCTGGCTTTCGGATTCTGTTTTTGAAGAAACTGATAAAGGCGTTGCTTCGCGAAGCTGCAAAATCCTTCAGTTTTTGGTTGTCGATTATCCCGGCGCCCACACGGTAGTACAAATCTAGACTTGTTTTAACTTTAAAGAAAACCACCAATTGGTTGAGCATGCTCTCATCCAAATTTAGCTTTAACGACTTTAATTTTCTTGTCAGGATTACTTTTCCTTCTTCGGCTAATTGTTTCTTTTCGTCTTTTAAGGACGATTTGATTTTTGAACGGGCCCGTCCAGTTGTGGCGTAATTTAGCCAGTTTGCTGTGGGTTTGGCGTTTTCTGAAGTTATTACTTCCACTTGGTCGCCGCTTTTCAGTTCGTGGCTAAGGGGAACAAGCTTTCCGTTCACTTTGGTACCGCGGGTATGCATTCCTATTTCAGTGTGAATGTGGAAAGCAAAATCTAAAGCCGTTGCACCTTTGGGAAGTGAATACAAATCGCCTTTTGGTGTAAAGACAAAAATTTCCTTGGCGTAAAGGTTCAGTTTGAATTCCTCCACAAAATCCACAGCACTTATTTCTGAATTTTCCAGCGTATCCTGCAGTTTGTCCAACCAATTTTCAAGTCCGCCGTCGTCTTTTTCCTTGTTCTTGTATTTGTAATGGGCCGCGAACCCTTTTTCGGCAATCTCGTTCATGCGTTCACTGCGAATCTGTACTTCAACCCAACGCCCTTTTGGCCCCATAACTGTAATGTGCAAGGCTTCATAACCTGTAGATTTCGGCGAAGAAATCCAATCGCGCAACCTTATTGGGTTTGGGCGAAAATGATCGGTAACGATGGAGTAAATTTTCCAGGCGAAGAATTTTTCGTTCTCCGGCGTGCTTTTGTAAATAATTCGAACCGCAAATTTATCATAGACCTCGTCAAAGCTAACGTTCTGCGCCAGCATTTTTCTTCGGATGGAAAAAATTGATTTTGGGCGGCCTTTTATGTCATATTCTAAGTCTTCGGCGTCTAAAGAATCCTTTATCACTTTGTTGAAAGCTTCAATGTAGGCGTCCTGTTCTTCTTTGCTTTCTTTAATTCGCCCTAAAATATCTGCATACACTTCGGGTTCAGTGAATTTTAAGCCTAAATCCTCAAGTTCGCTTTTTATGTTGTAAAGCCCAATTCGATGGGCGAGGGGTGCATAGATGTACAGCGTTTCCGAAGCAATTTTCCGCTGCTTATCTGGCGGCATGGAATCCATCGTCTGCATATTGTGCAATCTGTCCGCAATTTTTATGATGATTACACGAATGTCCTCATTGAGGGTAAGCAACATTTTTCGGAAGTTTTCCGCTTGCATCGATACGTCTTCAGACATGGAAATATGTGCAATTTTTGTGAGGCCATCAACTATTCTTTCAACAGCAGGGCCGAACATACGTCCAATATCTTCCAATGAATAGGTTGTGTCTTCAACCACATCGTGCAAAAGGGCAGCCGCGATGGAAGTTGCGTCCAAACCAATCTCTGAAGCAACAATTTTTGCAACGGCTATTGGATGAAAAATATAGGCTTCGCCACTTTTGCGGCGTTGCTCTTTATGGGCATCAACCGCAAGGTCAAAAGCGCTGCGAATCAGCTTTTTATCTTCTTTTGTAAGGGTGCGATAACTGATCTTGAGCAACTGTTTATACTGCTTGGCGAGCTCTTTATTTTCTTTTTCTAGGGCGGCTTCTGTCATAATCCTAAAAGTATTGAAAAGTAATTGAATGGGCAAGAAAAAAACCCCTCCTTCGCTTTGCTGAAAAGCGCAAAGCGAAGGAGGGCGAAGGCTATGCGGCTTAAGGCAAAATGAAAAGCGAATACGGAGAATGCAGCTAGCTGAAATTAAGGTAGAGAGGCTTTTTTAGCTCAATTCTTCGTTGCCCAAAGAGGTGTTTTTCGCTAAAAGTTTATTGGAAACCTTATAGGTCGCGGAATAAGAAAGTCCAGATTGCCGGGATTTAAACGTCAAAAATGCTTTTTTGTACCATTTTGGATCCGTGGCTTTCTTTTTGAAATTTTCATGTGATGCAACCTCAGAGACTTTACCCTTCAGCCAAGATGAAACACTATAAACTCCAATTCCAAAATGCTCAACGCGTTGCAGAACGATTTCGAAATCGGCCTCAGAAAAAACTTGAACACTCTCTTTGTCTGATGCTTCATTCAAGTTTTTCAAATCGATAAATATATTTTTTTCTAAGAATTCAGTTTGTTCCATGTTGTTGTATAAGATTAGTTGCGTCGTTTGGGCAACTAATTAGCAAATGCAAAACTAATAGAAAATGTGTGAAGATTCTAGACTTATAGATTGATAAAATTAGATGGGTTTGAAATTTGAAGCATTAAGTCACCTATTTC
The DNA here is from genome assembly GCA_026646335.1 of Aequorivita sp. Taxonomy (GTDB): domain Bacteria; phylum Bacteroidota; class Bacteroidia; order Flavobacteriales; family Flavobacteriaceae; genus Aequorivita. Next base: position 9,409 of record JAPKFY010000002.1, on the reverse strand, counting down.
ACAATGCCTCGCTGCAGTATTGCTTCAAAGGTCTGTCCGGAACGATAGCTTATGGCCTTTCCCGGGACATTAGCAAATAAACGATACCGTTTCGACTTTAATTTGACAATGCTGCCGTCAACTGCTTCCACCCGAATGATGACAAAGCCAATCAAGGCTTTCTTTCTGTCGTTTGATGGTACGCAGTCCACAATCTTTCCTGTTACCGCTGCACCTTTACGAATGATAATCCTGTTGTCTGCCACCACATCTTCATTACAAGTAAGCCGTACAAATTTTCCGTCACGCTCTTTTTCCTCTGAAGTAATTTCTTCCATTAGCGTTACAAGAATTGTTTTTCCGGCAGGTACTTCCGCAGGGGGCTGTGAAACCCTGGGTTTTTCAATTATATTTTCACTGCCTTTACTGTCCTTATTGCCCTTACTTCGGTCACTTTGTTTGGATGTATTCGATGGCTTACTATCCGATTGTTCGTCTACAATCGGTTTTGCGTTGTTCTTCTTCACTTGAGGTTTTGTTTTTTCCTCTGGTTGCTTAGCAATTCGCTTGTACATCTCGCTAGGTGTCTCATCAAAATTACCTGAAGTTTGTTCTACGATCTCCTTCTCTGGCTCATCTGCAGGCTCTTCCCAAGTAATAGCAAGGGTTTCAAGGATTTCTTCCTTGTTGCTGATCTCGGATCCTCCACCCCAAATCAATAGGACAGCACACAATAGCACGGAGACGCCCAGAATCAAAAAAGGCTTATTAATTTTACTAAGAGCGGTTACCTTGAATCTTCCCAAACTGGGAACTTTGAACCTACCCGAGATCGATTTTGCCCGTAACAAAATTTTGCTGACAGAGATGATTTCATTTCCTTTTTCTGGTTTTGTGAAAACCTGTGACGCTCGAAGCACTTTAGTAAGTGAGGCTTGATCGAGCAGAGTTCCATCTAGACATTTCTCAATAGCATTTTTCATTTCCCGAGCAGACTGGTATCTCTTGTTCGGATTGCGCTGGAGGGCTTTAAAGATTATCTTCTCAAAGGAATCTGGAACCGTAGGATTTTCCCGTAAGATAGATTCCGGCTGTTTTTCCAGCTTGTCCTTCATCAATCTATAATCGGTATCACTATGAAAAGGGGTGGCGCCGCAAAGCATTTCGTACAGAATATTGCCTACAGCATAGACGTCTGTTCGCTCATCACCTTCCTGACCCTGAATTTGTTCTGGCGCCATATACTCTAGCGTCCCTACTGATTTACCGTGACTGGTAATACGCTGTGCGTTACGCATTCTCGCAATGCCGAAGTCCATAATTTTTACCTCTCCATCTCCATTAATCATCACATTTGCAGGTTTGATGTCGCGGTGAATGATACCTTTTCGATGTGCATGGTGTAAACCATCAAGCATTTGCACTGCAATGCTGGCAGCGAGCTGATGTGTAATTTTTTTATGGACGGAAAGCCAGTCCTCAAGCGTCTTTCCTTCCACGTATTCCATGATCATCCAATAAGTATCCTCCTGAGGAATGAACGAGTAAAGATGGGTGACATTGGGGTGATTCAGTTTAGCCAGTGCTAGTGCTTCTGCCTGAAAACGTTCTCCTAGGCTCTCTTCTTCCGATCCTGAATTCCGATGAAGTTGTTTTATGGCGACCAATCTGTCAATCATGGTATCTTTTGCGAGATACACCATTCCCATTCCGCCTTCGCCAAGCTTTTGGATAATTTCATATTGACTGCCCTGTCTGCTCATTATACTATATTTTGTTCTTTTGTTACCGAAGGGATCGATAGAACGCCTGATGAAATATCTATCAGCAAAGCGGAGAAGTTGTCAGAAACATTGCGTGACGTTGCCACCGAACTGAGACATTCCAACACAAATTCTGCTTGTTTCATCAAGAGTAAGTCTTTGATGTCTTCCAAACTTAGCGCATCATACACCCCATCAGAGCAGAGAAACAAACGATCGCCTTCCTGTATCGCCCATCCATCAGAGGGAACCTGAGGTTGTATGGTTGGCGTGGTGCCCAATGCCTGCAATAGCACATTCTTCATAGGGTGATGATCCCGTTCTTTTTCTGTAATCTCACCGCTTTCAAACATTTGATTGACCAAGGTGTGGTCTGTGCTCAGTTGCATTAGGGTACCATTCCGTAACAAGTAAGCACGGCTATCACCAATGTGGCCCATATAACAAACATCCTGCTGAATAATCACCGAAGTGGCCGTGGTACCCATTCCTTTTTGCTCGGAATTTGAGTTGCCGGTCTCTATAATCTTTTGGTGCGCTTTGATGAATGCTTTATGAAGCAGTATTTCTGGATCGTGCTGTTTCCAGTTTTCTGTGCAGTAGTCAAGCAATAGATCGCAAGCCATCTTACTGGCTACTTCCCCTGCATTGTGTCCTCCCATTCCATCTGCAACCACGGCAATAAGATTTTGCCTGTCATTTTCCGGAAAGGAAAAAGCGATGGAATCTTCGTTGTGGTCGCGTACCGGACCTGTTTCTGAAAGCGCATAGACTTCACAAAAATTCGCTATACCGCTACGACTACTCTTAGTTGAATCAACTACCTTATTATTTTTTTTTGAAAATAAAAACCTCATAATTTATTATTGTTAAATACTTCGTTACTGTCTTCCACCAGCTCTGATTACAGAGCGGGTGAAAAAAGTGACAGTAATCATCTAAAAATTTGTTGGTTGAAAAAAGGTGTCTATTTAATAACTTCCTGACGCCCCATTAGCTCCATTACGTACTTAATTGGAACAGCGAAACTAATCGAGGTGCCTGGCTCCCATTTGCCGGCGCTGTACACACCTACTACGCGTCCCTTGTCATCAAACATAGGCCCACCGCTATTGCCGCCACCGGTAGAATTGATGGTAAGCTGATAATAGTCACCGAACGTGGATTGGTAATCATCAATCTTGCTGTTTTTTTCGGAACCACGAACCATTCGTCCAACGTTTCCATTGCTAACGGTAGGAACGGGAACGGATGTAATTTCTGGATTGGAATTAAATACATCCTGGGAACGCTTGAGTACAAGTTGCGCCGGTGCGATACCTGGATACCCCATAACAATTGCAAGATCTCCTGGCTGAATTTCATCATAACTGTCATAAAGTTCCACCTTTGGTAAAGACTCAGGCAAATCAATTTTAATCATAGCTATGTCGTGTGTAGAAGAGATACGGACAATCTTCGCTGGCGTTCTTTGTGAGTTATTGGCAAAGGTTACGTCAAGATACGTATTCACCCCTGTGTAGCTCTTATCGTTGCCAGGAACCCATTCGCCGACCATCTCCCTTGTAACTTGTTTATCCCAGGCCGGTGCCAATTGTCCGTTCTGATTAGGCTCTACAAGCACACCTGGAAAGGCATATTCCTGAAAGTGAAAACTCGTGAGCCAATTGGAAGCCACGTGCCTGTTTGTAGCTATAAAACCCCGGTCGTCAACAACAAAGCCGCTGCCACTGCCTCCGCTCGCAATGAGATCAAGTTCTATACCATCATAATTACCGAATGACTTTAGGTAGTCGCCCTTTGTTACTAACAAGGGTACGATTGCTCCTTGGTTATTTTGTCTATAGGCACCTTGGTATCCAATAATTTTTTTATTCTGCACGACAGGGTAATAAACCTGATACATTTCCTCACTAGATGCCGTGCTTGTAAGTTTCCATGCCATCTCTATATATACCACTTTCTCTTTGTTCTCCTTCGCTATTTCGGCCGGAGTAAATGTAGTTTTAGGATCCTTCACATGAACGATTTCCTTTACATTCGTATTTTTATACAACAAATAGCCGCCCGTAGAGGCCAGCAACAGGACTGCAATAATTGTAATTACTAAACCGGTCCTACTTTTCTTTTCAGATTCGCGAATCATGTGCTGCATGGTATTCTTGCCGATACCTTCTTTTGCGGGTGGAGTTTTCTCTGAAGTGGCCTTAGGCATATCAGTAGCAGTATGCATCTTCGTTTCTTTTGCAATGATTGGATCGATAACGCGGGTCTTTTTGATATGCGACTGCGGGCGTGGATCAAGATCAAATTCAAAGGAAGGGCCCTCTTTTCCAAGTTTTACGATGTCACCCGCGAAAAGTTCTGTTTTACTGGTAGTAGGTGCATCGTTTACGAAGGTTCCGTTTTTGCTCTGGCAGTCGAAGATGAAGAAACGCTCAGGATTTGTGTTATCCTGAACAATTCGGCAATGATCGCGACTGATGGTATCTTCCTTAACAGGGTCAAAGCTTACATCGTTATCCAATCCGCGGCCTATCCGAACTTCAGGAGTGCTTGCAACTGAAAATTTTTCAACTTGTCCTTTTTTAGAGCCTGCGATGTGACGAATTAATAGGGAAATGTTTTGCTCATTCATGATGTGAGATTTAAATGGTTAGAATTAATTGTTGAAAGGTTGGTGCTGATGTTTAATCATTCCCGCTTTACAACCATGTATCGGAAAATTTGAAAAATGTCATCATTTAAATAAGATTTATTTTCAAATTAGGTGATCCAACCTGCTGGGCTTTTGGATATATCAAATTATAATTGAGAAGTAATTTTAAAACCACAGCTTGAAGCAGCCTTTACACTCGCTGGTGAAAGCCCTGATGGCGGTGGTTCGGAAATAGTGGGTTTTTGTGCTATATTTGAAGTAAACATTTTAAGATATTCCCGTTGACAAACGCCAATTTAAAAATATGAATTAGAGATGAATTCAATTGATGGTGATTTCAGCAATATGGATATTGGGAGGTGGTTCCAAAGCAAAGGGTTTGAGAAAATTGAATTTAATACTAAAAAGGAATACATCAGCACTGAATGGCTCGATGAAGCTATTCGTTTTAAATTGATAAAAGTTGAAAACTTCGATACGTTTATTAAAAGTGCTTTTGGCGGATCGATTTTGGTTTTTGAGTGCAAGAAAGAAGATGGCAATATAAAATATACCTGTTATGCTCCCATTTGGCTTTTTGGAATTTGGACAATCAAATTAAAGTTCAAGAAACAAGCCAGCTACTTATTCAAATATCTTAAAGAAGGGTATGAAATAAAAGAGGAATTTGATCACTATATCCACAGTGCTCCCAAGAGAAAACAACGCTTTTAAGCCAAAACCTTATTATCACTCCTTAAAAAAATAAACACCGTCACTAAAGAGCGACGGTGTTCTGTATTTATTTCTTCTTTTGGAAATCTACCTTTTAATAAAACGCTGTGTTTTTAAGGTGTTGCCGTCGTTAATTTTCAGAATGTAATTTCCTGTTGCCAAATTAGAAACGTCAATAGCGTTTAATTCTACTTTAGCTTCCATCACTTTTTTCCCTTGAAGGTCAAAGATTGAATACGCAGGGTTTGTAAAATCGGTTAAATTGCCAAGGTTTAAAACGCCTTGCGTCGGATTGGGATAAAGAATAAGATTGCTTACTGTATTTTCATCTATACCGATAACCGTAGAGCCTTCCACTACAGAAATTACTTGATCAACAGCTACATTTTCCAAGATATCTACAATTCCTGAAGGCCAATTGATAGTAAGGGTAGTAATCTCTGTATCTGTCCCTAAACCAAAATGGGTGTTAAGCGTGCTCATGTATTTAAAACCTTCCCCACTGCGCACTTCGCGAATTTGACTTCCTAAAGTTGAGGTGATCGTTACTCGGGCCCCAATGCCATTGATATTACTTTCCACACCAATGGTGTTAATGGTTATCCAATGGTTTGCGTTTGCATCATTGTAATAAATATTTCCCCCCGTAAAGGAATCGACAAACCCATCATTGTTTAAATCGCCAAGGGAGCCATTGTTGTTTGGCAAAGCAAAGGGAACTAAAGTGAAGGTTAAGTCGCCATTATTCAAAAGGATATTTCCATTGGATGCAATATCGGCATAGCCATCGTTATTGAAATCATAGGTGCAATTTTCAATACCCGTAGTAGTTAATGCGTGTATTCCCGTAGAAGCGGAAATATCCGTAAAGGTGCCGTCGCCATTATTTCTATTTAATTTATGTGTGAAACTACCGGAGCTACTTCCTATAAATACATCCAAATGCCCATCGTTATCAAAATCTGCCCAAGCAGAAGACCACGTTTGCATATTGTCCTTTAATCCCACAGCTTCACCTACTTCCACAAAGTTACCGGCACCGTCATTTTGATAGAGTTGGTTTTCACTTCTTTCATTCACGTCACCGTTCACATTGCATTTTGCTATAAAACAATCCATATCGCCATCATTGTCATAATCTACCCAAACGGAACCGTAATTCCCTCCCGTTGGATAGTCGCCAATATCTCCTTGATGGAAGGTAAAGGTTCCATCTCCGTTATTGATATAATAAACGCTAGGAGCAACATCGTGACACACAAAGGCGTCTAAATGGCCATCATTGTTGATGTCCACAAAGTTGGAGCGCTGCGAAAACACATATTGCGGAAAGCTAATTTCATCAAAACCGTCACTGTTGTTGGCTCTCATAAAAGTAACCCCATTGCCACCTGCGTAAAGTAAATCGGTATGGCCATTTTTATCGTAATCTGCAGCGGCAAGGCTCCAAGAAGGCAAATTGTCTGCTGGAGTAGTGGTGATGTTCCGCTCTACAAAACTGCCGTTTGCTTGTTGATAGTAAATTTGAATATTGGTTTCAGTTACAGATACCAAATCGTCCAAAAAATCACCGTTCATATCAACTGCGGCTCGCTCTGATCCAGTTGTTGAAATAGGGGATGCGGTAAATGATACCTGCGCATTTCCTACTCCAAAAAGTGTCATTATTGAAATTAGGGTAAATATTTTTTTCATATAAATAGTTTTTAATGATTAATCACAAGGTTCGGTAAGGGAATTTATCCATTCTTCCAAAACCGGAAGAAAATTGTCATCTGTCAAGGTTCGGCCGTTCATAGGCATTCTGTATTCCTCTAGTGTTGTGGCTTGTCTAAAAAAGAGGACTGAGTTTTCAGGATCGCCGGGAGTAATGAGTTTTGCGCCATCATAGCCGGGAATCTGAAGGTCGGGTTCCACACAAATGCCTAGGTTATCAGGATTACTGCTTTCCCTGAAAGCCAATCGCAACGAGCGTGCACCGCAATGCCCACCATATACGTGGCAATGGGCGCAATTTATATCAAAATAGGAGCGGACCCTAGTTTCTAAAGTCTGTGAAATATCCTTCCAACTTGGCACGGTCTCAATATTAGCGGGAATACTGTTATCTGCAATGTATCCAATCTCTTCCCATTTTTGAAGTTGATTTTCCATACCCTCCGCATAATTATAGATAGAATTTAAGTTTTGGGGTTTTGTGGCAATGGGAATGATTACGTCAAATGACTTATGGCAAATAAAGCATTCCGTTTCTGAAGGGATTCTGTAATTAACAGATTTTGTCTCGCCGTTTTCAATCCATTCCACGGGAACATTAAAGCCATAGCCCGTTGTATTTAGAACGGCTTCCTGCTGGGCTTCATCCCAGATGTAATTTGCAAAAATCCAACCATCTCCTTTCTTTATCAGCATACGGGTCTCTATGTTTTTGGTAGTATTATTGGGCAAAACATTTTCGTAAAAGAAAGTTTTGATCAAAACACTTCCTGTCGGAAAATTTAAGTTATCCCCATCGCTCACGTAGGTTGCCGATACATTGTAGGGCATCCAAACAAAACGCTTTTTGTGAGCGTAATCTGTAAACAAGGTGTTTATGGGTTCGTAGGGCAAAACCCCGTACACAGGCGATAGATCCGCTAGGTCTCCTTCGTAGAAATTATAATCGGATAGCTTTGGATACGGAACGGCATTAATATCAAAATTTACGGGAGAAAAGGGCAAAACAGTAATGGTAACCGTTGCAGTGGCACAACTTTGTCCCGTAGGGTCGCAAACCGTATAGTCAAAAGTAACTTCACCTACAAAGGTAACATCCGGGCTATAAAGCACGGTATCGTCCAGAATATTTGCGGGGGTGCCATTGGTGTTTATGCTCACCGTGCCGCTTTGTGGCGCCGTAAGTGTAATTTCACCATCTGCGGGAACATTGGAGTCGTTGTCTAGGATCGCAATTTGCAAGGAGGAATTTTGAAAAACCTCGCCAGTATCTGCGTTGGCAACAATATTTAAAGGCACATAGTCTGAATCTTCGTCGTCTTTACAGGCATGGAGCGCAAGTATTGAAAACAGCAGAATACTTATTCGGAAAGCAATGGATTTCATAGTAATTAGAGGTAGTGTTAATATAATAGGCGTTCAGGGTTTTTTTGCAAGTCAATAAATGTAAGAAAAACTTATTGTTCTTAAACAATAATTACTAATGTTTTAAAAAATAGGAAGCTAAAATCGGGTAATTAAGTTGTCGGGCTTTTAGATGCCTATCCAATTAAAGTTGAACAATAAAAGCTTACTTTTAATTTTATAACCCGCACTGGAGGAGGAAAGCAAATTGCTAAATGCTAAGGTGGAAACCTAGATGGCGGTGATGGGGAGATAGCGCGATTTGTTTATCTTTGGAAGATGCCTATGGACTTGCGCACGTATGGAATATAGCAGCCATAAACTCGTGCAGACATTCGTATACAACTATGTTGCCAGTAATTTAAGAAAACATTGGAAGTCACAAAAAAAGATGTAGAAAAACTAATTGAATTGCGGAAAGAAAACACTTTTCTTAATCATTTGTGGAATATATTTTCTCGTGATATGACAGCTAAAGGCGAAGTTTCCAGAAATGAAATAAAAGTATGGCGTCAGAATATGTGGAATCTAACTTTCTACCCAATTTTTACCTTTGAATTTAATGCTAACAACCATCTAACAAACATATCTACTAAATTAAATCCGGTGGGAAAAATGATAATTGGATTTATCATAATCGGATTGATATGGCTGATTTTCCCTAAAAATTTATCCGAGTTTGACATTTTTGAAAAATGGCAAATGGCCACTTTTCTTGTTGTATTTTCTTTTCTGATTGTATGGGTGGCCCGTAAGGTTTACCGATTTGAAAAACAAAACCAACTTGAACAGATTTTTGAAATTTTAGATATAGAAGTTGAAGAAAAGGAACCAGAAAGAGAATGGTCCCTAAAAAATGTTCTGATTAGATTATTTACATATCCTTTTTCACTCTTTATAGTTTTCATCAGTGTATGGTTATTATTTGAAAACGGAATTAGAAATATATTACAATCAATAATTGGAATTGCTGTTTGCGGAATGTACCTATATGCGGATATTAAAATGATAATGCGAGCGAAAAAAACTACTGGCAACAATGGTAACCGTTGCACAACCCCATAATTTTTAAAAACCGAACTTATATAAGCCGCTTTAAGCGGCTTTATTTTTTAATCAGTCTCGCAAATGGACAGTATTTGCAATCGTTAAAAAGGATGCTTTAGGTTTGTGA